>DQXI01000085.1 GCA_011042305.1 Desulfobacteraceae bacterium
GCTCTAAACCGGGAAAATTCACAAGATTTGTGTATCACTCCCCCGGCACTTCCGTCAAATGGCGCCGCCGCGATCCACCCGCTCGATCCACCGGTAGACATTTTTGCGATAGATCGCCAGCAGCCCCAGAATCACGACGCAACAGGCCCCCAGGGCAGCCAGAACGCCATAGTTGCGCTCGGCCAGGGCTGCCCCCTGGAAGCTGAGCATCAGGGTGCCGGGAATCCGCCCAACGGCCACCAGCGGCAGAAACAGGCGCCAGGACATCCGGCTTAACCCGAGGAAAAGGCAAAGGTAGTCTTTGGGAAAACCGGGAATCAAAAACAGGGCGAAGGCGGCCAGTGCCCCCTGGCGCCGCATGAGCCGGTCGAAGCGCTCCAGGCGGTGCGGCGAGATCCAGCGGCGCAGCGGCTCCCGGCCGAGGCGGCGGCTGATCCCGAAATTGAGCCACGATCCCAGGGTCAGCCCCGCCGTGCTGTAAAAAAAACCGGCCGCCGGTCCGAAGAGATAGCCGCCGATGAAACCGGTGGCCTCGCCGGGCACCGGGGCCAGCAGCACCTGCAATATTTGCAGGCCGATGAAGACCACCGGGGCGGCAACGCCCCACTGCTCCAGCCAGGCCGCCATGGCGCCGCGGTCGGTGGCGAGCGCCCAGGCCGCCGAAAAGGCGCCGAACAGCGCCTCCCGCTCCACCAGCACCCAGCAGCCCAGGCCGACGAGCCCCAGCAGGACCACCGTGGCCCAGAAGGCCATCCCCGGCAGGCGCACGCGACATCCCATGGCCGTCTTCAAGGGGTCAGTTCACCTTTTCAGCCGCAACGCTCGAGGGCTTCCACCGCCGGCAGGCGCTTGCCCTCCAACAGTTGGAGAAAGGCGCCGCCGCCGGTGGAGATGTACGTGATGCGATCGGCCTCGCCGCTTTTGTGAATCGCCACGTCCGTGTCGCCGCCGCCGACGATGGACAGGGCGAAGCTGTTGGCCACGCTGTGCACCAGGGCGGTGGTACCCCGGCTAAAGGCGTCCATTTCGAACACCCCCATGGGGCCGTTCCAGACGATAGTCTTGGCGTCGTAGAGGGCCTGGCTGTAGAGCAGGGACGTGGCCGGCCCGATGTCCAGGGCCATCCACTGCGCGGGGATCTCCTGGATCGGCACGATCTTGACCTGGGCCTTGGGGTCCATGCGATCGGCCGCCACCACATCCACCGGCAGGTAGAACTTGACCCCGCGCTCACGGGCCTGGCGGACGATCTCGGCCGCCGCGTCCACCAGGTCCGGCTCCACCATCGACCGGCCCAGGGAAAACCCCTTGCCGCGCAGGAAGGTGTTGGCCATGGCCCCGCCGACAATGAACTTGTCCACGTGTTGAATCATGTTCTTCAGGGCCGAGAGCTTGCTGGACACCTTGGCGCCGCCCACGATGGCCACCAGAGGGCGCTGGGGATCGGCCATGGCCTTGCGGAAATACTCCAACTCGCGCTGGAGCAGGAACCCGGCGCCGCAGACCGGGACATGGCCCGTGATGGCCTCCACCGAGGCGTTCTTGCGATGGCTGACGGCGAAGGCGTCGTTGATGTAGACCTCGCACAGCTTGGCCAGGGCCCGGGCGAAGTCGTCGTCGTTGGCCGTTTCGCCGGGATGAAAGCGCAGGTTTTCCAGCAGCAGCACTTCCCCCGGCGCCAGGGCCGCCACGGCCGCCTCCACCTCGGCGCCGATGCAATCGGGGGCCATCTTCACGTTCTGCTCCAACAGCCGTCCGAGCCGCTTGGACACCGGGGCCAGGCTCATCTCCGGCACCGCCTTCCCCTTGGGCCTGCCCAGGTGGGAGGCCACGATCACCCGCGCCCGGTTGTCCAGGGCGTAGCGCAGGGTCGGCAGCACGGCCCGGATGCGGGTGTCATCGGTGATGTTTTGCTGGGAATCGAGGGGGACATTGAAATCCACGCGAAACAGCACCCGCTTCTCTTCGATGTCGATCTGCTTGACGGTCTTCATGGTCCCGGTCCTCCGAAGGATGGATAAAATTGGCATGGCCCGGAGGCGTCCCCGGTCGATGACCGGCGGCGCCCTCGAGAGGCGAACACCCCGTGGCCCCGCCTACCGCTTGCGGGCCCGGTCGCGCCGCTCGAGCTGCTTTTTGCGTGACCAGCGCTCGAAGAAACCGACCATTCCCGCATCCTCGGCCCGGCGCAGGTGCTCCTGGCGCACCCGGTCGCCCGCCGGACCGGCCATCGCCTCGCGCAGGCATTCGGTCTTGCAGTGGCAGACCATGCACGAGGCCGGCGTGGCGCGCAGTCCATCGGGGCCCATCGGAAAGACGACATCCAGGTTTCCGAAGCAGTACGGTCGGGTATTGGGTCGGCGATTTTCCAAGAATCCTTCCTTGTCGCGACACCGGTTGCCTGGCTGCCCCCGGCATCGATTTCAGGCGCCGGCCATCACGGCGTCGAACTCGCGGTTCATGGCGGCGATGTGCCCCTGGTCGGCAAAGCTATAATACCGGTTGGCCCCCACCACCAGGTGCTCGTGCACCGTAACCCCCACGGCGCGGCAGGCAAACACCAGCCGCCGGGTGAGGGCGACATCCTCGGCAGATGGGGTCGGGTCTCCCGAGGGATGGTTGTGGGCAAAAATCAGGGCCGCGGCCCGGTGCTCAATGGCCGCCTGGATGACCTCCCGCGGATAGACGGCGCTGGCGGTGAGCGACCCCTCAAACAGAGTGGCCGTCTCCCGCACCCGGTTCTTGGCGTCGAGGAAAATGGCCACGAACCGCTCGCGGCCCAGGTCGCGCAGGGTATGGTAGAGAAAATCGAAGAGGGTGCGCGAATCGGCGAGCACCGGGCGGTCGATAAGCCGCTCCCGGAGGTAGCGGTCCGCCACGGCCTTGATCAACCGGATGGCGACGGCATTGTTCGGCCCGATACCGGGCACCTGGCACAGGGCTTCCTCGGATGCCTCCATCACCGCCGGCAGGGTTTTGAAGCGGTCCATCAGCGCCTTGGCCGCCGGTTTGCAGTCTTTTCGAGGGACACCGAGGGTCAGCAGCAGTTCGATGACCTCGTAGTCGTGAAACCCGGCCAGCCCGGCCGTCCGGAACCGCTCCCGCAGCCGCTTCCGGTGGCCCCGGTGGCCAGCGTCCGGCCCCTTGGCGTCGGCTTTTCGGGTAGTGGCCATGACGCCCCTCCCCGCTGTCGGCCGAAAGCCCTCGCCGTCCGAACCTTCGGCCCCGGCTTGATTCAACGTTCGTCCAATTCGTCCTTCAGGTCCCGGGTCATCAAGCGCATCACGCCGTCGGCCGGCGAGGTGCCCTCGTAGAGGATCCGGTAGATCTCGTGGCTGATGGGCATCTCCACCCCCAGGCGGCGCGACAGGTTGTAGACCGAACGCGAGGTCTTGACCCCCTCTGCCACCATGCGCATCTCGGCCAGGATTTCCTCCAGTTTCATCCCCTCTCCCAGCTTGACGCCCACGGTGTGATTGCGGCTCAGTGCGCCGGTGCAGGTCAGCACCAGGTCTCCCATGCCGGCCAGCCCGGTGAAGGTGCGGGGGTTGGCGCCCAGGGCCAGCCCCAAACGCCGAATCTCGGTGAGGCCACGGGTAATCAGGGCCGCCCGGGTGTTGAATCCCAGCCCGAGACCGTCGATGACCCCGGCGGCAATGGCGATGACGTTCTTGACGGCGCCCCCCAGCTCCACGCCGATGACATCGTCGTTGGTGTAGACCCGGAACCACGGCGCGGCGAACACCCGCTGCACGCAGGCCGCCACCGCCTCGTCACCGGCCGCCACGGTGACCACCGTGGGCACCCGGCGGGCCACCTCGCGGGCGAAGCTCGGCCCGGAGAGCGCCGCCAGGCGGCGCGGGTCATGGCCTTGCAGGGTTTCGGCCAGGATGCCCGTCATGGTCAAGTGGGTCCGGTTTTCGATCCCCTTGGAGGCCGACACCACGATGCAGCTCGGCGCCAGGCGGCCGTTGAGCCGCTCGGCCACCTGGCGCATGACGTGGGAAGGGACCACCATGACCACCAGGTCCTTGTCCCGCACGACGGCTTCTAGGTCCGTATCGGGCCGTATGTTTTGCGACAGGGGGCAGCCGGGAAGATAGACGGTGTTTTCACGGGTCTGGCGAATCTGCCGGCAGACTTCGGACTCGAAGGACCACAGGTCCACCGCATATCCCTTGTCGGCGAGCAGTTGGGCCAAGGCGGTACCCCAACTGCCGGCACCCACCACCGCGATGCGCTCGTCCAGCGACGGTCCCCCGCTTTGGCCGACTGCCTCACTCATCATCACCCTCCTGGCCCGGCGCCGCCTCCTCGTCCCCCTGTCCTTCGGCCAACCGCGCCATGCTCACCACCTTTTCGTCGGGCGCCAGGTCCATCAGCTTCACCCCCTGGGTGTTGCGGCTGATGGTGGCCACGCCGGCGATGGGAATGCGGATTAGCATGCCGCGGTTGGTCACCAGCATCATGTCGTCTTGGTCCTCCACCAACGCGATGCCCACCACCAGGCCGTTGCGCTGGCTGGTCTTGACGGTAATCACGCCCTTGCCGCCGCGACGCTGCACCGGGTAGGCCTCGACGGCGGTGCGTTTGCCGTAGCCGTTCTCCGTCACCACGAAAAGGGTCTGGCCGTGGGTGAGCACCTCCATGCCAACGATGCGGTCCCCGGACGCCAGCCGCAGCCCCCGCACACCCCGCGATACCCTTCCCACGGCGCGAACATCCGCCTCGTGGAACCGGATCGCCTTGCCCTGGGCCGAAACGAGGAACACGTTGCGGGTGCCGTCGGTGATGCGCACGGCGATCAGCTCGTCGCCGGGCACCAGGTCGATGGCGATGATGCCGCCGGCCCGGGGCCGGCTGTAGGCCATGATGTCCGTCTTTTTCACCAGCCCGTCGCGGGTGGCCATGATAATGTTCCGGCCGGGCTCGAACGACTCCACCGCCAGCACGGTGGCGAGTTTTTCATCCTCGCCCAGCTCGAGCAGGTTGACGATGTTCTTGCCCACGCTGGTGCGCCCGGCCTGGGGGATTTCGTAGACCTTGCGCCAGTAGACGCGCCCCAGGTTGGTGAAAAACAGGAACGTGTGGTGGGTGGACGCGACGAACAACAGGTCGATGAAGTCCTCGTTCTTGGTGACCATGCCCGTCTTGCCCTTGCCGCCGCGCCGCTGGCTCTGGTAAACGCTGGCCGGGGTGCGCTTGATGTAGCCGGCCCGGGTGATGGTGACCACCATGTCCTCTTCGGCGATCAGGTCGGCCATGGTAATCTCCTCGGCCGCGGGCACGATCTCGGTGCGCCGCTCGTCGCCGAAGGTTTCCTGCAGGACGGTCAACTCGTCCTTGATGATGTCCAGCACCAGGCGATCGCTGGCCAGAATGGCCTTGAAGCGCTCGATGTCCTCGAGCACGGCGGCATACTCTTCCAGGATCTTGCCCCGCTCCAGGCCGGTGAGCCGCTGCAGGCGCATGTCCAGCACCGCCTGGGCCTGGATGGCCGACATGCCGAAGGTGTTGATCAGCCCGGCCTTGGCCTCGGCCGGGGAAGCGGAGCGGCGGATCAGCGCCACCACGGCGTCCAGGTTCTCCAGGGCGATCTTGAGCCCGAGCAGGATATGGGCGCGCTCTTCGGCTTTTCTCAGATCGAAGCGGGTGCGCCGGACCACCACCGCCTGGCGATGGCGCACGAAGTGCTCGAGCATCTGCTTGAGGTTGAGCAGCTCCGGCCGGCCCTCGACCACCGCCAGGAAGATGATCCCGAAACTGCTCTCCATCCGGGTGTGCTTGTAGAGCTGGTTGAGCACCACCTGGGCGATCTGGTCGCGCTTGAGGCCGATGGCGATGCGCATCCCCTCGCGGTCCGACTCGTCTCGCACGAAGGCCACGCCCTCGATCTGCTTGTGCTTGACGAGCTCGTCGATCTTCTCGATGAGCTTGGCCTTGTTGACCTGGTAGGGCAGCTCGGTGACCACGATGGTCTCGCGGCCGCTCTTCTTGTCCTCCTCCACCACGGCCCGGGCCCGCTGCCGCAGCACCCCCCGGCCGGTGCGGTAAGCCTCGACGATCCCGTCGGTGCCGTAGATCATGGCCGCGGTAGGGAAATCGGGGCCCGGGATATGGGCCATCAGGGCGTCGATGGAAATTTCCGGGTCCTCGATGAGGGCCTTGATCCCCGCGATGATCTCGCTCAGGTTGTGGGGCGGAATATTGGTAGCCATGCCCACGGCGATGCCCGAGGAGCCGTTGACGAGCAGGCAGGGGAACTTGGCCGGCAGCACGGCCGGCTCGCTGAGGGAATCGTCGTAGTTGGGAATCCAGTCGACGGTTTCCTTTTCCAGGTCGGCCAGCATCTCGTGGGCCAGCTTCTGCATGCGCACTTCGGTGTAGCGCATGGCCGCCGGCGGGTCGCCGTCAACCGAACCGAAGTTGCCCTGGCCGTCCACGAGGGGATAGCGCATGGAAAAATCCTGGGCCATGCGCACGATGGTATCGTAAACGGCGCTGTCCCCGTGGGGATGGTACTTGCCGATGACATCGCCCACGATGCGCGCCGATTTCTTGTACGGTCTGTTCCAGTCGTTCTTCAGCTCGTGCATGGCGAAAAGCACGCGCCGATGGACCGGCTTGAGCCCGTCGCGCACATCCGGCAGGGCCCGGCCGATGATCACGCTCATGGCGTAGTCCAGGTAGGACTGGCGCATTTCGCGTTCGATGCTGATGTCTGACAGTTGATCGACCTCGGTCATTTCGTCACCTGCAATTCGCCCCCGCCGGCGGCCGGACGGCGGCCGCCGGCAAACAGCGAAGACGGTTCACGCCGCCAGAGCAGCGCGAAAAAAGGCGGCACCGCCTGTTCCCGCCGGGGAAAGAGGGTGCCGCGGTGATATTGGAACATGCGATGGGTTGTCAGGCTCAGGAAAGGCGGGCGATCCAGGCGCCTGCGGCCAGAATCAGCAGGATCTCGTAAATAAACACCGCCGTGTAGTTGTCGCCGGTCAGGGCGTAGACGATCCCTCCCCCCACGATGGCCGGCACTCCCAAAAAAACCAAGATTCCCAATTTCCGGGCGACGCTCATTGAATCCCCTCCTCACTCGAAGCGGCGGCGGCCGAGCATGGCCTCGGCGGCCGCGTCAGGCTTTTGCGGTCCACGTTCGGGAAGAAGACAGAATAGCAGCAAGCCCACTGAAAGTACAGCGAAAAGATTGCCAGGGGCGCTGCGGCCCGGATCAGCGCTCGGCGATCATCGCCATTCCCATCCCGCCGCCGATGCACATGGTAAACAGCCCGGTGGCCAGGTTTTGCCGGCGCATCTGGTACATCCCGGTAACCACCTGGCGGGCCCCGGTGCAGCCGATGGGATGGCCCAGGCTGATACCGCTGCCCAGCTGGTTGGGCTTGTCCACGGGCAGGCCCAGTTCGCGCATGCAGGCGATGGCCTGGGAGGCAAAGGCCTCGTTGAGTTCGATCATCTCCATGTCCCCCATGGTCATGCCGGCATTGGCCAGGGCCCTGCGCACCGCCGGTATCGGCCCCAGCCCCATGTAGGCCGGATCCACGCCGCCGGCGGCAAAGGAACGGATCTTCATGAACGGTTCCAACCCCATTTCCCGGGCCTTCTCGACGGTCATGAGCAGCACGGCGGCGGCGGCATCGTTGATGCCCGAGGCGTTGCCGGCGGTCACGGTGCCGTCCTTGCGGAAGGCCGGCTTGAGACGGGCCATTTTCTCCATGGTGGTGTCCATGGGCCGCTCGTCCGCCTCCACCACGATGTCTCCCTTGCGCGAAGCAACGGTCACTGGCACGATCTCCTCGGCGAAGATGCCGTCGACCATGGCCTTGCGCGCCCGCTGGTGGCTCAGCAGGCCCAGCTCGTCCTGCTCCTGGCGGCCGATACCGTAGAGGGATGCGATGTTTTCGGCCGTTTGGCCCATGTGATAGCCGTAGAAGATCTCCCAGAGGCCGTCGAAGACCATCAGGTCGTGAACTTCCCCCACCCCGGTCAGTTCCATGCGATGCCCCCAGCGGGCCTTGAGCAGGGCCATCGGTGCCAGGCTCATGTTCTCCTGGCCGCCGGCCAGCACCACATCGGCCTGGCCGGTCATGATCGCCTGGGCCCCCACGGTGATGGCCTTGAGACCGGAGCCGCAGACCTTGTTGAGGGTGAAGGCCGGCGTCTCCTTGGGGATACCGGCGCGGACCATCGCCTGGCGCGCCGGGTTCTGCCCCTGGCCGGCCATGAGCACATTGCCCATGATCACTTCATCGATCACCAGCTCCGGGGCGCTGGCATCGTATTCGGCCGCCGCCTTTTCCAGCGGAATCGTGCCTTGATCGCGCAGGGCATCCGGGGCCGTCTCGGCCATCTGTTGGCTGCGCACCGGCCGCACCCCGGCCCGTTTGAGCGTCTCCTTCATCACCGTGGCGCCGAGATCGATGGCGCTGACCGTCTTGAGTCCGCCGCCGAAGGTCCCGATGGCCGTGCGTGCTCCGCTGACGATGACCACTTCCCGCATGACTGCCCTCCCGTTGGTGTTGATTTATCGTTGAAGTTGTGTTGAGGCTATAAGCTGAAAAGAAACGGCCCATTTCCGGGGCAGGCCCCGGCGCTGGCCACAACGGCGCCGCCGCCTGCAAAGAAGCATTTTCCTATCACGACCAACGCCAAGAATCAATGACGGTTGCCCGATGTGCTTGATTCTCTGGGCCCATGCCTGCCATCCCCGCTACCGGTTGATCCTCGCCGCCAACCGGGATGAATTCTACCGGCGGCCCACCACCGCGGCAGCCTACTGGCCCGAGTGCCCCGGGGTCCTCGGCGGCCGGGACCTGCAGGCCGGCGGCACCTGGCTGGCGGTGAGCCGCAGCGGCCGCCTGGCGGCCTTGACCAACTACCGCGACCCATCCGCCACGGCCCCGGATGCCTTTTCCCGGGGGCACCTGGTGAAAGATTTCGTCTGCGGCACGGCCCCGCCGGCGTCCTACCTGGAGGCCGTCCACCGCCGGCGCGCCGCGTACAACGATTTCAACCTCGTCGTGGCCGAGGGGGAGCAGATGTGGTACCTGGGCAGCCGCGGGCAGGCGCCCCGGCCGGTGGCGCCCGGCATCCACGGCCTGAGCAACCACTTGATCGACACCCCCTGGCCCAAGGTGGCCGGGGGCAAGGCCGCCCTGGCCCGCCTCGCCGCTGACGACGAGGTGGCCCCGGACAGCCTGCTGGCGCTGCTCACCGACCGCCGGCAGCCGGAAGACAGCCAGCTCCCGGACACCGGGATGGGGTTGGAATGGGAGCGGCGCCTGGCCCCCCGGTTTATCGTCAGCCCGCAGTACGGGACCCGATCGTCGACGGCGCTGCTGGTCACCCACCAGGGCCGGGCCACCTTCTCGGAGTGGACCTTTGCCCCCGGCGTGGACCCGCCGGCCGTGGCCGGGCGCCGTTGTTTCAAAATGCTCCTGGAAAGGTAAGCTTGAATGTCGAATTTTTGCCACGGGATGATCGCATGCCGGCAGCAACCCATCGCATCGTAACCATCGGCGGCGGCAGCGGCCAGTTCACCCTGCTCAACGGCCTGCGTCCCCTGCCCGGCCTGCATCTGACCGCCGTGGTCTCCATGGTGGACAGCGGCGGGTCCACCGGACGCCTGCGCGACGAGCTGGGGATCCTGCCTCCCGGCGACATCCTTAAATGTATCCTGGCCCTCTCGCCCCGGGCCGACCTGGCGCGTTCCATCTTCTTGAAGCGCTTCCGCGCCCACCGGCGCCTCCGGGGGCACAACGCCGGCAACATGCTGCTGACCATGCTCGGCCAGTACACCGGCAGTTTTCCCGCCGGCATCCGCGCCCTGTGCGAAATCCTCGACGTGCGCGGCACGATCCTGCCCGTCACGGTGGACCGGGCCACCCTGGTGGCCGAGCTCACCGACGGCACCCGCATCTTTGGCGAAGCGGCCATTGACCTGCCCCGGGGCGCCCGGCGGGAAAAGATCCGGGACGTCTACCTCGTGCCTCACCACCAGGACGCCATCACCGCCTACCCGCCGGTCCTGGAGGCCATCGCCCGGGCGGACACCATCGTCATCGGCCCCGGCGACCTGTACACCAGCATCTTCCCCAACCTCATCGTGCCCGGGGTGAGCCAGGCCCTGCAGCAGGCGTCCGGCCGCCTCGTTTACAACGTCAACATCATGAACAAGTACGCCGAGACCCATCAATTCACGGCCATCGACTTCGTTGCGGCCCTCGAGGCGCGCATCGGACGGCCCATCGACGTGGTGGTCCACAACACCCGGAGGCCCCCGCCGCGGATCCTGGCCCGCTACCGCCGGCATCAATCGGAGTTCGTCACCCTGGATCCGCTGGCGCCTTTCTGGCGGTCCCGACGCCTGCTGGGCGACGATCTGCTCAACACCAGCGGCGGCGTGGTGCGCCACGACGAGCGCAAGCTGGCGGCCCTCATCGCCGGTCTGATCAAAGGGGAGAGCACGCCGTGATCCGCGTGACGGCGGCTGTCATTGTCCGGGACGGCCGGGTTCTCGTCGCCCGGCGCCGCGCCGCGGCCCGGCTCGGCGGCAAGTGGGAATTTCCTGGCGGCAAAATCGAGCCGGGTGAAAGCCCCGAAGCCTGCCTGCGCCGCGAACTGAGGGAGGAATTCGACGTCGAGGCAACCATCGGCGAAACCCTCGGCCACCACGTCCACCGCTACGATTTCGGCACCGTGGCGCTCACCGCCTTCCGGGTGACGGACGTTTGCGGCACCCTCCGCCTCAACGACCACCAGGAGGTCCGCTGGGCGGCGCCGGAGGCCCTGGGCGACTTCGACTTCGCTCCCGCCGACCTGCCGTTCGTGGCCATGATCCAGGCCGGCAAGGTAAAACTTTAACCCCGCCCGAGGGCCCGGAGGATTCTGGCCAGGGCGTTATGATGCCGCGACGGGTCTGCCTCGACCCGCCCCAAGGCCCCCTCCCGAGCGCAACGCCGGCCGGAGGCGCTAGCTCAGAAAGACCCGCAGCAGGTCGCGCCGGGCATCCACGTGTTGAATGGTCACCTGGACCAGGTCTTTGGGGTTCAGGGTGGTGCCGACGGAAAGGGGCAGATCGCACTCGAGCATGTAGGCGGGCATCAGGATGAGGTAACTGGAGCGTCGGCGCTGCAGGCAGATGGCCTCTTCCCTGGCGCCGACGCGCCCCTCGAGGTACTTGAGCAGCCAGTAGCGCTGGCGCTGGCGCTGGATCAGGGCCACCCGGGCCAGCGGTTGCTCGAGCATCTGGAGTAGCCGGGCGATCTCCTCCGGGCTGTAGGGCGCCTCGATCCCCAGGCCGGCCCTGAGCTGGCGCTGGGTCACCAGGTCGAAGTATTTGCGGATAGGCGAGGTGGCGGTGACGTAAGCGTCCAGCCCCAGGCCGACGTGGGGCTGGGGCTGGGTGTCCAGCACCAGGCGGCTGAGCAGCTTGCGCTGCATGTGGTGCTGGAAAAGCGTTCCCTCCTCCCCTTGGTAGAGGCGCTCGCGCGGCGCCGGCTGGCTGCGGAAGATGGCCGGCAGCCCCCACTGGGCCAGGGCCTTGGCCATCAGCCAGTTGGCCAGGATCATCAGCTCGGAGACGATCAGCCGCGACGGGCTCTCCCGGTTGAGGCGGTGCACCACCACCTGCCCGCTGCCATCAAGGGAAGCGACCACTTCCGGGACGTTGATCTGCACCGCGCCGGCCTCGATGCGCCGCTGCCGGAAATGGGTCGCGATGCGCTGGAGCTGGGCCAGGTCCTGGCGCTGCTCGACCATCAGATTCACGTCGTGGTAGGTCAGCTGCTCGCCCACCCGGATCAGGCTGGCAACGATGCGCTGGTCGACGATCTCCAGCCGTTCGCCCAGGGTGACCAGCAGGCTGATGGCCGGCCGCTGATGGCCGGCCCGCAGGCTGCATCCGTTCTCGGCCAGGGCGGACGGCAGCATCGGAATCTTCAGATCAGGGGTATAGATGGAACTGGCCCGCTGCCGGGCCGCCGCGTCCAGGATCCCGTCCCGGGCCACCAGCGCCGCCACGTCGGCGATATGCACCCCCAGGCGCCATCCGCCCTCCAGCGGCTCCAGGCTCAACGCGTCATCAAAATCCAGGGTGCCTTGCCCGTCAATGGTCAACAGCGGCAGATCGGTAAGGTCCCGGCGACCGTCTTCTGAACCATCCGGGGGCGGCCCGGCCAGGGCGGCCTGGGCGGCGGCCGTCTCGTCGGCGGCGAAGGCCACGGGGGTCTCGTAGCGCAGCAGATCGAGGTTGACGTCCGGCGTCAGCCTGCCGCTCTTGATCAAAACCGCCAGCAACCCATCGGCCTCCGGCACCCCCGAGCGCACCAGCATCTCCTTAACCAGCGGCGCGTGGGCGCTGTCACGACCGTGGAGCAGGTAGTCCAGCAGCATCGTTTCCAGGTCGACGGCGGCATCGATGGCCGGCGCCGGCGGCGGTGGATCGGTCTCCTGCACTGCCTTGATCCAACGCGCCGCCGTTTCCACGATCTGCCGGCGGCGGGCGGCTTCGGCCTCCCTGGCGAGACGCCGTTCGACTTCATCCCGCGAAACGGGGAAAAACCGGTGGCGATCGTAGCGAAAGTACAAGCGATGGTCGAAGAGGGCCCGGATCACCGCCGCCTCGTGGTCGGCGTCCGTCGCCCCGGGGAAGCACAACCCGGTCATGGTTTCCAGGTCGATCCAGTCCTGCTCCTCGCTCAGGGCTTCCCACAGCTGCACCACATCGATCTCGGCGGCCAGGGCCCGGCGCCGGGAAGCGTTCGCCCGCAGGGTTTCCAGCACGCGCACCCGGCTGGCCCCCGGATCGATCCGCTTGGCGCTGTGATGGGATAGCCTCCCCTGCGCCAGCTTGACCTCGCGACCGTTCTCGGCCAGAATTCGGAGCCGCTCTTTCTTGATTTCCAGAATGACGGCGCACAGTATTTTTTCATGGTCGATAAATTCGACGACGTGACCAATTTCCATAAGGATAGCGTCTTACCAATGCCCCTGGTCAAAGTCAACGATCCGCTCCGGCGCTCCCCTGTCTACGCATGCCCGCGCACCGGATCCGTGCGCCCCGTGCACCGCCGGGCCGGCGACGGAGCTCGTCCATGAGTCCCTTCCAACTCGTCGCCCCCTGCCTGCGGGAGAACCGCTGGACGATCCTGCTGGGCGTCTGCTGCCTGGTGGCCGTCGACTTCATGCAATTGTGGATTCCCCGGGTGGTCAAGTGGGCCGTGGACGCGCTGACCACCGCCACCGGTCCGGCGCCCCTGGGCGGCTACGCGGCCCGGATCATGGCCCTGGCCGTGGGCATCGGCGTTTTCCGCTACATCTGGCGCCGCTGTCTCATCGGCACCTCGCGCAAGGTGGAAAGGGACCTGCGCCAGCGCCTGCTGGAACACCTGCAAAAGATGGAACCGGCCTTCTTCGACCGCCATCCCACCGGCAGCCTAATGGCCCATGCCACCAACGACATCAACCACGTGCGCATGGCCACCGGCATGGGCATGGTGGCCCTCACCGACGCCGTGGTTCTCGGCACGGCGGCCATCGGCTTCATGGCGTACATCGACTGGCGCCTTACGATCCTGGTGCTGGTGCCCATGCCGCTGATCGCCTTCGGCACGCGGCTGTTCAGCCGGCGGATGCACCAGCGCTACCAGCAGGTGCAGGCCGCTTTCGCGTCGCTCACCGAGACGGTCCGCGAGCACTTCAGCGGCATTCGCGTGGTCAAGGCCTACACCCTGGCGCCGGCCGCCATCCGCCGCGCCGAAGCGTCCTCGGAGCAATATGTGCAGCAGAACCTGAAACTGGTGCGCATCACCGGGTCCTTCTTTCCCATGATGGTGCTTTTCTCCAACATCAGCCTGGCCCTGGTGCTTCTGCTGGGTGGAAGGGCCACCGTGGCCGGCCGGATCACCCCCGGCGACCTTGTCGCCTTCATCAGCTACATCGGGTTGATCACCTGGCCCATGATGGCCCTGGGCTGGGTGATGAACCTGATCCAGCGCGGCAAGGCCTCCCTGGAACGCCTGGCCGCCATTTTCAACACGGCTCCGGCCATCGCCGACGCTCCCGGCGCCCTTCCCCTGGCCGACAGTCCGCGCCGAATTGCCTTTCAGGACGTTGTTCTGACTTACGCCGGCGGCCGGCAGGCCCTGTCCGACGTCAACCTGCACTTCGAAGCCGGGCGCAGCTACGGCATCGTGGGGCCTCCCGGCAGCGGCAAAACCAGCCTGATCCGCCTTATCGCCCGCCTCTACGAGCCTACCGCCGGCACGGTGGCCGTCGATGGTCGCCCTCTGGGCGAGATCCGGCTGGCCGACCTGCGCCGCCGCATCGCCTTCGTGCCCCAGGAGCCGTTCATCTTCGCCGGCACCCTGGGCGACAACATCACCATGGGCCAGTCGGTGTCCCCGGCCAAGCTGGCGGCAGCCATCGCCGACGCCGGCCTCGAGTCCATGGTGGCCCGGCTCACCGCCGGACTGGATACCGTGGTGGGCGAGCGCGGCGTCATGCTCTCCGGCGGGCAGAAACAACGCGTCTCCCTGGCCCGGGCCTTGCTGAGCGATCGGCCCATCCTGCTCCTGGACGACCCCATCAGCCAGCTGGACACGGTCACTGGCCGCAGGGTGATTGAAGCACTGCGCCGCCGGGCCGCCGGACGGCTGGTGATCATCGTCAGCCACCGCATGGCCGCCGTGCGTTGGACCGACCGCGTGGTGGTGATGGAAAACGGCACGGTCAGCGCCGTGGGCCCCCACGATGCGGTATCGGCTCAAAACGCCTACTACCGCAACGCCCTGCGCATCCAGGCCCCGGAGGACAACGGCGATGCCAATTGACGGCGCCTACGATCCGGAACGCCCCCTGGCCCGGGCCTACGACGTCAAACTGCTGCGGCGGCTATGGCGCTACCTGCGCCCCCACGGCCGTCGCCTGGCCGGCGCCGTGGCCCTGGTGCTGCTGATCACCGCACTGGAAGTGGCCCTGCCCTACGTCACCAAAATGGCCATCGACGCCTATATCGTTCCGCGCGGCGGCGACCTGCCGGTTACCGAACGGCTGGGGGGCATCGCCCGCCTGACCGGCTTGTTCCTCCTGCTGGCAGCGGCCAGCTTCGGCGCCAACTTCCTCCAGGTCCAGGCCATGGAGGCCATCGGCCAGCGGGTGATGCACCGCCTGCGCATCGACCTCTTCGCCCACGTGCTCCGCCTGCCGGTGGGCTTCTTTGACCGCCAGCCGGTGGGACGCCTGGTGACCCGGGCCACCAACGACACCCAGAACCTCCACGAACTGTTCACCTCGGTGGTGGCCTTCGTTTTCAAGGACCTGTTCCTGATGGCCGGCATTGCCACCATCCTCCTGGCCCTGGACGTGCGGCTGGCGCTGCTCTCCTTTTCGATTCTGCCCCTGGTGGTGGGCGCCGCCTGGCGTTTCGCCCGCCGCAGTCGCATCGTGTTTCGGCAGCTGACCCTGCGCCTGGCCGAAATCAACACCCGCCTGACCGAAACCATCGGCGGCCTGGCCGTCATCCAGCTCATGGGCCGCGAAACCGCCAACGCCCAGTCCTTCAAGGCCCTCAACGACCGCCACTACCGCTTGGGAATGGACCAGATCCACGTGTTTGCCGTTTTCATGCCGGTGATCGAGGTGCTCAGCGCCGCGACCCTGGCCTTGGTGATCTACTTCGGCGGCGGGGCGGTGGTCGCCGAGCGCATCAGCCTCGGCACGCTGGTGGCCTACATCTCCTATATGCGCATGTTTTTTCGACCGATCCGGGACATCTCGGAAAAGTACAACATCATGCAGAACGCCATGGCCTCGGCCGAGCGGATTTTCGCGCTGATGGATGAAACGGCGGCGGATGCGCCGCGGCTGGCCACCGACGAATCGCCGCCGGCCAACGTCAACGGCGCGGCCCTCGCCTTCCAGGACGTGGTGTTCGGCTACGCGCCGGACCGGCCGGTCC
>DQXI01000109.1 GCA_011042305.1 Desulfobacteraceae bacterium
ATGGTGGAGGCGGCGGGAGTTGAACCCGCGTCCGAAAGTAATCCACACAAACCTCTACATGCTTATTCCGTGTTTTGGTTTTCGTCCGGCGGGCCTCCCACGGACTGGATTCCCGACGGCTTAGCCTGCTGATTTAGCCGTTTCGGCCACAGGCGCTTCCGAAACAGCGGTCCCGCTAGTCGACGCCCCATCCAGGGTCGCGGGCGCTCCCCGGTGGAACGGTAGCCGCCTAAGCAGCTACGGCGTAGTTATAATCGTCTGCGATTATGTTTAGTTCCCGTCGTTTTTACGAGCTGACGAGCGCTCGGCATGCAGCCTGTGCTTCAATACCCCCGTCGAAGCCGTTTCGCCCCCTTTTTTTGAAAGGGACATCCGACAAGTGTTGAAGCGGATGTCAAAGAACACGCCAGTTGAATTGACTCTAGGTCAAGGTTTAGCCTTTGTCAAGGTCGCCGGCATTCGCGGCAGGAGGGCGCAGCGACGGGAAGCTGAACCCAAGTCTCCAGGCGGGCAGGGGGCAAAAAATCCCGTGGTGAATTGATCACAGGGCTTTGACCGGGCGCCCGGCTCCCTTGGCGGCGGCTTGACAGGCGGCGACGCGCCCTATATCAGGACAGCATGCCAAGATCGCCATCCGACAAAGAAAAGACGGCCCCGGTGAAAAGGGCGCCGGCCTCCGTGCTGAAGCGGATCGATCCGGCCGCGCTGCTGGATGCCGCAGCCTTCGGGCTTGTGGCCGTGGATCTGGACGAGCGGGTACTGGCGCTCAACGAACGGCTGGCGACCTTGATCGGTGTGCAGGCCCAGGACGCCCTGGGCCTGCCTTGTGTCCAGGTGCTGCGCAACCGCAGCGGGGTGCAGCGCTGCGGGGCCGGCGAGACGCTGGAAAGCGAGGAGAACGTCAGCCGCACCGACGATCTGATCACCCGCGACCGGCGCCGCATCCCGGTGCGCATCAGCGTCAGCCCGCTGGCCGACGAAAGTGGCCTGCGTATCGGCTACCTCAAGACGGTCGAGGACCTCAGCGGCCCCGAGGCCACCGACCACCTGCTCGGCAGCAGTTACGGATTCGGGGCGGTCATCGGCCGCAGCCTTTGCATGCAACGGCTCTTTTCCATGTTGCCGGTGGTGGCTCAGAGCGACGCGTCGGTGTTGATCACCGGTGAAACCGGTACCGGCAAAGATCTGCTGGCCGAGGCGATCCACCAGGCTTCCGACCGGGCCAAGGGGCCGTTTGTCAAGATCAACTGCGGCGCACTGCCGGCCACCCTGCTGGAATCCGAGCTGTTCGGACACAAGAAGGGCGCCTTTACCGGCGCGGTGGAAGACAGACCGGGCCGCTTTCGCATGGCCCACCGCGGCACCTTGTACCTGACGGAAATCGGGGACCTGCCCCTGGCCCTGCAAGTGAAGCTGCTCACCTTTCTCGACGACAAGGTTGTCTACCCGCTGGGGGGGACGGTGGGGCATGCCGCCGATGTGCGGGTGGTGGCGGCCACCCACCGCGACCTGGGCGAGATGGTGCGCCGGGGGCGCTTTCGCGAGGATCTTTTCTACAGGCTCAACGTGCTGCGGCTCCAGGTGCCGTCGCTGCGCGAGCGCGAGGGCGACATCCCGCTGCTGCTCGACTATTTCCTCAAGCGCCACTCGGCGGAACTGGGGCGCCCGATCCAGGGCTTCGCCCCGCGCACCCTCAAAATCCTGCTCGGCTACGACTATCCGGGCAATGTGCGCGAGTTGAAAAACATCGCCGAGCACTGCGCCCACCTGTGCCAGGAAAAGCGCGTGCAGCCGGTCCATTTGCCGGCCTACCTCACGGAAAAGCCGGTCGTGCGGCAGCGGCCGGCGCCGGCGGCTGCCGAAGCGGCGGTTACCAAAGGCCCTGGGCCCGGTGAAAACGGGACCGCCCCCGAAGCCTGGAGCCACATCGAGGCGCGGCTGATCCGCGAGGCCCTGGTCAAGGCGCGGGGCCACCGGGGCAGGGCGGCGCAGATCGTCGGGTGCGCCCGCTCCACGCTGTGGCGCAAGATCAAGCACTACGGCATCGAGGTTTGACCATCTGGGGGACGTCAAACCGACACGCCGCCAGAGCGCTGAAGGACAAGGCGATGAAAGTGTTGATTCCGCTGCTCGACGAGGCCGTGGCGCCGCGCTTCGATCTGGCCACCGACGTGCTGCTGGCGTGCCTGGGGGATGAAGGCGCCGTCGTCGAGCGCAAGCTGCTCATCATGCCCCAGGCCTCGGCAGAGCGACTCTGCCAGCTGGTGATCGCCGAAGCGGTGGATACCGTGGTCTGCGGCGGCATCGAGGCCGAGCACTACGACTATCTCACCTGGAAGCGGGTGCGGGTGATCGACAACGTGATCGGTGCGGTGGACCAGGTGCTGGCCGGGCTGAGCAACAACAGCCTGGAACCGGGAACAATTTTAACGGAAAAGGCCGAAGGCGGATGCTGATTCGTTTCAATCTGTTTCGTTTTATTTTATCTTGTTGCAGATTGTTGCATTTTCGATAGCCGGTCCGGCCGTTTTCCTTCCGGCGGACAACCCGGCCCATAACCGGCCGATGGATCTCCAAGGCGAACCAGCCCGTTTTGCAAGTTCTCCAAGATTCCGGTTTCAAACAATTTTTAGAAAATTATGAAAATATCGCATCCGGTAATCTGCGCCGTCGCACCGGCGGATCTGGCACGGCCCTTGCTGTCATTCTGGTTCGGTTGTCGAAAAAGGAAGCGGGAGCGCCATGGCCAGCCGCGTACTGATCATCGAAGCCGATTACAATTTCCGCAGCAGCGTCGCCAGCCACCTGCGCCAGGCGGGGTTCGATATCCTGACGGCCGCCGACCGGAGCGGCGCACGGGCCATCCTGGCGCGCCAGGCAGTGGAGGTGGTGCTGTTGGGACTGGGCGGACTGGGGGCCGGCGGGCGGCAGTTGCTGCGCGAGATTTGCACCACCTGGCCCCGTATCCGCGTTATCACGCTCAACCAGAACGCGCAGATCGATCTTTCCATCGAGGCGATGCGGCTGGGCGCCTTTGCCGACCTGATGCCGCCCTTCGAACTGGACGCTTTGCGCGAGAGCGTGCGAGCCGCCGGCACCGGCGATCACCCACAATCTTCAGGAGGCACACCTTGAAAAAAATGATCGTCAAAGACCTGATGGTGCCCTTGTCCGATTACCCCGTGGTGGACGAAAACGCCACCATCTACGAGGCGGTAAAGGCCCTGGCCGAGGCCCAGAAGCGTTTTGATCCATCCCGTTATCGCCATCGGGCGGTGCTGGTGGCCGACGCGAGTGGGCGCATCGTTGGCAAGCTGGGGCAACTGGACATGCTGCGGGCCCTGGAACCCAAATACAATGAAATGCGATCGGGCGCCAAGGTGACACGCCTGGGCTTCAGCCGCAAGTTTCTCCTTTCCATGCTCGACCGCTACGAACTGTTCTCCCAGCCCATCGAGCAGATGTGCCTCAACGTGTTCGAGCAGAAGGTCACGCGCTACATGCAGCGGCCCGGCGAAGGCGAGCAAATCGAAGCCGACGCCTCCCTGGACCAGGCCGTGCATCTGCTGGTGGTTTGCCAGCACCCGTCCCTGCTGGTGATGGAGGGCGAGCGGATCGCGGGTATTTTGCGCCTGACCGATGTTTTTTCCAGCGTTTTTGGAGTGATCGACAGGTGCGTGCCGCCGTCGTTCAACGCCGATAAGGGATAGACCGAAAAAGCAATCATCGCATAGCGCACGCGAGGAGGTTTCATGCAGACCGAGGAGTTGACCTTGCCGGCAACCGGCGTGAACTGGAGAAAGATCGCCTTTTTGCTGATGGGCGTTGTCTTGTTCGCTGTCGTGTATGCCAGCCCGCCCTGGCCGGATGCCGTCGATCCCCAGGGGCAGCATTTTGTTTTGAGCCGCGAGGCCAAGGGGGCCTTGGCCGTCTTTTTGCTCGCCGGCACCTGGTGGGTTTTCGAGGTGGTGCCCATCGGCATTACCAGCCTGGCCATCGGGGTGTTGCAGGCGCTGTTTCTCATCCGGCCGGCCAAGGAGGCTTTCAAGGACTTCATGGACCCGTCGGTGATGTTCATCTTCGCCTCCATCATGATCGGCCTGGTGTTCACCAAGACCGGGCTCACCAAGCGCCTGGCCTACAAGATGCTCATAGTGGTGGGGGAGCGCACCTCCATGATTTACCTGGGTGCCTTCGTGGTCACCGCGGCCCTGGCCCACATCATGGCCCACACGGCGGTGGCGGCCACCATCTACCCGCTGCTGGTGTCCATCTACGCCCTCTACGGTGAAGGAGAGAAGCCCACCCGCTTCGGCAAGGGACTGTTCATGGGCATGGCCTACGTGGCCGGCGCCGGCAGCATCGTGACCCTGCTGGGAGCGGCCCGGGGCGCCGTGGCCATCGGGTTTTTCAAGGACATCATGGCCCGTGAGATCGGATTTTTCGAACTGACCTACTACATGTTTCCCGTCGGCTGGCTGATGACGTTCATCCTCTGGGGCTTTTTCATGGTTTTTTTCAAGCCGGAAAAGCCCGTCATCCATGGTCTGCGCGACCGCGCGCGGCGGCTCAACGCCGAATTGGGGGGGATCACCACCAAGGAGATCCTGGCGGCGGTGATCGTCTTCGGCTGCATCCTGGTCATGTCCCTGCGTTCCTTCGTACCGGTCCTCAAGCCCGTCGACAAGACGGCCATCATCCTGATTTCCTCCATCCTGTTTTTTGTCACCGGCATCCTGGACATCGAAGACTTGGAGGAGATCCCCTGGAACATCATCCTGCTGTTTTCCGGCGCCATGAGCATCGGCTTCTGCCTCTGGGAGACCGGGGCGGCCAAGTGGCTGGCGGTGCAATGGCTGGCGATGTTCGAGGAGAGCCACTGGTTCGTGTTTGTCATGGGCATCGCCTTTTTCGTCATGGTGATGACCAACTTCATCATGAACGTGGCGGCCATCGCCATCTCGCTGCCGGTGGCCCTGGTGATCGCTCCCTACCTCGGCGTCTCGGGCGAGGTGATCCTGTTCGCCTCCCTGGTAACCGCCGGCATGCCCTTTTTGCTCCTGGTGGGGGCGGCGCCCAACGCCATCGCCTATGACTCCAAGCAGTTCACCACGGGCGAGTTCTTCAGCTACGGGCTGGCGGCCAGCCTGCTCCTCATGGTGGTGGTGGCTTTTGCCGTCTACGTGCTCTGGCCCCTGATGGGCATGCCCATCACCACGGCGGGTTGACCGGGAGGTGACAAGGGCCTGAAGTGAGGGATCCGAGGGGGGCAAGCATGAAACCGGAGCGGGCCTGGTGGGTCCAAAAAGGGACGAAATGACGCGGAAAAACGGGAAATTGCCGGCCCCCTACGAGGCCTTGGCGCGCAAGATGATCCTGACCATCCTGATCGTCTCCTTTATCCCCGTGTTTCTCGTCAGCCTCACGATCTACTTTCAGTTTCACGGTCTCTATCGACAGAAGGTGGAAGATCACCTGGTGGAGATGGTGCGCAAGCACAAGCAGCAGATCGACGCCTTCCTGGCTGCCCGCGCGGCTGATGTGCAGTTTCTGGCCGACAGCTTCGGCCGCGCCCAGCTCAGCGACGAGACCTTCCTGCAGGGCCAGCTGGCGGCCCTCCAGCGCGCTTACGGGACGACCTTCGTGGACCTGGGCGTCGTCGACGCCCAGGGGCACCAGGTCTCCTACGCCGGCCCCTTCAAGCTGAACCGGGCGGACTACTCCCGGGCCGCCTGGTTCAAGCAGGTCCTGGCGCAGCGGACCGTAATCACCGACGTCTTCCTGGGGTTGCGGGGACTGCCGCATTTCATCGTGGCGACACGCTACGGCCAGGACGACGACACTTGGATTTTGCGGGCCACCATCGATTTCGAGTCCTTCAACAAGCTGGTCAGCAACATTCGCATCGGCACCACCGGAATCGCCTTCATCGTCAACCGTGCCGGTGAATTTCAAACCACCGCTTCGTTGCCCGCAGCCGGCAAAGGGTGCTTTGCAGGGTTTTACGCCTGTGACGCCGATCCGTCCAAAAAGATTCACGTTTTCCTCCGGCCCGACGAAAACGGGCAGGAAAGCATCTTCGTCACCGGGCTGCTCAAGGATCGCAACTGGCTGCTGGTCTACCGTCAGCAGGCCGCGGACGCCTTCTCCGAGCTGCACCGGGCCGAGAGGATGTCCCTGGTCTTTTTCGTCCTCGGTGGCGTTTGCCTCCTGGTGATGGCCTTCGTCCTCTCACGGCGCATGGTGACCAGGGTGGCCCAGGCCGACCGGGAAAAGGAGTTGATGAGCCGACAGGTGATCGAAGCCGGCAAGCTGGCCGGCATCGGGGAGCTGGCGGCCGGGGTGGCCCACGAGATCAACAACCCGGTGGCCGTGATGATCGAGGAGGCCGGGTGGATCCAGGACCTGATGAGCGACGGGTCCCTGGATACGCCCGAGAACCAGGCCGAGGTCCGGCGGGCCTTGAAGCAAATCCATACCCAGGGACAGCGCTGCAAGGAGATCACACGCAACCTGCTCAGTTTTGCCCGCGGCAGCGACAGCCGCAACCGGCCGCTGGATGTCAACCGCGTCATCGGGGATGTCTTCAACCTCCTGGGCCAGCGGGCCAAGTATGCCCAAGTGGCGGTGGAAACCCGGCTGGCCCCGAACCTGCCCCTGCTCACCGCCTCGGAAACCGAGATGCACCAGGTCATGCTCAACCTGGTGAGCAACGCCCTGCAAGCCATGGACAAGGAGGGCGGTGGCCGTCTCACCGTTTCCACGGCGCTGGCGGACGGTAAGGTCGTCATCGAGGTGACCGACACCGGACCGGGAATCCCCGAGGCGATTCTGCCGCGCATCTTCGACCCGTTCTTTACCACCAAGCCGGTGGGGCAGGGGACGGGACTGGGGCTGTCGATCTGCTACGGCATCATCCACAATATGGGCGGCCAGATCGAGGTGGAGAGCCGGGTGGGGCAGGGGACATCCTTCCGCGTCATCCTGCCGGTGCAAACCGTGGACGAGACGGACGGAAAGTGATGTTTCATCGTTTCAGGAAAGCAAAAAAAGAGGGCAACGGCGGCGTTTCCGGTGGTGCGGCATGCAACCGGAACGCCCGACCCGCAGCGCCCGAAGGAGAACACTGATATGTCGATCGCCAAAGTGTTGCTCGTGGACGACGAAAAGGCCTTCGTGGAAGCCATGACCCGGCGGCTGGTCAAGCGCGATGTGGCCATCGAGGCCGCCTACGACGGCCAGGAAGCCCTGGCCAAGCTGGCCCGGGACAGCGGCATCGAAGTGGTGATCCTCGATGTCAAGATGCCCGGCATGGACGGCATCGAGACCCTGGCCGAAATCCGCCGGCAGTTTCCCCTGGTGGAGACGATCATGCTCACCGGCCATGCCACGGTGGAGTCGGCCATCGAGGGAATGAAGCGCGGCGCCTTCGATTACCTGATGAAGCCTTGCGATATCGACGCCCTGCTGGCCAAGGTCAGCGAGGCCGCTGCCGTCAAGCGACGCCGCGAAGAAAAGATCGTCGCGGCCCGGGTGCAGGAGATCACCTCCCGGCGCCCCTGAGGCCAGAGGAGAACAGCATCATATGCCCTCTTCCAAGCCGTCCGAGCCGTTCATCCGGTTGCTGCTCATCGACGACGAGACCGTCTTTGTCGAGGTCCTGGCCAAACGCCTGTCCCGGCGGGGTATCGAAGTGGAGAAGGCCTACAGCGGGGGGCAGGGGATCCAGTTGCTGCGCAAGCAGGATTTCGACGTGGCGCTGCTGGACCTGAAAATGGTGGACATGGACGGGATGGAGGTGCTGCGGGTCCTCAAGCTCGTGGCGCCGGATTTGCCTGTGATCCTCATCAGCGGACACGGAGCCGACGATGCGGCCCGGCAGGGGCAGGCTGCCGGCGCTTTCGATTTTCTCGCCAAGCCCTGCGACCTGGACCTGTTGATCGAAAAGATCCACGCGGCCGTGGGACGCGGGGGCGGCGGCTGAGCGGCCAATCGGTTGCTGGTCAGCGCTGCCGGCCGGCACGCTCCAGGTCCCGCTGGGCGTCGCGGCGGCGGATCGCCTCGCGCTTGTCGTATTTGCGCTTGCCCTTGGCCAGGGCCAGCAGCAGCTTGACCTTGCCGTTCTTGAAGTAGAGCTTGAGCGGGATCAGGGTGTGGCCGGTTTCGTTGGTCTTGGCCGCCAGGCGCCGGATCTCGCTGCGGTTGAGCAGCAGCTTGCGCGGCCGCAGCGGGTTGTGGTTGTCGTAGGATGCATGGGAGTAGGGGCTGATGTGGAGCTGGTAGACCCACACCTCCCCTTTTTTGATCCTGGCGTAGGCGTCCTTGAGGTTGGCGCGTCCTTCGCGCAGCGCCTTGACCTCGGTGCCCACCAGCACCATGCCGGCCTCCCAGGTGTCCACGATGAAGTATTCGTGGCGCGCCTTGCGGTTTTCGGCGATATTCTTGATGTGCACATCGTTCATGGCGTCACCTGGCGCTGCCCATGTCTCCGTAAACTTTCTGGGCCACGAGCTGGCCGTAGGTCTCGTCCACCAGGTGCACCACGTCGCGCACCTTTTCCAGCCGCAAAATGTCCTGCAGCAGGGCCTGCCCGTCGGCGGCGCTCACCAGACGCACCATGCGCTTGATGGCGGGGATCGAGGCCGGTGCCATGCTCAGCTCGGTGAGCCCCAGGCCCAGCAGAAGCGGAACGTGGAGCGGATCGGCGGCCATCTCGCCGCACATGTCCACCCCGATGCCGGCTTCCAGGCCAATTTGCGTTACCCGGTGCACCATGCGGATCAGGGCCGGGTGCAGGGGGTGAAAGAGGTGGGCCACGTTCTGGTTGCCCCGGTCGATGGCCATGGTGTACTGGATGAGGTCGTTGGTGCCGATGGAAAAGAAATCCACCTGGCGTACCAACGCGTCGGCCATGATCACCGCCGAGGGCACCTCCACCATTATGCCCACCGGGATGTCGCGGTTGTGCGGCACGTCGGCCCGGGACAACTCCAGGGCCGCCTCGTCGAGCAGCCGCCGGGCGGCGACGATTTCCTCCACCCCGCTGATCATGGGAAACAGCACCCGCACGTTGCCGTGGGCCGCCGCGCGCAGGATCGCCCGCAGCTGGGTCTTGAAGATGTCGGGCTTCTTTAGGCAGTAGCGGATGGCCCGCAGGCCCAGGGCCGGGTTGCTCTCGTGGTTTTCCGGCGTAAAGGCCACCGCCTTGTCGCCGTTGATGTCCAGGGTGCGGATGGTCACCGGCTTCTCGCCCATTACCTCCACCACGTCCCGGTACTTGTCGTAGAGCTCGAACTCGTCGGGAAACTCCTTGCGGTTCATGTACTGGAATTCGGTACGGTACAACCCGATGCCGTCGCCGCCGTGGTCCAGCACCGAGACCACTTCCTCGGTCAGCTCGATGTTTCCCAGGATGCGGACGTGCACGCCGTCGCGGGTTTCGGCGGGCAGGTGGCTGCGCCGGCGGATCTGGGCCTTGTACCCCTCGTAATGCTCCCGGCGCTCCTCGTAGGTGAGCAGGGTCTGCTCGGTGGGGTGCACGATCACCACCCCGGCGGTGCCGTCGACGATGACGATATCGTCGTTGCGGATGTTGCGCGTGGCGTCGTGGAGCCCGAGGACCGCTGGAATCTCCAGGGTGCGGGCGATGATGCTGGTGTGGGAAGTCCGGCCGCCCTTGTCGGTGATAAAGCCCTTGATCCGTTCGAGCTGGATCTGGCTGGTGTCCGCCGGCGACAAGTCCCGGGCCACGAGAATGACGCGTTTGTCGATGGTGCCGATGCTCTTGTGCTGCCCACCGATGAGGTTGCGCAGGATGCGGTCGGCCACGTGGTTGATGTCGTCGGCCCGCTCGCGGAAGTAGGCGTCGGTCATCCGGCTGAAGATGGCGTTGATTTCGGTGACCACCTTCTTGAGGGCCCACTCGGCGTTGACCTGCTCGCTCTCGATGGTGCTGAGCACCTTGCCGTAGAGCAGCTTGTCCTTGAGCAGCACCTTGTGGGCCTCCAGGATGGCGCTGTTCTGCTTCAGTTCCTCGGAAGTGTTGGCGATGACGGCATTGAGCTCGTCGTCGGCCTTTTTGACGGCCGCCCTGAAACGGCTGGTCTCGTGGGATATCTCGTCGGGGCTCAGCTCGTACTTCTGCACCACCTGGACGCCCTCCCGGTTCACCAAGTAGGCCTTACCGATGCAGATGCCCGGCGATGCGGCAATTCCGTAGAAACGTTGCTCGGAACCCGTTTCCGTTGAGATCATGGCTTCTCCCACTCTCCAAACCCGTCGTCAACCAGTTGTGCAAGCTGCTCGAGGATCGGCTGATCCTCGGGGTGGTGAATTTCAATCGTCAGCACGCTGCCCGGCGGGCAGGCCAAGGTCAAGATGTCGATGATGCTGGTGGCGTCGACGCGTTCGGCGGCTTTGACGAGCCACACCGGCCCGCTGGCCCGGCCGGCCACGTTCGCCAGGCGCGCCGCGGCCCGGGCATGCAGCCCCAGTGGGTTGACGATCCGCACCGTTCGGGTCAGGGAACTCACTGTCCACCATCCCGGCGGCTTCGAGTGCCGCCTTTTCGGGCTCAGCCTCCTTATCGGCGGCCGGCGGGCCGGCGATTGTTGCACGACAGAAGACTAGATCGCCTATCAAGTCCCGGTCAAGTTGTCAAATTCGCGCATTCCAGGTTGCCGCTGCGCGGATTCCAGATTCCAAGTTCCAGGTTCCAGCATCCTTCAGAAGCTGGTTGCCCGAATTGACAAGGCGCGCCGGCACGGTTAAAAACCGGTGACTTCAATCATCCACCGAACAAGGGAACAACATGACGGAAAAACAGTTTTTGATCGACGATTTCAAGCTCGGCGAATCCTGGCGCCTGTTCAAGATCATCGGAGAGTTTGTCGATGGGGTCGAGGCCCTGCACGACCTGGGGCCGGCGGTGAGCATTTTCGGCTCGGCGCGCATCGGGCCGGACGACCCGACCTACCGTCAGGCGGAAACCCTGGGGGCCATGTTCGCCCGCAGCGGCTTTGCCGTCATCACCGGCGGCGGCGGCGGGGTGATGGAAGCCGCCAACAAGGGTGCCGCCGAGGCCGGCGGCACCTCGGTGGGGCTCAATATCCATCTGCCCTATGAACAAATCCCCAACAAATACGCCGACATTTGCGTTGAATTCAAATATTTTTTCGTCCGCAAGGTCATGTTCATCAAATACGCCTCGGCCTATATCGCCTTGCCGGGCGGCTTCGGCACCCTCGATGAACTCTTCGAGTCCATCACCTTGATCCAGACCCGGCGCATTCGCCCCCTGCCGGTGATCCTGGTGGGCAGCGCCTACTGGGGCGGCCTGCTGGGCTGGATCCGGCAGAACCTTGAAAAACGGGGCCTCGTCAGCCCCGGGGACCTGGATATCGTCAAGGTGATCGACGATCCGGCCGAAGTGGTCCAGGCGGTCAAGGGTGCCTTGAAAGCCTAAGCCCCGCCGGTCCGCGACACAACCGGCAACCAAGGGCCTGGCGGATTTTTTCGCGACTGAACAAGACGCTCGGGCCCGCTTTTTTCCTGCCAGATTACCGCCTGTTTCTTGCAGCCTTCGCTGCTTCTTCCTTGCTGTCAGTATTGGTAGCTTTAAGTAATTTTTGGGAAAAAGTTTGACAATTCCTGGGGGTAAGGTTAGTCAAACTTTCTCATATTGCCGTTTTTCAACTACCTCGTGCGGCTTATTGGGAGGCCCCCGCCACCATGAAACGACTCTTGTCCACCAAAGAGGCGGCCCAGTTCCTGGGCGTCAATGAGAAGATGGTCTACACCCTGGTGTCCGAAAAGGGGCTGCCGGCTACCAAGATCACCGGCAAGTGGCTCTTTCCCATTCACCTGCTCGAGCAGTGGGTGGAGACCCATACCATCAACTATCCTGAGGCCCGGGGCAAGCTGCCGCCCTACGAGGGACTGCTGGTCATCGCCGGCAGCAACGACCTGCTGCTCGACAAGGCCATCCAGTTGTTCAACACCCGCTACCGGGAACACTTGGCCGTGTTCGGCAACCTCGGCAGCATGGGCGGTCTGCGGGCCCTGCGCCAGGGCCTCTGCCACGTGGCTTCCAGCCACCTGCTGCAGGAAAACGGTGAGGAGTACAACTTCGAGTTCGCCCACCAGGAGTTCGATCGGGTGCCGGTGGTGGTCAATTTCTGCCGCCGTGAGCAGGGGCTGATGCTCGCCAAGGGCAACCCCAAGCAGATCCGGTCGGTGGCAGACCTTGGTCGGCCGAAAATCCGCGTGGTCAACCGCCCCCTGGGCACCGGCACCCGGCTGCTCTTTGACATGAAGCTCAAGGAGGCCGGCATCGCCGTGGGCAAGCTCGAAGGCTACGGCAGCGAGTTTGGCCGCCACATGGACGTGGGCTTGGAGGTGCTGGCCGGACGCGCTGACGCCGGGCCGGGCATCCGGCCGGTGGCCGCCTTGCTGGGACTTGATTTCCTGCCGATCCGCTGGGAACGCTATGACCTGTTGATCGCCAAGGAGCGGTTTTTCGAAAAGGGGGTACAGCTTTTCCTCGGCCTGCTCCACGACCCGGCGTTTTTGGACAGCGCCCGGCACCTTGTCGGCTACGACGTGAGCCTCAGCGGACGGATGGTGTTCCCCGGAGACACCGCCGAAACGTCGGCCGCCTGCGAGGCGGAGAAGAATTCAGAATGAGTGCCGCTCGGCTTGGACGGCTCAAGAAAATGACCGGAACTGACCCAAATAAACGAAAGGATGTACGAACCATGACAAGAAGATCGCGAGCCAGGGGACCGAGATGGCGCATCGGGCTGCTGGCCGCTTTGTTGATGACGGCGCTGGCCACCTCAGCCCAGGCCAAGCAGGAAGTGATCATTTTTCACGCCGGCAGTCTCACCGTGCCTTTCGCCGAGGTGGAAAAGCGCTTCGAGGCGCTGCACCCGGACATCGACGTGCTGCGCGAAGCCGGCGGCAGCACCAAGATGGCGCGCATGATCAGCGCGCTGGGCAAGCCGGCGGACATCATGGCCTCGGCCGATTACACGGTGATCGACAAGAGCTTGATCCCGGACTACGCCGACTGGAACATCCTCTTTGCCGGCAACCAGCTCGTGCTCTGCTACACGGATCAGAGCAAGTACGCCGATGAAGTGAACGCCGGCAACTGGTTCGAGATCCTGGCCCGTCCCGGCGTGGTCTGGGGCCACAGTGATCCCAACCTCGACCCCTGCGGCTACCGGGCCCTGATGGTGCTTCAACTGGCGGAGAAGTTCCACAACCAGCCCGGCCTCTACGACCGGCTCATCGCCAATCGGCCCGAAGCCAACGTGCGGCCCAAGTCGGTGGAGCTGGTCTCGCTGATGAAAACCGGCCACATGGACTACGCGTGGGAATACCTCTCGGTGGCGAAGCAGCACGGGCTCCAGTACGTCACCCTGGACGACCATATCAACCTGGGCAACTACAAGTTCGACAACTTCTACGCCCTGGCCAAGGTGAAGGTGACCGGCAAGAAACCCGGCACCTGGATTACCCGCACCGGCCAGTCGTGCACCTACGGGCTGACCCTGGTCAAGACCGCCCCCAACCGCGACGGCGCAGTGCTGTTTCTCGAGTACCTGCTGGATCCGGAGCAGGGGTTGAAGATTCTCGAAGAGATGGGCCAGCCGGCCATTTCCCCGAGCCAGGCGGTTTCCGATGAGGTCCGCCGGCGCCTGCCGGGCAAACTGCCGGCGTTGACGGGGGTCAAACAATAAAGCCGCCGGGGCGGGGGTGAAACCCACCCCTGCCACGCCAACCTGCAAGCAGAAATCCGCAACCCATGCGCCGTCTCGATCCTTTTCATGCCGTGGCCGCCGCCTGCACCCTCCTGGTGGTCGCCTTCATCGTGGTGCCCCTGGTGGAGATGATCCGTCAGCCCACGGCGGCCGATCTGAAGGCCAGCATCCTGGACGCCGACGTGCGCCGGGCCATCTGGCTGTCGATATCGACCTCGGGAAGCGCGGCGCTCATTTCCTTCATTTTCGGCACCCCCTTCGCCTACCTCTTGGCCCGGCGCGATTTTCCCGGCAAGCGCCTCGTGGAGAGCATCGTGGACCTGCCCATCATGATTCCCCACCCGGTGATCGGCATCGCCATCCTCAGCCTGGCCGGCCGCCAGCACTGGATCGGGCGCCTGGCCGCCGATCTGGGGGTGCGGGTGATGGGCTCGGTGACCGGGATCGTCATCGTGCTGACCTTCGTGGGCCTGCCGTTTTACATCAACACGGTGAAAAACGGCATCGAGGCGATTCCCCAAAGACTGGAAAACGTTTCGCGCAGCCTCGGGGCCACCGCTTTCGGCACCTTCTGGCGGGTGACCTTTCCCCTGGCCTGGCGCAGCGTCGTCGTGGGCATGATCCTTTGTACGGCCCGGGCCGTAAGCGAGTTCGGCGCCGTGGTGATCGTGGCCTACCACCCGATGATCGCGCCGGTGATGATCTACGAGCGCTTTACCGCCTACGGGCTGCGCTACAGCCAGCCGGTGGCGGTATGGCTCATCGGGGTCTGCCTCGTGCTGTTTTTCCTGTTGCGCTGGCTCAACCCGCCGGCCGGGCGGACACGGGCATGATCCGGGTCGAGAACCTTTCCGTCCGACTGCCGGGGTTTGCCCTCGACGGCGTTTCCTTCCGCGTTGCGCCGGGAGAGTTTTTCACCATCCTCGGCCCCACCGGGGCCGGCAAGACCTTGATCCTGGAATCCATCGCCGGCATGGTGCCCATCGACGGCGGTCGGATCCGCATCGACGGCCGGGATGTCACCGAGCTGCCGCCCGAGCGCCGCGGCATCGGGATCGTCTACCAGGACCACGCCCTTTTTCCCCACCTTTCGGTATCCCGAAACATCCGCTACGGGCTGCGCTATCGGGCCAAGGCCGCCGAAGGAGACGACAGGCTGCAGCACCTGGTCGAACGGTTGGGGCTTAAACCCTTGCTGAATCGGGGGGTAAGCCACCTCAGCGGCGGAGAGCGCCAGCGCGTGGCCCTGGCCCGGGCCCTGGTGGTGGCGCCGAAGATTCTACTGCTGGACGAACCGCTGTCCGCCCTGGATCCCAACTTTCGGGAAGAAATCCGGGACCTGCTCAAAAGCCTGCACCGGGAGACGGGAATCACTGTGCTGATGGTGACCCACGATTTTGCCGAGGCCCACTTCCTGGCGGCGCGCACGGCGGTGATCATCGCCGGGCGCATCGAACAGGTGGGGTCGGTGGCCGAGGTCTTCAACCGGCCCGTCTCGCCGGCGGTGGCCGCCTTCGTCGGCATGAAAAACATCTTCGAGGCCCGTTTCGAAGGCGACACGGCCCGGACCGGCCCCCTGACCATGGCCCTGGCCCGTTCGGTCCCCCCCGGCAGCCGTTTCGTGGCCGTGCGCCCCGAAGACGTGCAGTTGGACGCCGATGCGCCCGGCGCGGCGAACAACCATTTCGCCGGACAGGTGACGCGCCTTGATCACCAGGGGGTGTTCTGCGAGGTCAGGGTGAGCTGCGAGGGGATGGTCTGGCAGACCATCGTGCCCACCGGCCGCCTCATGCAACAGGGCCTGAGCGAGGGCGACACCGTCCGCCTCCACGTCCCCCCGGGGAAAATCCACGTCATGTGATCCGCAATATGGTTACCCGCGGCTGATGGGCTTCAGCGAGGCATGCCCCGTGCCCGCCGACGGGCGTTTATGTCTTCCATGGCGCGCTTGAGACCATCGAGGCAACAATTTGTAAAAAATCCTTTATAGAACTGTGTGAAGTTATAGAATCAAGGGAAGCGAAACCTTCCTGACCATGAAATCGAGGGGAAACTGGCTGTGCCTGCCGGGCGAGGTGGCCGCTTCCAACAGGGGGACGGGCGCTCGGGTTCCTGAGCCGGAAGCCGGCCTTTTGGGAGGAATCCACCATGAAAGCC
>DQXI01000175.1 GCA_011042305.1 Desulfobacteraceae bacterium
GCCTTGGGCCGATCCCGGAAGTCGAAGAAATCCAGGATATTGTCGAGCGCGTGCTCCTCGATTCGCCGTTCTACAAGACCGCCAAGGCCTACATTCTCTACCGAGAACAGCATGCCCAGATCCGCAGCATCGCCAGCCGCGCCAATGCCAGCCTCGTGGAACACTACATCGACAAGCTGGACTGGAAAATAAAAGAAAACAGCAACATGTGCTATTCGCTGCAGGGCCTCAACAACTACATCTCCTCGGACGTGACCGCCGAGTACTGGCTCAACTGCATCTATCCGCCCGAGATCCGCAACGCCCACAAAAGCGGCGATCTGCACCTGCACGACCTGAGCCTCCTGTCGGTGTACTGCGTCGGTTGGGACCTGCAGGATCTGCTCCTTAAAGGCTTCACCGGCGTCGAGGGCAAGGTGGCCAGCGCGCCGCCGCGGCATCTGCGCTCAGCCCTGGGCCAGGTGGTCAATTTTTTCTATACCCTCCAGGGCGAGGCCGCCGGTGCCCAGGCTTTTTCCAATTTCGACACCCTGCTGGCGCCCTTCATCCGCTACGACGGGCTCGACTACGCCGAGGTGCGCCAGGCGATCCAGGAATTCATTTTCAACATCAACATCCCCACCCGGGTAGGATTCCAGACCCCGTTTACCAACATCACCATGGACTTGCAGGCGCCCTCGACCCTCCGCAACCAGCCGGTGATCATCGGGGGGCAGTACCAGGAGGCCGTCTACGGAGATTTTCAGGCGGAAATGGACCTTTTCAACCGGGCCTTCGCCGAGGTGATGATGACCGGCGACGCCAACGGGCGCGTCTTCACCTTCCCGATTCCCACCTACAACATCACCGCCGACTTCGACTGGGACAACCCGAATCTGGACCCGGTCTGGCGCATGACGGCCAAGTACGGCATCCCCTATTTTTCGAATTTTATCAACTCTGACATGTCGCCCGACGACGCCCGCTCCATGTGCTGCCGGCTGCGGCTGGACAACCGCGAGCTGCGCCGTCGGGGCGGCGGGCTCTTCGGCGCCAATCCGCTCACCGGCTCCATTGGCGTGGTGACCATCAACCTGCCGCGGATCGGATACCTGGCCGAGGACGAAGCCGACTTTTTCAACCGCCTCGGCCAGCAGGTCGCCCTGGCCGCTGAAAGCCTCGCCGTCAAGCGCAAAGTGCTGGAAAACTTTACCGAAAAAAACCTCTACCCCTACAGCCGCTTTTACCTGCGTCAGATCAAGGCCCGCAGCGGGGCCTATTGGAAAAACCACTTTTCCACCATCGGCATCATCGGCATGAACGAGGCCTGCCTCAACTTCCTCGGTGCGGACCTGACCACCGATGCCGGCCAGGCCTTCGCCTTGAAGGTCATGGCGGACCTGCGCACCCGGATCGGAGAACTGCAAGACCGCACCGGCGAAATCTTCAACCTCGAGGCCACCCCCGGGGAGGGCACTGCCTATCGCTTGGCGATGCTGGACAAGCGCAAGTTTCCGCAGATCGTCTGCGCCAACGAGGCCCAGTACCGGCAAGGCGCCAGCCCCTACTACACCAATTCGAGCCAACTGCCGGTCAATTACACCGACGACCTCTTCGAGACCCTGAGGCTTCAGGACGACCTCCAGAGCCAGTACACCGGCGGCACCGTCCTGCACATCTTCCTCGGCGAGCAGATCCAGGACATCTCGTCCCTCAAACGCCTGGTTCACAAGGTGGCCGCCAACTACCGGCTGCCTTATTTCACCCTGACCCCCACCTTCAGCGTCTGTCCGCATCACGGCTACCTGCCAGGCCAGCACGCCTGCTGTGACCGGTGCACCAGCAAAACCGACGTCAGCTCCGGGGTGGTGAAATACCAGAGACCCATTCCTCAAGCGGCAGGCGCGGCCAGGCTGGGTATCGATCCGCCCCGAACCTTCAACCTCGGCTGAAACGCCGGGCGGCCGGCTTCCCGCAGGGGTTGACGCCGGCCGCCCCGGCGAGCCTTTGTGCCCTGTAGCGAACACTCACCCGCCATGTCCATCGCCGGCCTTCAAAAAACATCCCTGATCGATTATCCCGGGCTGGTGAGTTGCGTCGTTTTTCTCACCGGCTGCAACTTCGCCTGCCCCTACTGCCATAACCCCGAGCTGGCCAGGGGACACCTGCCGGCCGGCGGCGCCATGGCTTTAGACGATTTCGTGGCGTTTCTCCGACAGCGGCGAGGGCTTCTCGATGCGGTGGTCATCACCGGCGGCGAACCGACCCTGTCTGCGGATCTGGTCGATATCGGCCAGGCGATAAAATCCCTGGGATACCGGCTGAAGCTCGACACCAACGGCAGCCGGCCACAGGTCCTGGCCCGCCTTCTGGAAGCCGGGCTCGTGGATTACCTGGCCATGGACTTGAAAACCTTGCCGGAAGCATATGCCCCGCACCTGAGCCCCCGGCCGTGTGCGGAGGCGCTGACCGATAGCATCCGCATCATCCGAACCAGCGGACTGCCCCATGAGTTCCGCACCACTTGCGTGCGCCCTTTTATCAACCTTGACCGCATCGCCGCCATGGCCCGCTGCATCGCCGGCGCCCCCCTTTACGCCCTGCAAGCCCTGCGCACCGAAAGCCTTTTGAATCCGGATTTTTTCAAGGTCCCCCCTGCGCCCTTCAGTCCCTCGGAAATGGAGCAGCTTCGCACTGCCGCCGCCCCTTACGTTCAGCGCTGCATCGTGCGTTGATGCGCTCTCTTTTCGGCAGGAGGCCTGCCAAGAAGCCGACCAACCGCATCGGCCCCTCCGCCGCTCCCCAACATCCGTTGCGCATGGCCGGCACTTTTCCACAAGGTTCGCCATCGCGGCCTTTGTTGCTTCAACTACTGTATCCCGTTCATATTCTGCTTGACACCCCGCCTCGGTCTTTCTTATGCTGAATTCGCTTTTGACGGCCAACCCAAAGCAAAAAGGAGAGTACGATGAGCGACCCGTATGTCGAGGCCTGGGAAAGATCGATCAAGGATCCCAATGGGTTCTGGGGCGATGCGGCGGAAGCGCTCCACTGGTACAAGCGGTGGGACAAAGTCCTGGACGACAGCAATCCGCCGTTTTATCGCTGGTTTGTCGGCGGAGAGCTCAATACCTGCTACAACGCGTTGGATCGCCACGTGGAAGGCGGGCGGGCCGATCAGGCGGCCATGATCTATGACAGTCCGGTGACCGATACCATCAAAAAGTACACCTACCGTCAGTTGCGCGACGAAGTGGCCTTGTTCGCCGGGGCACTGGCCGACCGCGGCGTGGTCAAGGGGGACCGGGTGTTGATCTACATGCCGATGATTCCGGAGGCGGCCATCGCCATGTTGGCCTGCGCCCGCATCGGTGCCATCCACTCGGTGGTTTTCGGGGGGTTCGCCTCCAACGAACTGGCTACCCGCATCAACGACGCCAAACCCAAGGTGATCGTTTCGGCCTCCTGCGGCATCGAGGTCAAGCGGGTCATTCCTTACAAGCCGTTGCTGGATGAAGCAATCCGTATGTCCAACAGCGACGCCAAACCCAAAAGCTGCATCATCTACCAGCGGCCCATGGAAACCGCTCCCCTGGACCCCGACCGGGACATAGGCTGGAAGGAGGCCGTGGCGGCCGCCAAACCGGCCGACTGCGTGCCGGTGGCGGCCACCGACCCGCTCTACATCCTCTACACCTCGGGCACCACCGGCCAGCCCAAGGGGGTGGTGCGCGACAACGGAGGACATGCCGTGGCCCTCAACTGGAGCATGAAAGCCATCTATAACGTGGATGCCGGCGACGTGTACTGGGCCGCCTCGGATGTCGGCTGGGTGGTGGGTCACTCGTACATCGTCTACGGCCCGCTGCTGCGCGGCTGCACCACCATCCTCTTCGAGGGCAAGCCGGTGGGCACCCCGGATGCCGGGGTGTTCTGGCGGGTGATCGGCGAACACAAGGTGCGCACCATGTTCACCGCTCCCACCGCCTTCCGGGCCATCAAGCGCGAAGACCCGCGGGCCGAGCTGATGCAAAAATACGATCTTTCAAAGTTTTACGCCCTCTTTTTAGCCGGCGAACGGCTCGATCCCGACACCCTCAAATGGGCCCAAAACGCGCTGAAGGTGCCGGTAATCGACCACTGGTGGCAGACCGAAACCGGCTGGGCCATCTGCTCCAACTGCCTGGGGCTGCACCAGTACCCGGTGAAGGAGGGCTCGCCCACCAAGCCGGCGCCGGGATGGAACCTGCAGGTGGTGGACCCCAACAACCAGCTGCTGCCGCCCGGGGAAATCGGCGCCCTGGTGGTCAAGCTGCCCTTGCCGCCGGGAACCCTGCCCACCCTTTATAAAAACGACGAGGGCTTCATCAAGAGCTACCTGGAAGAATTTCCCGGATACTACAAGACGGCAGACGCCGGTTTCATCGACGAGGACGGCTACGTGTTCGTCATGGCCCGCACCGACGACATCATCAACGTGGCCGGCCACCGCCTGAGCACCGGCGGCATGGAAGAGGTGTTAAGCGACCATCCCGACGTGGCCGAATGCGCCGTGGTGGGGGTTGAAGACAACCTCAAGGGCCAGGTGCCGGTGGGGTTCGTGGTGCTGAAGGCCGGCGTCACGCGCCCCCATGAGGAAATCATCAACGAGCTGATCAGGATGGTGCGCGATCGCATCGGGCCGGTGGCCAGCTTCAAGAAGGCCACGGTGGTCAAGCGGCTGCCCAAGACCCGCTCAGGCAAGATTCTGCGCGGCACGATCCAGAAGATCGCCGACAACAAAGCCTACAAGACCCCGGCCACCATCGACGATCCGACGATTCTCGACGAGATGAAAGACGCCCTGATAGACATCGGCTACGCCCAGGCGCGCAAGTAAGCAGCACCTCCGGCGGAGGCCGTCCGGCCTCCGCAAGCCTTTGGCGGCACCGGTTCCCGACCGGCGCCGCCTTTTTTCGTCTCTTTTCAGCGCAATCCGCGATTGAGCTCGGCTCCCAGAACGGCTATCATAATTGTTCGTGCCCCTTGGCACGGGCTGGAAAATATCTTTTTGCCTGGATTGGGAGACGCAATGACACACAAGCGCAACATCTACCTGAAGAAAAAATCCCTCGCCGAAGCCCGCAACCTGATCCACACCCGTTTCGGTGCCTTCGCAAAATGGCCCGTGGAAACCGTTCCCACGCCAGAGGCCGTGGGGCGGGTTTTGGCTGAACCGATCTTCGCCCGCCTGTCGTCCCCGGGCTTTCACGCCGCCGCCATGGACGGGGTGGCGGTGCATGCCGCGGCGACCTTCGGCGCCAGCGAAACCAGCCCGAAACAGCTCACCTTGGGCACCGATGCCGTTTTCGTCAACACCGGCCACGTGATGCCAGAAGGCTTCGACGCGGTGATCATGATCGAACAAGTCCACCAGCTGGACGAAACGACCTTGCAAATCGAAGCCCCGGCTTTTCCCTGGCAGTACGTCCGCAAGATGGGTGAAGACATCGTGGCCACCGAGCTGCTCTTTGCCCGCCATCACCGGATCACCCCGTACTGCATCGGGGCCCTGCTCTCCGGCGGGATTTTCGAAGTGCCGGTACGTCGTCGGCCGCGGGTGGCCATCATCCCCACCGGCTCCGAGTTGGTGGATTGGCACGGCCTGGATGTGGCCAGGCTCAAGCCGGGCCAGGTGATCGAATCCAACGCCTACGTGCTGGCGGCCCTGGTGCGCCACTGCGGCGGCGAGCCGTTGCTGCGGCCCACAGTGACCGATGACCCCGAGCAGGTCCAAGCCGCCCTGGACGCTGCCCTGAGCCCGGAAGCCGGTTGCGACGTCGTCCTGACCGTAGGCGGTTCCTCGGCCGGATCGGCCGATTACACCCGGCCGGCAATGGAAGCCCTCGGGGAGGTGATGGTTCACGGGGTGACGATCATGCCGGGGAAACCGGTGCTCATCGGCGCCGCCGCCGGCAAGCCGGTGGTGGGCATTCCCGGCTACCCCGTCTCGGCCATCATCGCCTTCGAGCAGTTCGTTCAACCGATGATCCTGGCCATGCTGGCCCAGCCCGAAAGGCCTCGGCCCACCGTGACGGTGACTCCGACGCGCAAGATCCCCTCCAAGCTGGGCGTGGAGGAATTCGTCCGCGTCAAGCTGGGCCAGGTGGGCGACCGGGTCGTGGCCACGGCCCTGCCGCGAGGGGCCGGGGCCATCACCTCGATCACCGAGGCCCACGGCATCATCCGTATCCCCAACAACAGCGAGGGCATCGACGCCGACGAGAGCGTGGCCGCCGACCTGCTCCAGCCGCTGGAAGCGGTACGCAACACCATCGTGGTGGTGGGCAGCCATGACAACACGCTGGACTTGTTGGCCGACCAGATCCGCATCAACCACGGCGATGTCACCGTCAGCTCCAGCCACGTGGGGTCCATGGGCGGTCTGATGGCCGTCAAGCGGGGTGTCTGCCACGTGGCCGGCACCCACCTGCTCGACACGGAAACCGGCAGCTACAACGTCAGCTACATCCGCCGCTACCTGCCCGGCATCGCGGTACGCCTGATCCACCTGGTGATGCGCGACCAGGGGCTCATCGTCCCCAAGGGCAACCCCAAGGGCATCGGCGGCATCGAAGACCTGGCCCGCGGCGACGTGCGATTTATCAACCGCCAGGGCGGCTCCGGCACCCGGATTCTGCTCGATTACCGCCTGGGCCAGCTCGGCATCGATCCCAGGTCGATCCACGGCTACGAAGCCGAGGAGTTTACCCACATGGCCGTGGCGGTGGCCGTGCTCGGGGGAACGGCCGACGTGGGCCTGGGCATCCATGCGGCGGCCCGGGCCCTGGACCTCGACTTTATTCCGGTGGTCACCGAGCAGTACGACCTGTTGATCCCGGATGCCTACTTCGACACCCGTCCCCTGCGGATTCTGCGCGACACCATCGTCTCGGAGACCTTCAAACGCAGGGTCGAAGCCCTTGGCGGCTACAGCACCCGGCGCACCGGCGAGGAGATCGCCCTTTCATGACCCCCTATCTGCCGATCGAACATACCGCCGACGGCGGCTTGACTGTCGAGGCTGCCACCGCCGAAGCGCTTTTTGCCGAGGCGGCGTTGGCCCTGGTGGCCCAAATCGTTGACCCGGTCCATATCCAGGTCCGCCAGTGGCGGGAGCTGGCCCTCGGCGGCGCCGATTGGACCGACCTGATGGTCAACTGGCTGCGGGAAGTGCTCTACCTGTTCAACGGCGAGCTGTGGCTGGCCGGGAAGGTGGAGATGGGGCGCCTGGCGCCCGCCGGCCTGGCGGCCCGCCTCGGCGGCGAGGCCTTCGATCGGACGCGCCACGATGTGAAAAACGAGATCAAGGCGGTAACGTATCACCAGGCCCGGGTGAAATTCGAGAACGGCCGCTGGCGGGCGCAAGTGATCTTCGATCTGTGAAGGAGAACCAACCCGTGGACATTCGAAGAATCGACGCCTACCGCTGCGAGATTCCCCGCACGGGACCGATGCGGGTGCCGGGCCGGGTGTATCTCAGTGAAGCGCTCATGGCGGATCCGAAGCAGCGGGAGGCGTTTCAGCAAGTGGCCAACGTGGCGGCCCTGCCGGGAATCGTCTCAGCCTCCCTGGCCATGCCCGATATGCATTGGGGGTACGGGTTTCCCATCGGCGGGGTGGCGGCCTTCGACTGGCATGACGGGGTGATTTCCCCCGGCGGGGTGGGCTACGACATCAACTGCGGGGTGCGCCTGGCCACCACGGCGCTGGTGGAAGCCGAGGTGCGGCCCCGGCTCAAGGACCTGGTGGACGCCCTCTACCGGCACATTCCCTGCGGGGTGGGATCCACCGGTGCCATCCAGCTTTCGCCGAAGGAGGAAAAGCGTGTTTTGCGCAAGGGGAGCCGCTGGGCCATCGAGGAGGGGCTGGGCGAACCCGAAGACCTGGCGCACACCGAGGACCGGGGCTGCCTGCCTGGCGCCGATCCGGACGCGGTGAGCGACCGTGCCATGGAACGGGGACGCCGCCAATTGGGCACCCTGGGGGCGGGAAACCACTTCGTCGAGGTCGGGGTGGTGGACGAGATCTACGATCCGGTGGTGGCCGAGGCCTTCGGCCTGGTTGAATCCCGGGTCACGGTGATGCTGCACACCGGGTCGCGGGGCTTCGGCTACCAGGTCTGCGATGACTTCCTTGCCGAGATGGGCCGCCACGCCCACGACCACGGCATCGTGCTGCCGGACCGGCAACTGGCCTGCGCACCGATCCAGTCCGAAGCGGGCCGGCGCTACCGCAGCGCCATGGCCTGCGCCGCCAACTACGCCTGGGCCAACCGCCAGGTCCTGATGCACCGCTGCCGTGAAGTCTTTGAGCGGGTCTTTGCCCTGGGGCCGGCGGCCTTGTCCCTGCGGCTGCTCTACGACGTATGCCACAACATCGCCAAGGAGGAAGTCCACCTGGTGGACGGGCAGCCACGCCGGGTCTGCGTGCACCGCAAGGGCGCCACCCGGGCCTTCGCCCCGGGCCACGAGGCCCTCGGCGACGATTTCAAGGTCACGGGCCAGCCGGTGATCATCCCCGGCGACATGGGCACCGCTTCCTACGTCCTGGTGGGCACGGCCCAAGCCATGGCCGAAACATTCGGCTCAACCTGCCACGGCGCCGGAAGGCTGCTCAGTCGCACGGCGGCCAAGAAACGGAGCCGGGGGCGCGCTATTTACCGGGAGCTGGAGGCCCGGGGCATCCTGGTCCGCTGGACCGGCCGGGCCACCCTGGCCGAGGAGATGCCCGAGGCCTACAAGGATGTCTCCGAGGTGGTGGCGGTGGTCCACGGCGCCGGGATTTCGCGACGGGTGGCCCGGCTGCGGCCCATGGCGGTGGTGAAAGGATGAGATACCGATGAAGCTCGTGGGGCTCACCGGCGGCATCGCCAGCGGCAAGTCCACCGTGTCTCGACTCCTGGCCGAAGCCGGGGCCCGGATCATCGACGCCGACGTCCTGGCCCGGCAGGCGGTGGAACCGGGCCAGCCGGCCTTCGCGGCCGTGGTGGAGCATTTCGGTTCAGGCGTCTTGAAAAGCGACGGGACCATCGACCGGGACCAACTGGCGGCCGAGGTCTTTGCCGACCCGGGGCAAAAGGCGCGCTTGGAGCGCATCATCCACCCGGCAGTGGCCCACGCCATGGCGGCCCGGCTGGCCGAGATCGAAGCCACGGCGCCCGAGAGCACCGTGGTGCTGGACGTGCCGCTGCTCTTTGAAGCGGGAATGGATGCGGGGCTGGATCTGGTGGTGGTGGTCGATGCCCCCGAGGCGGTACAGCTCGAACGGCTGATGAAGCGCAGCGGCCTGTCACGGGCCGATGCCCTGGCGCGCATCCGCTCCCAGATGCCCATGGCCGAGAAACGGCGGCGGGCCGATGTGGTCATCGACAACAGCGGCTCCCTGGCCTCGACGCGGTCCCAGGTCCTGGCCTTGTGGCGCCGGCTCAATCGGCCATGACAGGGTCTTATGCCGCGTCGTCTGGCTCTCCGGCTTCTGCCTCGGGGACATCTTCGGGCTGGGCACGCCTCAGCAGGACGGGAAAGCGGCTGTGGCGCACCACCTTGTCGGCCACGCTGCCCATCAGCCAGCGGCCCAAGCCGCTGCGTCCGTGGGTGCTCATGGCGATGAGGTCGTAGTTGTAAAGTTCACAGACTTCGAGGATCTTGGCCGCCGGGTCCCCATAGGGGACGTGGTGGTCCACCGTCATGCCCTTGGACTCTAGCTGCTGCTTGACCTTCTCGATGTAGTCCTCGGCCCGACGGATCATGCGGGCCTGCCACTCAACGGCGTCCTGGCCCGGGATGTGGTGGGCCGGCACCACCCGGATCAACACCACTCGCGGCATGACGGCGCCGCTGGCGAATTTTTCGATCTCGGGAAGGATGGCCTCGGCCAGGGGAGAGCCGTCCAGGGGGACCAGAATGTTGCGATACATGGCGCCTCCTTTCGGTAGGCCGCCCGCTGTGGCCTGCCGCATCGATTGGCAACTGCCGGCAATCGGGCGGAACCCGCTGAAAACGGCGACCCTTGCGGCGACAACCGCCGCCCGCGCCGCTGATAACAATTAAAGCATATCCCGATTTGATCGGGCTGGCAAACTTTCAACTCAACCTCTCCAAATCCGCCAAAAAGGAAACAACATGCGTTCCGGGCGCTTCTTCATCACCTTTCTGGCCGCTTTGCTGCTCCATGCAGCGCCTTGCACCGGCCAGGACGCCCCTCGCCTCGCCTACTGGAGCCTGCAAGTAGAAAACGACCTCTGGGGCAGCGGGGCCGACCGCCACTACACCCACGGCACCAAGTTTTCCCTGGCTCCGGCCGGGGAAGCGCCTGAATGGCTAAAGCGCCTCGGCCGCCATGTCCCCTTCTTTCGGCCGGGCTATGACCGGGGCATTGAATTCTCCATCGGCCAGAACATCTATACCCCCGACGACATCGAAAACCCGAACCTCATCGTCGACGACCGCCCCTACGCCGGATGGCTCTACGCCAGTTTTAAGCTCCTGGGCATCCTCGAGGAAACGACCGACTACCGGGAGAGCAACAGCTTCGACCTGACCTTGGGCGTGGTAGGACCCAGCAGCCTGGCCGACGACGTCCAGCGGCGTTGGCACAAGCTCATCGACACCCGCACCCCCAGGGGCTGGGACCACCAGCTCCATGACGAGCCGGGCCTCAATCTCTCCTATACGCGGATCTGGGAGCAGTTCGGCCGAATCGGCCGGTCATGGATCGAGTATTCGGTGGCGCCCCACCTGGTGGCCGCCCTGGGAAACATCTATACCTATGCCGGCGGCGGGCTCATGCTGCGGGCCGGATGTCACCTGCGCAACGACATCGGTCCCCCCTCCATCAGTCCCGGTTTTCCCGGCACGGCCTACTTTCGCTCCGGTGAAGCGTTCAGCGCCTACCTGTTTGCCGGCGTGGAAGGGCGGGCCATGCTGCGCAACATCTTTCTGGACGGCAACACCTTCGAGGACAGCCACAGCGTGGACCGCAAAACGGCGGTGGGCGATTTTCAGGTCGGCGCCGCAGTGCGTTGGCACCGGGTGCGCCTCTCGTTCACCAACGTCTTTCGCTCCAGGGAGTTCGACGGCCAGCGGAAGCCGAGCGAATACGGGGCCATCAACCTGACGGTGCTCTATTGAACGCAGCGCCATGCAGCAGTGCTGCCGCCGACCATAGGCGCCGCCGGTCTGATCAAGCGGGTGACTGTTGACGATGATCCCGTCCACCGGGACGTGACATGGACTTGTTCGATTGTCGGACCTGGTCTTTCAAGCGAACTTCGTCTTCCAGGTCTTCATTTTTTCCGGCGGCCAGCTTACGCAAAGCGCCGGCCGGCCCTTCATGACCATCTGCATGCAGGCATCCCCGCAATCGGGGTTACAGTGGATGATCTCGTCCTCGCGGCCGTCGGCCACCTTGCGCGGCCAATCCGGATCGGCCCACAGGACCCGCCCCAGACCGATGAGATCCGTTTTCTGCTCGGCGATGGCCTTCTCGCAAACCTTACCGGTGGAAAGCCGGCCGGCGGCGATGACCGGCACCTCGACCTGCGCCTTGACGGCGGCCGACAGTGCCAGCATGTAGCCCGGCCGGCGGCTGCGCTCGATGATCTCGGGCCGGCCGAAGGACTCGTAGGTGCCGCCCATGGCCGAAATATAGGCGATCCCGGCGGCTTCCAGATCCCGGGCAAAACGCGTCGCTTCTTCGGGTTTCAGGCCGTCGTCCAGCCACTCGTCCACCAGGAAGCGGTATCCCACCGGAATACGGTTCACCGTCTCCTTGACGGCAGCGAGCACTTCGAGGGGAAAGCGCCGGCGGTTCTCCAGGCTGCCGCCGTAGGCGTCGTCGCGCCGGTTGGTGCGGGGGGAGAGAAACTCGGCCAAGAGATAGCCGGTGCCGCCGTGAAGCTCTACCATGTCGAAGCCGGCTTTTTCAACACGCCCCGCCGCAGCGGCGAAACGTTCCACGATGCGTTTCATCTCGTCGACGGTCAGGGCCCGGGCAAGGCGCCCGAAGGTGTCCACCGCCGAAGGCGCCACCGGTTGGGGGACATGGGCGAAGCGGCCGGCGTGGTTGATCTGCAAACAGGCCAGGGCGCCGGCCTCCTTGATCGCGGCCGCCAGACGCTTGAGCCCGTCGAGATGGGCGTCCGTGTCCGCCCGCAGGGTTCGCGGCGAGCCGCTGCCGTTTTCAAAGTCCACCGCGGCGTTTTCCACCACCACCATCGCCACCCCGCTGGCGGCCATCAGCCGGTAGTGCTCCAGAAGCACCGGGCTCACCGCGCCGCCCAAATCGGCGTAGCCCAGATAGAGCGGTGCCATGGTAAGCCGATTTTTCAGAGTAAGGGGGCCGACTTGAAAGGGCGTGAAAAGATGCGGATACATGGCCATCCTCCTTTTTCAAGCAGCGGTTGAGCGGAAGCAATCAAACACCTGGATTCCACGTTCGCGGTTCTGTCGCCCGCATCGAAAAACCCGGGAAGTTGATCGAGACCTTAACATATCCGGAGGCGCGACAAAACCGGGAGCGGCTTGCCGATCCATCACCGTCCAAACCCGCACGCCAGGGCCCCGGAGATCGACGGCAGGGCGGTTTTTTGCTTGAGCTCGACCTTTGTTTTGTCCTACAAGAGGTCTTCCGCAAGGCGTTTTCTTCATCTGCACCGGCAGGAGGATTTCATGCAGTTTTTTTTTCGCCCCCGGGGTATCGCCCTCATCGGGGCCACCGCCAATCCCAAGAAGGGCGGCCATTCCATCTTGTACAATCTCACCCAGGGCTTCGACGGGCCCGTTTACCCCGTCAACCCGCGCTATGAAACCATCGACGGCCTGGCTTGCTTTCCCTCGGTGGCCGACGTTCCCGACCCGGTGGACCTGGCCATCGTTTTCGTGCCGGGGCCCAAGGTGCCGGAGCTGATCCGCCAGTGCGCCCAACGCGGCATCCGCGGGGTAATGATCGAATCCAGCGGCTTCGCCGAAGCCGGCCCCGAGGGGCAGGTCTTGCAACAAGAGCTGGTGGCCACCGCCCGCGAGACCGGTATCCGCCTCTGGGGCCCCAATTGCATGGGACTGGTGGACGCCCGCCGTCGTTATGTCTTTTCCTTCGTCACCCCCACCATCTGGAACGAAGGACTCATCCCCGGCAAGGTGTCCCTCATCGTCCAGAGCGGCCTGCTCTCCGGCGGCTTTCTCATCGACCTGATGACCCACGGCACCACCGGCGTCAGCAAGGTCTGCTCGGTTGGCAACAAGGTGGATGTCAACGAGTGCGACCTGCTGGAATACCTGGCGGAAGATCCGGACACCGAGGCCATCGGCCTCTACCTTGAGGCCATTCCCCAGGGACGGCGTTTTCTGGAACTCTGTCGCCGCTGTCCCAAGCCCATCGTGGTGCTCAAGGGAGGAAAGAGCCCTGCCGGCGCCAAGGCCGCCCAGAGCCACACCGCCAGCCTGGCCGGCGACGGGGCGGTGGTCAGCGGAGCACTGGCCCAGGCGGGGGTGGTGGAGGCCTCGGGGTTCAAGCAGATGGTGGATTTTTGCCGCACCCTGGCCGAATATCCGGAAGTTCGCCCCGAGGCCCGCGGCCGGGTGGCGATCCTGACCTACTCCGGCGGCTCGGGGATCATCTCCGCCGACGGGCTCCACGCCCTTGGCCTCCCCTTGGCGCGTCTTTCCGAACAGACCCTTTCCGAAATCAAAAAGGTCTTTCCCGCGTGGATGCCGGTGTCCAACCCGGTGGACCTGTGGCCGGCGGTGGAGCAAAACGGGGCCCAGGCCGTCTACACGGCGGCGGCCCTGGCCGCATTGGCCGATCCGGAGGTGGACGCCCTCTTTATCCATGCCTTTTCCGGCGGCTTCGCCCTCGGCCTGGACTTGAAAGAAATTATCGCCGAGGCCCGGCGCCGGGACAAGCCGGTGGTCTGTTGGCTCCTAGGCGCCCGGGAAGATGCCCGGCGCTTCCAGGTGGATGTCCAGGCCCTGGGGGTGCCGGTGTTTCGCGAAATCCCCCGGGCCGTGGAATGCCTCAAGGCGATTTTCACCTCCCGCAACCGGAGCGCCCAACCCGCGGACGAACCCGCCGTGCCCGATGAAGCCAAAGAGCAGCTCAAGGACGCCGTCGGGGTCCTGGACGAACACCGCGCCAAGCGACTTCTGGCGGCCTGCCGGATACCGACGGTCGCCGAGGCCATCGTCGCCGACACGGCCCAAGCGGTCTCCTTCGCCCAAGCCCACGGCTACCCGGTGGTGCTCAAGGGGCTGGTGCCCGGAGCGGTGCACAAGACCGAGCAGGGGCTGGTACGCCTGGGCATCGGCAACCGGGAAGCCCTCGAGGCCGCCTGCCGGGACCTGGCCGAGGCCGTGGGCCCCAACGGATCCCTGCTGATCCAGCGGATGCTCTGCGGCCAGCCCGAGCTGATCGTCGGGGCCCTGCGCGACGGGCAGTTCGGCCCTTGCGTGATGTGCGGCCTGGGCGGAACCATGGCCGAGATCCTCGACGACGTCGCCTTTGCCGTGGCGCCGCTGAGTCGCGCCGATGCCCTGGCCCTCATCAACCGGCTCAAGACCCAGCCGCTGCTAAACGGGTTTCGCGGAGCCGCCGCGGTGGACCGCAATGCCCTGGCCGACATCCTGGTCCGCTTGGGCGACCTCATGACCGCCGTCCCGGAAATCGCGGAAATCGACATCAACCCGTTGATCTGCGTGGAAGGAAAGCCGGTGGCGGTGGACGCTTCGATCATTTTGGAGAAAGAGTGATCCGTCGGATTCGGCGGATCAACGCCGATCGAAAAACAGAGACCAGAACGCACTCGACATGAAACTCGAACCCCAAAGCAAGCCTGCCGGAATTCTGTTCCTGGCCGCCGGGCTGCTTTAAAAAACAGGAGATTGCCGTCATGAAAAACCCCGTGCGCATCATGCCGTGTTTGGACATGCAAAACGGCCGGGTGGTCAAGGGCGTGCATTTCGTGGACATCAAGGATGCCGGCGACCCGGTGCAGTGCGCCCGGGCCTACTGCGACAGCGGCGCCGACGAGCTGGCCCTGCTGGACATCACCGCCACCGTGGAAGGCCGGGCCACCATGCTGGACGTGGTCCGGCAGGTGGCCGAAGTGACCAGCGTACCGTTTACCGTGGGCGGGGGCATCAACGATCTCAAGTCCGCCGAAGCGGTGCTGGCGGCCGGGGCGGACAAGGTGTCCATCAGCAGCGCCGCCTTCCGCCAGCCCGAGCTGATCCCCGAATTGGTCCGCGCCCTGGGACCGGAAAAGATCACCGTGGCCATTGACGTGGACCGCAACCCGGTCCTGCCGTCGGGCTACGAGGTCTACATCGACGGCGGCCGCACCGCCACCGGCGCCGATGCCATCGAATGGGCCAAGCGCGTGGACGGCTATGGCGTCCCCGTCATCCTGCCCACCAGCAAGGCCGGCGACGGGGCCCGCACCGGGTACGATCTGCCGGTGATTCGGGCCATTCGGCAGGCGGTGTCCGCCGAGGTGGTGGCCTCCGGCGGGGCCGGCAAGCTGGAGCACTTCCACGAGGCGGTGGAAGCCGGCGCCACCATCCTGCTGGCGGCCTCCATGTTCCATTTCGGCCTGATTCAGATCGGCGAGCTGAAGCAGTACTTGCGGGAGCGGGGCGTTCGTCTGTTGCCCTGAAAAATACAGCGGATTCGGAATTGCTTCGTTGCCGGCTTACCACGACCGGGCCTTCCTTCGACATTTCAGGCCGGGATACTGCCAAAGACTCCGTGCTCCTGGGTACGCGTCTGAAAGCCGCGTTTAGCAA
>DQXI01000020.1 GCA_011042305.1 Desulfobacteraceae bacterium
CTGCGCTTCCAGCTTCTCGATGCGCTGCTCGTGGATTTCGACACGCTGGTGCATCTGCAAAAGCGCCTGCTCCAACGCCAGGATATACTGGCGCACAGCCTCGGGCGTCAGGTGCCATTCTAGCTCGGAGAATGTTCTCGTCGGTGCCATGGAAGGCACCATAGCACATAGAAGGCAAAAAGTCTAGTCAAATTAGGCAGTTATACCGGCTACTTGTAAATTTGTTGATTTTTTTTGGCCCTCCGGGCCGATAACAACCTGTTTTTCTTCGCGTCCTTCGCGATCTTGGCGGTTCAAAAATCAAAATCCTGCTAGGCGTCACCGCCGGATTCGATGCGCGGCTGGCTCCCATGGTGCTGGCGGTATGCACTTGTATCCTCGCGGCGGGCCGAGGCCACGGCGCGGTTGGCGATGTCCTGGACCTTCTCGTAGGCCTGTTCGTGGCGCCGCGACAGGTCGGCGATCTGCTCGGCCTGGGACTTGACCAGCTTCTCCAGGGCCTCGATCTTGGCCGACAGGACGTTTCTCTCCCCTTCGAAGCGCGATTCCAGCAGCGCCTTGTCCTTTTCGAAGTCGCGGTTCAAAGCGGCGGTGGCGTTGTCCACGGCCTGCTTGACAGCCTTTTCCAGGCGGGCGGGAAAAGCTTCGGCTTCCTTGCGCAAGGTAGCCAGCTCCTCTTCCAACCGGTCGACGGCCGCCTCGCGCGCCTGCAGGTCGGCCTCGCGCTGCTGCTGGGCCTTGTCGAAGGCTTCCTGCTTCTGGGCGATTTCCCTTTCCAGGCGCTGCAACGCGTCTTCGAGTTCGTTCTTGCGCTGGGCGCTTTCCCGGGCGAAGGCGTACTCGTAGGCTTCCTTCTCGCGCTGGCGCTGGACTTCGATCTGGCGCTTTTCTTCAGCCGCCTGGCGCTCATTGTCCTTCTTTTCGCGCTCCCACTGCTCCCGCGCGACACGCATCTCCTCCTCAAAGGCGGCTTTGGCGGCGGCCATATCCTGCTCGAAGCGCTCCTTTTCCACCCGCTGGGCATCGAGCAGGGCCGCCAGGTCCGAAGCGGCAGTCTCGATTTCGTAGATGGTCTGCAGCTCCTTGCGCTTGTCGGCCACGGCCGCCTTGACCTTGCGATAAGTGTCGATCTCGCTTTCGTAACGTTCGGCCAGGTCGGCCAGCTCCCGGCTGAAGGCGCTTCTCAGATCTTGCAGCCGCTTGAGCGGGTCCTGCTCGCTCTGGGTGTCGGCGGCCGCCTCGGCGAGCTGTTTTTCCAGGCGCTTTCTGGCCTTTTCGGCATCCAGCAGATCCTTGCTCAGGGCCTCGGCGCGCTCCTTGGCGGCCTGGTAGGCATCCAGCAGGTCCTTCTTGGTGTTGGCCATGGAAACGGACGGGATTTCTGTTGACGGGCTCATGGTCACCTCGCAGATGGGTTGTCGGGAAACACGAACTTACAGGGATAGTTACCGAAGGTCACGGACGGGCAAGGTTTCGGCGCCACAAAGACCGACCACCAGCCAATGACCAGCCTATAATTCACGCAGCATCCGCCGCAGCGCCTCGCGCCAGTGGATCGGGGCCAGATGAAAATCGCGCCAGGCGCGCGCGCAGTCCAGTACGCTGTAGGCCGGACGCCGGGCCGCGGTGGGGTAGTCCGCCGTGCGGATGGGCAGGATGGGAATCGGCCGCGCCAGCTTTCCCAGGGCCAGGGTCTCCTCCTGGATGGCCACGGCGAAATCGTACCAACTGGCCACCCCGGCGTCGGTCCAGTGGTAGATGCCCTTGAGCGCCGGCCGCCGCGCCGCGGCCCAGACGGCCGCCGCCAGGGTGACGGCCCAGGTGGGGGCGCCCACCTGGTCGGCCACCACCGACAGTTGGGGCTTTGCCGCCATCAGGCGCAGCATGGTGCCCACGAAATTGGCCCCGTGGCGGCTGTAGAGCCAGGCGGTGCGCAGGATCAGCGCATCGGCCAGGATTTCCAGGACCGCGATTTCCCCCTGGCGCTTGGATCGCCCGTACACGCCCAGCGGCCGGCACTCGGCCTCGGGCGCATAGGGGGTGTTGGCGCCGCCATCGAAGACGTAGTCGGTGGAAACGTGAACCAGGCGCGCCCCGGTTTCCAGGGCCGCCCGGGCCAGGTGCCCGGCGCCGGCGGCGTTGACGGCGAAAGCCAGCTCGGCTTCACTCTCGGCCCGGTCCACCGCCGTGTAGGCCGCCGCGTTGACGATGAAATCCGGTGCCGCCGCGCCGACATGCCGGCGCACGCTGTTTTCGTCGGTGATGTCGCAATCGGGCAGGTCCAGCCGCTGCAGGGCCACCTCTTCGGGCGCCGTGTCCGCCAGGGTTCGGCCGAGCTGGCCGCCCGCGCCGACGATGAGCACCTTCATGGAAACACCTCGGCATCCTTGAACGAAACGCCCCGGCGGTCTTTTTCCGACACCAGCGGCGCTCCGTCCAGCGGCCAGCGGATATTCAGATCCGGATCATCCCAGCGGATGCAGCGCTCGTGTTCGGGAGCGTAGTAGTCGGTGGTCTTGTAGAGCACCTCGGCCGTCTCGCTCAGCACGCAAAACCCGTGGCCGAACCCGGGCGGCACCCACAACTGCCGCTTGTTGTCCGCGCTGAGCCGCCGGCCCACCCAGCGGCCGAAGGTCGCCGATGAGCGGCGCAGGTCCACCGCCACGTCGAACACCTCGCCGGCCACCACCCGCACCAGCTTGCCCTGGGGCCGGCGCACCTGGTAGTGCAACCCGCGCAGAACGCCCCTCCGGGACCGGGAGTGGTTGTCCTGCACGAAGGCCACCAAGAGGCCGGTCAGTTCCCGGAATCTCTTCTCGTTGTAGCTTTCGAAAAAAAAGCCGCGCGCGTCGCCGAATACCTCTGGCTGGATCAGCAGTACTTCGGGAATCTGGGTGGGAGAGATCTTCAGTGGTTCAGTCGCTTTTCTTCCAGGTAAGCTTCGACTTGAGAGATAAACAGGTCGAAGTCGTCTTTCCCGTTTCTGATATTATCGATCAAACGCCGGTCGTCGATGCGCCAATAGCGATGAACCAGGCTGTTGCGAAAATCGAAAAAAGGCTTCAGCCGGTCGAACAGGTTCTTGTCAAAAAGCCCATTTTCAAAAGCTTTTGCCACCGCATCGACATACCCGGAGACCGCGACCCCCTTGTCCTTGGCCAAAATGTGCTGGATGGTGTTGGACATGGCTTCCGCCAGTTCGATCAAAATGTACTTGGCGGCCTTGAGCGCGACGGAATCCGGCGCCAATTCGTTTTGATCCAACAACTGCCGCAGCGCCAAGCTGTTTCTCCGGATCTCGGACAGATAATTTTTAATCCGAATCTCGTCAACTTTCACGCCAGCACCTCCTGGATCATTCCGGCGCATTCCCGGTAGCGAAACCCGTAGCGCTCCAGAAACGCCGCCAGCACCTCGGGATCCTTGTCCACCAGGAGCCGGCCCCCTTCCAAAACCTTTTTCAGATACAGCAAGCCGAAAATGTCCCCCGACGCCAGCACCTCCCGGATCGGGCGCACATCGAACACATCCGCCGGCATCCCCGTCTCGTGATACAGGGCGATTTTCAGGTCCAAGGCCACCAGGTTGCCGTCAACATGATCCACCGGGTAAACGGCGATGTCAACATCCCGACCATGCCCTTCCGTTTGCATCGAGCCGTACAGGTAGGCGAAGACCACCCGTGGATCGGCCGCCAGGACGCGCATGATGGCGTCGATAAGGGATGGTTCCAGGCGGTAGGCCTTAGCGGTCAAATGACAATCTTTTCGTTCGGTTGTTGGTTGTCGGTTATCTGTTGTCGGTTATCGGTTATCGGTTATCGGTTATCTGTTATCGGTTATCTGTCTTTCCGTTTTTTCCTGATAACAGATAACTGATAACAGATAACATTTCCCCCGATAACCAATAACGCCTTTCCCCTCAGGCCCGATCACCTCACAGCAACACGATCCGCTCCCTGGCCAGGCCCAGTCCCACGAGCTTCTCGACAGCCTTTTCCACCGGCTCCGTACCGGTGAGCAGGACCTTCTCCACGCCGGCCCAGTTGACCTGTTGCGGTCGCTGGACCTCGAAGCCCAGAAAATTCTCCGGGCAATCGCCGTCGCAGACTACCGCCTGCAGGCGGATGGGCACCTCCTGCAGACAGATGAAGGCCATCTCGGCCACCTCGCCGGTGCCGTAAAAAACGATGCGCCGCGTCCCCTGCAACGCCAGGGCCGCCAGCAGGCGGCGCAGCTTTTGCCGCGCCTCGCGGTAAAAAGCGTAGGAAAATTGAATGTACTCGCAGGTCAGGCGGGTCTTTTCCATGACGCCGCGCGGGGTGAGGAGGTAGCGGACCCGGTTCTTGGGCACATGGGTGACCTTGAAGTAGCCTTTCCTGGCCAGGCGCCTGACAAAGGCGTTGACCAGCCCCAGGGACACGCCGAGCTGCCGCGCCAGGTCGCGCTGGCTGGGCCCCGAATCGGCCTCGATGGCCTCGAGCAGCTTCAGGGTGCGGATGTCGTTGGGGTGCATGGGGCAAACAGCAACACTGGAGGAAAGCATGAACCCGGCCAAGGGGGTAGGCAGAAACGCGCGGCCGTACCTGCTCGCGCTGGCCCGAAGACAGCTCCGCCGGGTCGATTACACTCCGGGAAGGGGGAAAAATCAACGAATAACAAGCCAAATCAGCATATTAGTATTTTATCGTTCGACCATTGAACACCATCTAAGGGGGTTGGTCAAGGGGAAAGCGGGAGTCCTGCGAAAATGGCTTCAGGGGAAGGGAATCGGACCGGGAGGAAGGGAAAAACCCTTGGCGCCGACGCGCATCGGCGCCAAGGGTCTGGTTGGCGACTATTTGTTGGCCGGGGCCGAGACGGTGATCCGATCCTTGTTGGCCTCAAAGATCTTGTCCCCGACCCCCTTGACCTTTTTCAAGTCTTCGATGGCGGCGAAAGGTCCGTTCTGTTCACGGTAGTCCACGATGCGCTGGGCGACCACCTCGCCGATGCGGTCCAGGGTGATCAGTTCCTCCACCGTGGCCTTGTTCAGATCGATTTTGGCGCTCTCGGCGGCAAACCCCATGGATCCGACCGCAAAGACCACCGCCAGGACCAGTGCCATTGTCCGCCAAATGTTTTTCTTGTGCATCGCTGCCTCCTTTCGCTGGATGGATACCGCCCCCCGCCGTAGGACTGGCGCCTGTGCCGCCCCTGGGCCGCCGGGCGCCGGAGCCGGGAGCTTGCCCATGGCCGCATCCCCGCGATGCGGGCCCGAGGCGTCGTTTATCAAGTTCCGTGCCATTTTGAGGGAAGGCTGCGGCCGGCAGGAACAGCCCGGCCGGACTGGAGGTTGGAAAAGGAGCCAACTTTTTCTATGTTATTGTTTTTAAATGTTTTTATTGCAGCGCAAGCCCCCCATTGCCGGCCCCTGGCCGGGCCGGTCCCTTTTGCTCGGGCCCTGGGCGGCGCCCAAAAATTGCACAACTTTCGGGGCAATCCTTGCCCATTGATCAGGGCGGAAATGGCCGCCTGCCCAAGCGCCACGTTCGCCGGCCGCCCCCCCTGCAATAGGGCTTGACCCCGGTACCGGATTCGGGCGAGGGTAGGGGCCGCAGAAGGCTTTATGGCAACAATCAAATCCGTGAAAGGAGAAGGTTCGATGTCGGCGGAAGATACCATCGAGGTGCGGGCCATCGTGACGATGACCACAGACGCGTTGCAAACCATCGTGGCCAACGCCAAGGCCCTGGTGGGGCCGGACGCACGGGGCCACTACCGCGTGGACACGGCCGACCTGGTCAGCCACATGGTGTCCCGCTTCCTGCTGGAACGGGATTTCGAAGCCTATGTCAAGGATCTGTCCAACTACCCGAAGGTGACCTCCGAAACCATGCAGTGAGCACAGAGCGCAAAAAATCACCAATTTCAAGTTTCGCGTGTCAAGTTTCCATCATCCGGCAGGGCGGCCCGGTAGAGCACCCCGTGGCCGTCTAGGCGGTAGACGCCGGCGGCCGCGGGGACCAGTAGCGAAGTTCCCCGGGTAAATCCCGTGACATGGCCGCTGGCCACCGTCAGCCGGCCACCGCCCTCGGTGCACAGCAGGATTTCCACCCGGCGCCCGGCGGGACTGGTCCACTTCCGCCCGCCGTCGAGGCGCAGCACCCAGAGGGCAAACTCGGCCGCCGGCGCGTCAAACCGGACGGCGGGCCCGTCCCCGGCCCGCAGCACTTCGGGCCGCCTCCCCTCGAAGCGCAGCACCCGCAGCAGCTCGGGCACGTCCACGTGCTTGGCCGTCAGGCCGCCGCGCAGAACATTGTCCGAGTTGGCCATGAGCTCGATTGCCGTTCCCTCCAGGTAGGCGTGCAGCCGGCCGGCCGGAAGGAACATGGCCTCCCCCGGGGCCAGGCAAACCAAATTGAGCAGCGCCGGGGCCAGCACGCCGATATCGTCCGGGTAGCGCCGGCCCAGGGCGGCCACCCAGCGGCAGACCTCCCCCTCCGCTTCCCGCCGCCGGGCCCGGGTCACCGCCTCGTTGACCACCGCCCGACGCCGGGCCGCGTCCAGGGTCATCAGGCTGGTAAACATGTGCCGGATGGCGACGGCGGGCGCCGCCGTTTCGAATAGCGCCATTTGCTTCCCCAGGCCCTCAGGGGACAAGGCCTTGAGGTTGGCGGCCATTTCGTCAGGGGGCCGGAATCCGTTGAGCGCCCAGAACGCCGACAAGGCGCAGATCAACTCCGGCTTGTGGTTGTCGTCGCGGTAGTTGCGGCCGGGGGCGTCGACGGGAACGCCGGCCCGGTTTTCCCGGGCAAATCCCTCCCGGGCCTGTTTCAAGTCCGGGTGGGCCTGGATGGACAGCGGCTCGGCCGCCGCCAGGACCTTGAACAGGTACGGCAGCCGGGGGCCGAAGCGCTCGGCCACGCCGGGGCCGAGAACCTCCCCGGGAAACTGTTCGATGAGCCGATCCAGCGGCTGCCAGGCGCCGTCGACGAGAATCTTGGACGGCGCCTTGGGGTGGGCGCCCATCCACAGCTCGGCCTGGGGAACGGGCGAGGGGCTGGGCCGGCCCAGCAGGGTGGCGATGGCCGTGCGCGAGCCCCAGGCATAGGTCTGGATGGCGTTGTCCAGCTCAAAAGCTTGCCTGAACATGCCTTTTTTCTCTTTCTCGCTCTTCATCCCAGCTGCTCGACAGCTTCCGGGCCGCAGGCCAATTCCCTGAACAGCTTGATTTCCAACCGGCGCGTCTCTTCCCAGAGATCGAGAATACGCTGCTGCCGGACCGGGTCGGCGGCCCCATAGCGTTCCAGGATATAGGCCATGCGGCGGTCGAGGGGAACAATCCGGTCATGAAGGACCCGCTTGTCGGCGTAGTTGACGACCTCGGCCTCGGTGGGCGATCCCGCCGGGTCGAAAACGTCGAGCTTGACGTGCTGGGCGACAATGCGGCCCACCCGCCGAAAGCCCTGCCGGGCCAGATAAATTTCACCGGAGGCGGCGTGATTTTCCCCGGTGGAAAAGCTGCGGGCCTTGGTGATGTCATGGAGCAGGCTGGCGGCCTGGACCAGCCCCCGGTCCAGGCACGGCGCCAGGGCGTTGATGGCGTCGCACAGCCAGAGCGCCACCCGGCTCACCTGGGTGCTGTGGGCCACGATGTGGGCCGGCATCTCCATGGCGGTCATCATCTGGTGGCACTGGTCAACGGTGGGGCAGCGGGGATTGGTCATTGCTCGGGCCTGCCGCTGGCCTTGGAAGTTTCCGGATCATCTTGCGTTTCGGCGGATTCCAGGCTCGCAAGGGTCCGGCATCCTTGAGCAGCGCGTCACCCCGGTCTCTAGCTGGCGCAGATCGCCGAAACCTCCACCCGCACATCCTTGGGCAGGCGAGCCACCTGGACGCATTCGCGCGCCGGCGGCGCATCCTGGAACACATCGGCGTATACGGCGTTAAAGCGCGCAAAGTCTTCCATGTCCTTGAGAAAGCAGGTGCACTTGACCACGTCGGCCATCTTGAAGCCCGCCGCCTCGATGATGGCCGCCAGATTGGCCAGCACCTGGCGGGTCTGGGGCTCGATTTCATCGGCGACGATGCCGCCGCCGGCCGGGTCGATGGGGATCTGCCCCGACACGAAGAGCAGGTTTCCCAGGCGCACCGCCTGGCTGTAGGGGCCGATGGCCGCCGGCGCGGCCGGCGTGGAGACGATGGTTTTCATGGCAGCTCTTTCTCTCCCTGGGATGCATTCCCGGATATCTCTCCGAGTACGCACCCTGAGGGTAGGCTAAAAATTGCAGGCGCAAAAGTCAAATCGGCTCCACGGTCGCACTCTCGTCTGCCGCAGGCAGATAAACGGCGAAAGTCGCGCCGGCGCCCTGCCGGCTGGTCACCGTGATCAGCCCGTCATGGCTGCGCACGATACCGTAGGCCACCGCCAGGCCCAGGCCGGCGCCGTTTCCCATGCGGCGGCTGGTGAAAAAGGGCTCGAAAATCCGCCCCCGGGTGGCTTCATCCATCCCGCTACCGGTATCGTTGACCGTCACCCGGGCGTAGCGGCCGGGGGCAAGATCGCGGGGGCGGGGCTGGTCGGCCTTGATCGTTGCATTGTCCGTGACCACCACGATCCGGCCGCCCTCGGGCGTCGAGTCGCAGGCATTGGTCAGCAGGTTGCGCAGCACCTCCCCGATCCGGCCACAGTCCATCACCACCGGCCACAGGTCCGCCTGCAAGCGGCAGTCGAACTTCACATCCCGTTGCGTTTCCCTGAAAATGGAGACCGCCCCCTGGACCACCTGGTTGAGATCGGAGGACCTGCGGGCAAATCGCCCTCCCCGGGCGAAGCCGAGCAACTGCTTGGTCAATGCAGCCCCGCTCTGGACGCTGCCTTCGATGTCGTCCAGGCGTTTCCAGTGGGGATGGGCCGTATCCAGGTCCAAGCGCATCAGGGCGGTATTGCCCATGATGCCCATGAGCAGGTTGTTGAATTCATGGGCCACCCCGCCGGCCAGGGTGGCGAGGCTTTCCAATCGTTGGGCCTGCTGGATCTCGACCTCCAGGCGCTTGCGCTCGGTGATGTCGCGCAGAAAGTTGAGTCCGGCAGGCCGGCCTTCCCACTCGACCGTCACCGCGTTGAGTTCCAACCACATCAGGCGACCGGTCCGGTTGTAGCCCCTGAAGGAGATCGTGTCGGATACCGGCTCGCCCCTCAGGCGCTTCTCGTGCCGCATGGCGATGAGGGGGCGGTCGTCGGGATGGATCAGGTCGACAAACGACAGGCTGGCGAGGGCCTCGGCGTCGTAGCCGGACACCTCGATCATGCGCCGGTTGGGGAACTTGATCACCCCGTCCTGGGTGATGAAAATCGCATCGCTGGCGTTTTCCACCAGGTTGCGGTATTTTTGTTCGCTTTCGCGCAGGGCTTCCTCGGCTGCCCGGCGGTCGGTGATGTCCACGAGGTTGACCACCTGACCCACCGCCGCCCCGGTTTCGTCGCGAAAGGCCGCCGCGCTAACATGAACATACCGCAGCCGGCCGTCACGGGTCAGCCGCCGGCTCTCCAGCGCGGCGTATCCTTCGGCATAGGCTTGCTCTACGCCGGCCAGGGTCTTTTCCCGCTCGTCTTCAGGCACGAAATCGATCCGCCGGCCGAGGACCTCCGCCGCCGACCAGCCGAAGGTGCGGGAAAAGGCCGGGTTGACGTACACCGCCCGCCCCTGGAGATCGTAGACCACGATGGAATGCGGGCTGGATTCCAGCACGGCCCGGTGCTCCTCCTGGCGCTTGCGCAGCATCTTCCAGCCCTCTTGGCGGCTGCGCTCGACCTTGACCGCCTCCCAGGTGAGCAGGGCCACGATCAGTCCCACAACCGCGCTCACCGCCAGGCAGCCGATAACCAAGTGCGTCTTCAAGTCCCTGATTTCGTTCTCGATATCATGGAGATAGGCGCCGCAGCCCACGATCCAACCCCAGGGGCGATACAGCCGCACGTGGGAGACCTTGGGAAGCGCCGGTGCCGTCTCTCGGGGCGCCGGCCAGCGGTAGGCGATGAAACCGGCCCCTTCCGGCCCTGACGCCGCCGCAACGCCGTCGGCAAATAGACGCTTGCCGTCTTCGTCGGTCAACTGGCCCACATCGCGGCCCTCCAGGTCCGTTCGATGGGGATGCATGAGCACCCGCGGGCCGCGGTCGTTGACCCAGAAATAGCCCCGGTTGTCGGTGTCGAAGCGAATCCCGCGCAAATGCGCGATGGCCGCCTTTTGGGCCTCGGCCACGGTCATCCGCCCCTCCGCGGCCAGCCGGTCGTAGCGCGCCACAATGCCCACCGCCATGGCGGTCATGTCGGCCAGGGTCGCCTTTTTGACGGCCACGAGCCGCCCACGCACGTAAGGCACCAGCAGGACGAAAACCAGCGTTGCCAGTATCGCCGTTGTGACCAGCAGGATAAGGACGTTGCGAAAGGCAGTCGTCGGGCGCAGGCCCGGCTCATCGGAACTCAGGGATAGATGGTTGGTCATGGTAACGGTTCCAGGCCGAAAATAGTGGTAACAAGACCTGAAACCGATTTTTAGGGGCCAGCGCCAAAAAAGTAAAGCAATAGATGCGTCAGTGCCCGGTCAAGGCGGGAATTTACCTCCCCGACGTCGTCATTCCGATTAAAAAAGCCCCGCGCGCCGAAGCGCGCGGGGCTTTTGGGGGGAAGGATCAATACATGTCGTCCATCCCGCCGCCCGGCATGGCCGGCTGGTCTTTCTTCTTTTCCGGCTTTTCGCTGACCATGGCCTCGGTGGTGAGCATCAGCCCGGCCACCGACGCGGCGTTCTGAACAGCATAGCGGGTCACCTTGGTCGGGTCGATAACGCCGGCGGCCACCAGGTTCTCGTAGGTTTCAGTGGCGGCGTTGAAGCCGAAGTCATCCTTGCCATCGCGGACCTTGTTGAGCACCACCGAGCCTTCCAGTCCGGCGTTGATAGCGATCTGCCGCAACGGCTCTTCCAGGGCCCGACGCAGGATGTCGATGCCCATCTTCTCGTCTCCCTTGGCGCTCACCTTGTCCAGAGCGTCGATGCAACGCACCAGGGTGACCCCGCCGCCGGGGACGATCCCCTCTTCCACCGCGGCCCGGGTGGCGTTGAGGGCGTCCTCCACCCGCGCCTTCTTTTCCTTCATCTCGGTCTCGGTAGCCGCGCCGATGTTGATCACCGCCACGCCGCCCACCAGCTTGGCCAGGCGTTCCTGGAGCTTCTCGCGGTCGTAGTCGCTGGTGGTCTCTTCGATCTGGGCGCGAATCTGGCGCACCCGGGCCTCAATGTCCTTCTTGGCACCGGCACCGTCCACGATGGTGGTATTGTCCTTGTCGATGCGCACCGTCTTGCACTTGCCCAGGTCATCGACGGTGACGTTTTCGAGCTTGATGCCCAGCTCTTCACTCACTACCTGGCCGCCGGTGAGAATGGCGATGTCCTGCAGGATGGCCTTGCGCCGGTCACCGAAGCCGGGCGCCTTGACCGCCGCCACCTTCAGGGTGCCGCGCAACTTGTTGACGATCAAGGTGGCCAGAGCCTCACCCTCGACATCCTCGGCGATGATCAGAAGCGGCTTGCCCATCCGGGCCGTCTGCTCGAGCAGCGGCACCAGGTCGCGCATGCTGCTGATCTTCTTTTCGTGGATCAGGATCAGCGGCTCCTCGAGAAAGGCGACCATCTTCTGGGCGTCGGTGACGAAGTACGGCGAGATGTAACCGCGGTCGAACTCCATTCCCTCCACCACTTCGAGGGTGGTCTCCATGCTCTTGGCTTCTTCCACCGTGATGACGCCTTCCTTGCCCACCTTCTCCATGGCGTCGGAAATGATCTTGCCGATGGTTTCGTCCCCGTTGGCCGACACCGTGCCCACCTGCTCGATTTCGGTCTTGTCCTTGGTGGGCTTGGCGAGTTTTTTAAGCTGGGCCACCACGGCCTCCACGCCCTTGTCGATACCGCGCTTGAGGCTCATGGGGGTGGCGCCGGCGGCCACCAGCTTGAAGCCCTCGTTGCAGATGGCTTGGGCCATGACCGTGGCCGTGGTGGTGCCGTCGCCGGCCATGTCGCTGGTCTTGCTGGCCACTTCCTTGACCATCTGGGCGCCCATGTTGACGAACTTGTCCTCCAGCTCGATCTCCTTGGCCACCGTAACGCCGTCCTTGGTCACCACCGGGGAGCCGAAGGATTTTTCCAACACGACGTTGTTGCCCCGCGGGCCCAGGGTCACCTTGACGGCGTCGGCCAGGCAGTTGACCCCCTGGAGCATCTTCTCCCGGGCCTTGGTTCCGTAAACGATCATCTTTGCCGCCATGTTTTCGCTCCTCCTTGGATTCAGTCGATTACGCCGAGGATATCATCTTCGCGCATGAACAGGTGTTCTTCACCGTCGATCTTGATCTCGGTGCCGCCGTACTTGGAAAACAGGACCCGGTCGCCTTCCTTGATGTCCATGGCGATCCGTTTGCCGTCTTCGCCCATCTTGCCGGGACCCACCGCCACGACCTTGCCCTGCTGGGGTTTTTCCTTGGCCGTGTCCGGAATGATGATCCCGCCAGCGGTCTTCTGCTCCTCTTCAACCCGCACAACCAGAATTCGATCGTTCAACGGTCTGATCTTCATGTCCTCTTTCCTCCAAAACATTTAAGAATGAATACAATCCCCGTCGATCACGGATCGACGCGACACAAGGTGCCGGGAGCCGCCGCTTTGCCGGCTCACACGCCGCGACATCCCTTGGCCCCTCAAGGCGAATTGTGTGAAGATGAAAAGATCTGGGCCCTACCGGAGTGCACCTGCCGGAAAACCTCCCCTGGAATGCCCATTGGTCGTCGTTCCACCATCGCTTGCACGTTCTCTTTGCTTGATGAAAAGGCAAGCTTTTCCAACAGTTGGCTGCAAAAATAATCACGGCCGAACCGATGTCAAGCGCCCGTGCCGGCCTTTTTGAGAGTTCGCCGTCCCAATCCGCGGGCCCCTTGTCGATCCGGTTGCATCATGCCGGCCGTAAGGATATAATTGGTTTTTAAAAAGGCAAAAACTGTCTTTTGGGATTCCCCCTTGCCATCATGCCCGAGATACTTGATCCCCAAAGCCCGAGGCTACCGCGGCCTGCCCTGCCCGGCCTGGACGGTGTCTCTCCGCAGATCCGGCAGGCGATCCTGGCCAGCGGCCAGAGCGCCCGCCTCGAAGGCGGACAAGTCCTCTTTCGCCAGGACGACCCGGCCCGCCGCTGCTACCTGGTACGGAGAGGCCGCCTCAAGCTCGTCAAGCTCCACGAACAGGGCAAGGAGGCCGTGTTTCGCTATATCGGCCCCGGTGAAATCACCGCCGCGGTGGCGGTCTTCAAGGAAAAGGCATATCCGCTGACGGCGGTGGCCATCGGCGACACCGAGGTGGCGGGCTGGGACCGGGGCACCATCATGGCCCTGCTGCGCCAGCATCCCGACCTGGCCCTGCACCTGCTCCAGGTGGTGGTCGAACGCCTGGATGAAGTTCAGACCCGCTACCTGGAACTCAGCGCCGAGCAGGTCCAGCAGCGCCTGGCCCGGGCCCTGCTGCGCATCATGAAGCATTCGGGACGCCGCACCGCGGAAGGCATTCTCATCGACTTCCCCCTCAGCCGCCAGGAGCTGGCCGACTACACCGGCACCACCCTTTTCACCGTCAGCCGCACCCTGAGCGCCTGGGAGAAAAACGGCTGGGTGGCCTCGGGCCGCGAACGCATCACCATCACCGACCCCCACGCCCTGGTGAAATTCTCCGAAACCGGCGAAACGGATTGACCGCTCCCCATCGAGAGGGCGTTCACCTTCATGCCTATCCGGAAAAAGCAACGCCGGTGCCGGCGGGATGTTTTGCCGGCACCGGCGCCAGGGACGCCCATCATTTGGGTGAACCATTTCGACCGAATTGATTCAACATCGCTCTGAGTTTCTCGTAAACGTGGCTGCGGTGACCGAAATGAATGACTTCCACCCCGTTTTCCGCTTCGTTGAAACGATAGATGACACGATAGCGCCAAATTCGGCCGGAACGAAGCTCATAAAAAAGGGGCCAAGATGCCGCTTCTCAAAACCGCCAACACGATCCTGTACTGTCGCAACTGGCGGGCCACGGTGGATTTTTACCAGAACCGATTGGGCCTGCCGATCAATTTCGCCACCGACTGGTTGGTGGAATTTTCGCTGACCGACGCCGCGCGCTTGAGCATCGCCGACCAGCAGCGCGCTTCGGTGAAAAGCGCCGGCGGCTTAGGCATCACCCTGGCCCTGGAGGTCGAAGAGATCCGCGCGGCGCACCGATGGGCCGAAAGCGCCGGACTGGCGCCCACCGCCCTGCGCCGCCACCCCTGGAACGCCGAGGTCTTCCACCTGTGGGACCCGGAGGGGCACCGTATCGAATTCTGGCAAGCAACCGCCGAAACACCTGCCTCCTGAAAGGACTGACCATGACCGCCAAGATCCCCGGCAACCTGCTCACCACCGCCATGGCCGTGATGCCCCATACCGACGTGGACCGGGCCCTGGAGATGGCCCTGTCCCTGGACGTGCCCTTCTGGCCCCAGCTTCCCAACTACAGCTACTACGAGGACATGTACGTCCAGGCGGGCGAGCATTTTCCCGGCATCCTCCTGGACCTGGAAAAGCGCACCCTGCGTTTTTCCAGGGACAAGTTCCTCCAGGAGCTGGAAGATGTCCTGGCGCGCTTCGACGACCCGGAGATGTTCGACATCAGCAAGACCTACTCGGCCGTCTACCACCGCTTCCTGGCGCTGGACCTGGCCGACCGGCCCGCCATCCGGGGCCAGCTCGAGGGCCCCGTCAGCTTCGGCTTCAACGTGGTGGACCAGGACGATCGGCCCATCCTCTTCGACGACACGGTGCGCCCGTTTCTGCTCGACTTCATGGCCCGGCGGATCAACGTGCAGCTCGAGCGGCTGCGCCAGCTTAACGCCAACGCCTTCATGTTCGTGGACGAGCCGGGCTTGCAGTTCATCTTTTCAGCCCTGTCCGGCTACGGGGACATCAAGGCCAAAGGGGACATGGACCTGTTTTTCAGCCAGATCGACCGCCCCCGGGGAATCCACCTGTGCGGCAACCCGGACTGGGACTTCCTGCTCAACCTGGACCTGGACGTTCTCTCGCTGGACGTGTACACCAATGCGGAGGTCTTTTCGTCCTACGGCCCGTCCATCAAGAAATTTCTCGACCGCGGTGCTGTCATCGTCTGGGGGATCGTGCCCACCGGCTTCGAAGCCTTCGCCCAGGAGGAGATTCCATCTCTGATCGAGCAGCTGGAGAAGGTCTGGAAGATCCTCTGGTCCAAGGGAATTGACCGGGAACAGATGTTGGCCCAGAGCCTGATCTCGCCGGCCACCTGTTGCCTGGTCAACCCGGACAAGGAAAAGACGGTGGAGCGGGCCTTCGCGGCGGTGCGGCAGATGGCGCAGCAGCTGAAGGAGCGGTACTTGAAAAGCGATTAGCCAAAAAGGGGCAAAGGTTCCAGGTTTCGGGTTTCAGGGTTCAGGGATTCCGGGAAAGCGGATACCCCTTGTCGACGCTCGGTTTTTCCCGACAACCGATAAC
>DQXI01000257.1 GCA_011042305.1 Desulfobacteraceae bacterium
AAAAAATAACCGCAGGCATATGGTTGATATTCCGAGGATTATTTTTTGAGCAGAACGCAGAGATTGGACAAAAAGGCCATTTATGGACGGACACACCGCTAACAACGAGTAATCACTATCCAATGCGAGGCCACGGCATGACTGAAAAAAATAATCTGAATCAAAAAAGGGCAAACGTTTATCGATTTTTGTCCGTTCTCTACCACGACGAAATCTCCCCGGACCTCTTGGCGAAATTGACAGAAAAGGAATTCGTTAAACAGCTCCGCGCCGCGGCCCGCGAGTGCAAGTTCAGCGATCTGGGCAAGGGGCTGCTCAAGATGGCCAAATACCTCAGCAGAAGCCATGCGGATCTGTATCGTGAATTGCGCTTTGAATATGCCGATCTCTTTTTGAATGCCGGGCCGAATCCGGTCCTTCCCTATGAATCGGTCCATGCCACCGGCGAGCCGGTGCTCATGCAGCCATCTGTTTTTGAGGTGCGGGCCGCCTACCGCAGGGCAGGCGTTCATAAATCGGAGGATTACAAAGAGGTAGACGATTATATCGCCGTAGAGCTTGAATTTGTTCGGTTCCTCCTTGAAAATGACGATGCTCAGGCGGCCGCAGATTTCATCAATGACCACCTGTTGAACTGGCTCCCGGACTTTCACGCCGCCTTTTACACTGCAACGGGCCTTGATTTCTACAAAGGCCTCTCCGAATTCACCCTGAGTTTTGTTGTCCGCGATCTGAACCCTTCCGTTCCGGAGTATGTGGCAGCCATAGACCGGCTGAACGCTGCCATTGACCTCCTCCATCTCGGAGATGGCTATCTGACCCTCGCGCCGGGAGCCGTGCCCGAGGGACCCGAGGAAGTCATACCGACCCATTGCTATATCTGCGGGGGCCTGTGCGGTCAGCTCGCCACGGTCAAAGACGGGATCCTCATGAAGACCAAGGGCCTCAAGGGCGACCCGAAAAGCGACGGGGCCATATGTCCCAAGGGAACAGCCCTCAGGAGCTATGTTTACAGCGCCCATCGGCTCAAGGAACCCCTCATCCGGGAAGACGGGAGATTCAGAAAGGCCTCCTGGGAAGAGGCCTTGGACCGGGTAGCCGGAATGCTGAAGGATGCCGACCCCAACAAGGTCGTCTACTTCAGGGGCAACGACTGGAACAACTGGTATCATGAGGCCCTCTTTGACCATTACGGGGCCCACAAGATTACGCACCGGCCCATGTGCGACAATGCCAACCGCATGGCCAACGAGCATAACCTCAACGACAAGCGGCCCTGGCTTAATACGGCCGAATCCGACTACATGATCTTTTTCGGCCAGAATCCCATCGCCACCTCTTATGGCCGGAGACAGGTGACCATGATTCGCGCGGCCCTCAAGCGGGGGGCCAAGATGGTGGTCTTTGATCCGAGGCGGTCTGAAACCGCGGCCATGGCCACGGAATGGCTCCAGCCTTTCCCGGGGACGGACGGGGCCATCGCCATGGCCATGTGTTACGTGATTGTCAAAGAGGAGCTGTTTAACAAGGATTTTGTGGAGAATTGGACCCACGGCTTTGAGGACTTCAAGAAGCGTCTCATGGGAGAGGAAGACGGGGTTCCCCGCACTCCCCTGTGGGCCGAAAAGATCTCGGGCATTCCGGCCGAGACCATTGAACGTATCGCAAGGGAATTCGCAGCGGCAAAGGCCAAAGGTGTCGGGAGTTGGGCAGGCGTATCCCAGGCGCCTAACGGGTATGAATCAACCATGGCGGTCCAGGCCTTAAACGGTCTCATGGGGACCTTTGACGCCCCGGGCGGACCGAGCCTTCCCTTCAAGCGGAAACTGAAATCCGCCTGGGCAGAGGGCCAGACCAAGCCCCCGGCCAACTCCCCGCCCAAGCTGGACAAGGCCAGGATGTGGGCCGGCGCCATCCCCTCTTTTTTCCCAAAAAATGTGGCCGAAGGCCGGATCCGGGGAATGATCAACTGGTTCGGCGATCCCCTCCTGTCATGGGGAAATGACGCGGCCACGGCCAAGGCATGTCGTGACCTGGATTTCCTGGTGACCATCGATGCCTGGATGCCCAATGTGGGCCTCCTGAGCGACGTTGTTCTCCCGGATTGCGTATCTGCAGCTGAAGACAGCCAGGTAAAGGCGGACTGGCTCTATGAGGCCTTCATCGCCTATTATGCCCGGCTGACCAAGCCTTTGTTCAACGTACGGCCGTGGTGGTGGATGTGCCGGGAGATCGCCGCACGCCTGGGACTTGGCGACTATTTCCCCTGGGCCGATATCGAAGAGGCCCATGCCAACATGCTGAAGGGAACGCCATGGTCCTTCGAGGAATTGAAGAAAAAGGGCTTTATCATCACTGATGAGGCCGCCTACTATAAATACAAAAAGTGGGGATCGTTCAACGTGCCCGAGGGATACGGGTCGTCAGGCAAGACCCTGACCGGCAAGTACAATTTCAAAAACCCGGTCGCCGAAAAAAAGGGGGCCGAGGCACTCCCCGATTATGTGGAACCGCCGAAGGAGTTGCAGCCGGATCCCGACTTTCCCCTGATATTCACCAACTTCAGGCTTTTCGAACACGAACACTCTTCCACCTTCAACAACTACGCCCTTATGAAGATGAGTCCAACCAACTCCTTGTGGATTCATACGGAAGATGCCGAGGAAAGGGGAATTCACGAGGGTGACAGGGTCGTGGTCAGGTCTCCGTGGGGCCTTAAGGTCCTGCCCGCACATCCCACGCCGGATATTCGAAAGGGTGTGGTCGGCTCGGCCGGAGGATTCGGCCATCTGAGGGGGCTTGAGGCGGATCCCAAATACCCCCAGTTCGGCGGGACAAACACCGCAGGCCTTGCCAAGGAGAACTGCCCCGACCCCAACGGCGGCAACCCGATCATCAAGTACATCAAGGTTCAGGTCGAGCCGGCCATATCAGAGTAAGGGCCTATTTTCGCACTTGGCGCTGCATGTAATTGCTGAGCGCCTCCTGGAGGGTTTCTCCGGCGAGCTGGGCGGCAGTGTTCATCCCCTCTTTGGGGAGTCCGCCCAGCGTGTTCAAGATAGCGTCTCCGGTCGCGTCCAGCAGTTCATCGGGCGTCTTTCCGAGGGCCAACTCCGCGGCAAATGAACCGCATGCCGCGCTTGAGCCGCACCCGTCCGTCTGAAACGAGGCCGCTGAAACCCTCCCGTCTTCAAACTTCAAGAAGATCTTCAGGGTGCCCTGGCAGGGCCCGGTGACCCGGGCATAGCCGTCCGGGTGATCGATTTGTAAGCGTTCAGCCAACCGCACCCCACCTTCTCGCCGGGCGTGGGCATCACGTTCCGTTCGGCGTCTGCTGAACTCCCGTTTGGGATTTGTAGGCAGAAACCAGCTCGTTCGCCTGTGCCGCAGCATCGCCCGGGTCTGCGGCCACAGCAAGATGATCGTTGCGATGCCCGAAGCCGAACTCGATCGCCATCGGGACCGATCGGCCACGGCCCAGTGGGCAATTGAACTGCTGGCCTCGCCCCGCTTCAAGCGCTACCTGCGCGTCACCAAGGGCAAGCTGGTGCGCATCGGCCGGGCGGCGATCCGGGCGCCGGCCGAGTACGATGGCAAGTGGGCCCTTTCGACCAACGACGATACTATATGATGCCGATGTATCACTGGGCATCGAGGCGCATGTGAAGATCTGTGTCCTGGCGCTGATGATCGAACGGGTGGCGGAGCTCGACTGCGGCCAGCGCCTGGCACCAGATCCGCCAGGCGCTGGACAAGTTGCAGGTGACAGAATTTTTCAATTTAAATCACCGTGTGCCTATGCGTAACGAGCTGCCCGCCCGGACAAATAACATATTGAAAGCATTAAAGATAAGCCCTCCGGCGCAAGTTCTTTCACTGGAAAATCAGGCCTGAAACCGGGCGAAAAACGTACACACGCCGAATCTCGTTCATTGTGGCAAAGCCCTGCTGTGTACGCGTTTGCGCCAAATTCGCGTTCCTGCAAATTCCAAACGGGAGTCGAACCCATGACGAAAAAAGGCCCCACCTACTATGTTTTCTACCTGATCTTCGCGCCGGACACCTGGCGCCTGGCCATCGGCGTGGCGGCGGCCCTCTGGCTGGGGCCGATGCTCTTCAGTCCGGAAATGAGCCCTGCGGCCAGGGCCGTGGTCTGCGTGATGATCACCGCCATTGGTTGGGCCGCCAGCGGCGGGGCGGCCCGCTGGATCACCAGGGGGTTGAAGCGCCTGGTGCTGGGAAACCGGTTTTCCGGCTAGCCGCGGGCGGCGAAAACTACCCTTGGAGGGGAGGCGGCGAGGTTAGTTTGAAATGAATCCAGTTGCCGCCGGCGTGGGTCACCCGCAGCCGGTGTTTGCCGATGGCAAAGCCATCCTTGGCCTTGTCCACCGGTACGGCATACTTGAAGGCATAATGCGGGTTGAAGTCGAGCAGGTAGTGGTCGAAGTGGACCCGATGGTCGGTAATGCCGCGGTAAACGATGCGACTGCTTCCGATGAGCGCCGCCTGGTCCACCTGGATGGAGACAAGGGAGCCGGGAGCCTCCACCCGGATCACCGGATCTGGAATCCGGGCCTGGGCCGTATCCGGACCGGGGCCGGCGTGGGCCGCCAGGCCGCTGCTGACCAGTAGATAAACGAAGCCGGCCAGTATCAAGGCACATCCCAAAAAAAACAGGGACGCGAGTTTATGAGAAGCGCGATTGCTCATTCTTTAGCCTTCCTTGTCCCGCCTCTTGATCCTTCAATCGCTCCATGAGGCAGAACTGTCTCTTTGTCCGTCTTTCAGGCCCCGGCCAGCCGGGTCGTCACGCAAGGTTGCAACGGGTTGCCACAGCGCTTCAGGCGTTCCCGGTGCGACCTTCGCCCGGTAAGCACGCGAACCCGATGCCAATGGGTTGGCCGCCGCGACGCTGAAAAGAGGACTCTTATCCAAACCGCCGCGCGAAGTCAAACAATGCCGGCTTCCCGGTGGACAAGCCCTCTGGGAGCTGTTAGAAAAAAACCGGATGTCGATCTTTTCGGCCACGATTCCGGCAAAGGAAGGATGAAAATGAACGTCCAGTTGGTTTACATGACAGCGGGCAGCATGGAAGAGGCGCGCACCATCGGCCGCGCCCTGGTGGCCGGACGGTTGGCGGCCTGCGTCAACATCATCGAACCGATGACCGCCATCTACATGTGGGAAGGGGCGCTTCAGGAGGAGAGCGAGGTGGTGCTGATCGCCAAGACCGTCGCCTGGAAGGTGCCGCAACTGGTCGAGACGGTGCGCCGCCTGCACAGCTACGCCGTGCCGTGCATCGTGACCTTGCCGGTGAGCGGCGGCCACCAGCCTTTTCTCGACTGGGTGGCCGACGAAACCCGGATTTCGGGGGAAACCCCGGAAAGGGTTTGAGATGGCCGCCGTCCATCCGCTCAAGCCGGAGGCGCTGCGGCGCACCTGCGATCCGAAATTTTTTTCCTTTGCCACCACCGAAGACCTGCCCCCGCTCAACAACGTGATCGGCCAGCAGCGGGCCGTCAAGTCCATCGCCTTCGGCCTCAACCTTGCCGGTCCCGGCTACCACATTTTCGCTACCGGCCCCGAGGCCACCGGCAAGACGACCATCGTGGGCGACCTGGTCCGGCGCCACGCCCGTCGCCGGCCGGCCCCCGACGACTGGTGTTTGGTGCACAACTTCACCGATCCCCATCGGCCTGTGGCCCTCCGCCTGCCGGCCGGCCAGGGGGCGGCCCTGGCCGAGCAAATGGACCGGTTGGTCGATGACCTGCGCCAACGGCTGCCGCGGACGGTGAACACCCGGGCCTACCAGCAGCGGCGTGCCGCCATCGAAAAGGAATACCGGCAAAAGACCGAGGCCCTGCTCGAGGAGATCGAACGCAAGGCCGCAGCCCTGGGTCTCGGCATCAGCCGCACCAACGAGGGGGTCGTGCCGGTGGTACTCGCTGACGGGGCCCCCATGACGCAAGAGAAGTTCCAGGCCCTTCCCAGGGCCCAGCGTGAGCGCATCCAGCGCAGCATCCGGCAGGTCCACCGGACCATTGCCGCCGCGGACCGCAAGGCCGACCGGGCCGGCCAGAAGATGAGCACGGCCCTGGAGCGGCTGCGCACCGAGACGGTCTGCAAGCTGGTGCGCGAACGCATCAAGCCGCTGGCAGCCGCCTTTGCCAAGCTGAAACCGGCGGCCGTCTTCATCGAGGCGGCCGAGGCGGACCTGTGCCGCCGCCTGAATCCCTTCATCGATCCGGAATTTTCGGGCGAAGAGGACGGCGAGACCCCCGATGCCGATTTTTTCAGGCGCTACCGGGTCAACCTCCTCGCCGATCGGCGGTCTCTTGTCGGGGCTCCGGTGGTCTTCGAGCCAAATCCGACCCATGCCAACATCTTCGGGCGCATCGAGCGACGGCGCACCGAAGGTGCGGTGGAAACCGACCACCTGCTCGTCCAGGGCGGGGCGCTGCTGGAAGCCAACGGCGGATACCTCATCCTGGAGATCGAGTCGGTGCTCACCGCTGACTCGGTCTGGGAGCCTCTCAAGCGCGCGTTGGCCAACGGCCGCCTTGTCATCGAAGATGACGGTGCCGCCGGCCTGGGCGCATCGGCCCTGCGGCCCGCTCCCATCGATCTGGAAGTGAAAGTGGTCCTGCTGGGCGGCTGGGAGCCGTTCTACTTGCTGCAAAACTATGATTCGCGGTTCAACAAGCTCTTCCGGGTGCGGGCCGACTTTGACGACGAGGTGGCCCGCCGCGCGGCCAACGTCCGCCAGTACGCCCGCTTCGTGTCCCGGGTGTGCCGCGAGGAGGGCCTGCGGCCGTTCAGCGCCGCGGCGGTGGCCGCGGTGGTGGAATACGGCCAGGTGCTCACCGGAGACCAGCGCAAGTTGTCACTGCGCCTGGGATTCATCGTGGGGCTGCTCAAGGAGGCCGACTACTGGGCCCGCCAGGACCGGTCCGCCACCGTCGAGGCGGCCCACGTGGGGCGCGCTGTGGCGCAGCATCGCTTCCGGCACAACCTCACCGAGGAAAAGATCCACCAGGCCTACCTGGATGGAACGATTCTCATCGACGTGGACGGTGCGGTGATCGGCCAGGTCAACGCCCTGGCCGTCTACCAGATCGGCGAACTGGCCTTCGGCCGGCCGACGCGCATCACCGCCGAGGTGTACGCGGGCGAGGCCGGCGTGCTCAACGTGGAGCGCGAGGCCGATTTGTCCGGATCCAGCCATGACAAGGGGGTGATGATCCTCTCCGGCTGGCTGGGGCGGACCTTCGCCCGGAATCATCCTCTCAACCTGTCCATCAGCATCACCTTCGAGCAGAACTACAGCGGCATCGACGGCGACAGCGCCTCGTCCAGCGAGCTGTATGCCGTGCTTTCCAGCCTGGCCCAGGTGCCGATCCGGCAGGGGATCGCCGCTACCGGCTCCGTCAATCAGAAAGGGCAGATTCAGGCCATCGGCGGGGTCAACGAGAAGATCGAGGGCTACTTCGAGGTCTGCCGCTCCAAGGGGCTTACCGGGGGCCAGGGGGTGATCATCCCCCGGGCCAATGTCGCCAACCTGATGCTCAACGCCGAGGTGGTCGAGGCGGTGCGCCAGAAACAGTTTCATGTCTGGGCCGTGGAGACCGTGGAGCAGGGCATCGAGATTCTCACCGGGATGCCGGCCGGCCGCCCCGACGCCGAAGGCGCCTACCCGGCCGGGACCCTGTATCAGCGGGTCCAGGAAAACCTGGCGGCCCTGCGACGAGCCACCGGGGCTTCGGCTTGACCCCCCGCTGCCGGTCGATTGGCCGGCTACCGTCTCCTCCACGTCCTGCCGTCGGGCCATCGCGGGGAATTTTCCCCGCGGATAGGACTTGCCTCGAAATCGACCCGGTGCTAATAGAAATACTGCTGTCCGAGCAGGGGTGTTCCGGGGAGACATCCGGAACTGAGATCATACCCTTGGAACCTGATACAGTTCACACTGTCGTAGGGAGTTCGGAATCGTCACGCGGTCCGTTTGCCGCAAAGGCCGCAAGGCTCCTTCCTACCACCTTCTTCCCCTGTTCGGATCAGTCGATTGATGCCCGGGTATGTTGCTTTGCCGCGGCCGGTGATACGCTGCGGCCGGACCTTTGCCGAGGGGAAAACCATGCGTGTGGCCCTGACCATCGCCGGCTCCGACTCATCCGGTGGCGCCGGCATCCAGGCGGACCTGAAAACCTTCCAGGCCCACGGTGTTTTCGGTACCAGCGCCATCACCGCCGTCACCGTCCAGAACACCCGGCGCGTGGCGGCGGTGCAGGAGCTTGAGCCGGCGATCGTGCGCGATCAGATTCTTTGCCTCTTTGAGGACCTGCAGATTCATGCGGTCAAGATCGGCATGGTGTCCAGCATCGGTCTCATCGAAGCGGTGGCCGAGGCCCTCGAACAGGTGGCGCGGCCGCCGGTGGTGCTCGACCCGGTGATGATCTCCAAGAGCGGTTATCCGCTGCTGGCTCCCGAGGCATGCCAGGCGATGATCGCCCGACTTTTCCCCTTGGCCGAGGTGGTCACGCCCAACATCCACGAGACCCAGGTCCTGGTGGGCCGGCCCATCCAGACCGTGGCCGAGATGCGGCAGGCGGCTACTGAAATCCGGGACTTGGGGGCGGCCAAGGTGGTGGTCAAGGGGGGGCACCTGGGGGACGCCGCGGCCACCGACGTGCTCTACGACGGCCGTGATTTCAAGGAGTTAAGCCGCCAGCGGGTGGACAGCCGGCATACCCACGGCACCGGGTGCACCTTTTCCTCCGCCGTGGCGGCCAACCTGGCGTTGGGAAAGAATTTCTTCGAGGCGGTGGACCGGGCCAAGCAGTACATTACCGAGGCGATTGCCAGGGCACCGGGGATCGGGCAGGGCCATGGGCCGGTGCAGCATTTTTACGCGCTGTATGACGCCGCCGGTTTGAAAGTCGATTGAAATGGAACGACAGACGACAACCGCCGCCACCCTCTCCCGGACCCGACGCAGCGCCTACGCGGTGGTGCTGGTAGCCACGGGGGTGGCCCTGGCCCCTTACACGTCCATCCCGGTGGGCATCGCCAAGATAAACCCCACCCAGCACTTTATCAACGTGCTGGCCGCCGTGCTCCTGGGGCCCTGGTGGGCGGCGGGGATCGCCGGGGTGGTGGCGGTGCTGCGCAACGCCATGGGTGTGGGCACGCTGCTGGCTTTCCCCGGCGGCATGATCGGTGCCCTGCTGGCCGGCCTTTGTTACCGGTATTGGCCCCGGTCTTTCACCGCGGCCATCGGCGAGGTGGCAGGCACGGGGCTGATCGCGCCGGTGGTCAGCGCCCTCCTTGTGGCGCCGGTGCTCATGGAGCGGGCCATTCCGCTGCTGGCCCTCGTTCCCTCCTTTCTGCTGTCCTCCCTGGCGGGAGCCGTGCTGGGGGTGTTGGCCCTGCGACTGCTCGAGCAGGCCGACGTCATTGAGCTGGCAGGTCCAAGTCCTTGAGTTCCCCTTCGCCGTTTATCGAGGTTGCGCGGCTCGGCTTCAGCTACCGGCAGGAAAGCCAGAAGCCCGTGCTGGCGGGCATCGACCTGGCGGCGGGGGATGACCGGTACCTGCTCATCGCCGGGGCCAGCGGTTCCGGCAAATCCACCCTCTGCCGTACCTTCAACGGTTTGATTCCCCATTTTTACGGCGGACGGTTCACCGGTCGAGTGCTCGTGGGCGGGTTGGACACGCGTACCTTGAGCGTTGGACGCCTCTTCGATCGCGTCGGAATGGTGTCCCAGAATCCAGAAGCCCAGCTTTTCAACCGCACCGTGGGCCGGGAAATCGCCTTCGGCCTGGAGAGCCTGGGGCTGGCGCGTGTCGAGATTCGACAGCGCATCCTGGAAGCCGCCGCCGCCGCGGGAATCGAAGATTTGCTCGAGCGCGCGCCCCATCAGCTCTCCGGGGGCGAGCAGTACCTCACCGCCGTGGCGGCGATCCTGGCCCTGCGCCCGCGGGTGCTGATCCTCGACGAGCCCTTTGCCAACCTGGCCCCCCTGGCCACGGCGCGCTTGCGCCGGGTCCTGGCGGACATCGACGAAGGGAATCGCACCCGGATCGTCGTTTGCGAGCACCGCCTGGGGCTCACCGCACCGGACGCCGACCGCATGATCGTTGTTTGCGACGGACGCATCGTGGCTGACGGGAATCCGGCGGCCGTCTTGTCCGGCGATGTTCGCTCCTGGGCCCTGGACCCTCCGCTGGCGGCTGCCGCCAGCGTTCGCCTGGGATTGCGGCCGGCAGTCCTGGACGTGGGAAAGGTGCCCCTGGGCGGGGACGCCGGGCGGCGTCTCGACGATCTCTTGCCGAATCCGCCGGCGACCGGCGGCGGCGACGTGCTGCTTGGGGTGGACCATGTTTCCGCGCACTATGGGCGGCGACCGGTGCTCAAGGACGTGTCTTTTGAGCTTCGCCGGGGAGAAATCGTGGCCCTGGTGGGGGCCAACGGGGCCGGCAAGACCACTCTGGTGCGGCATCTCAACGGGCTGATGCGACCCGGCAAGGGACGGGTGGCGGTCTGCGGGCGGGATACCCGCCGGGCTTCCACCTCGAGCTTGGCGCGCCTGGTCGCTCTGGTGTTTCAGAATCCCGACAGCCAGTTTTTCAAGCTGACAGTGGCCGACGAGATCCGGGTGGCGCCCCGGGCCCTTGGTATCGAGGCCGAAGACTGGATGGCGCTGCTGGCCCGAAGGCTGGGGCTGACGGGCTTGATGGAGCGGGCCCCGTTTCGCTTGAGCGGGGGCGAAAAAAAGCGCGTGGCGGTGGCCTCGGCCCTGGCGACGCGTCCGGAGGTGCTGGTCCTCGATGAGCCCACCGCCGGCCAGGACCTGCTCTTTCGCCAGGCCTTGGGTGATCTGCTTCTCGACCTGGCCGACGAGGGCCGCGCCGTGCTGATGGTCACCCACGACCTGGCCTTTGCCGAGCGCTACGCGGCGCGCTGGCTCGTGCTCGGCGGCGGCACCATCGCGGCGGACGGAGCGCCGGAGCAAATCATGGCCGATGCGGCGCTGATGCAGCGCTGTGGCTTGTTGCCCACCGATGCCTTTCGCCTGAAAAGGCGCCTGGAGGCGGCGGACCATGCTTGACCCGCGCAGCCGTCTTGCATTGGCCTGCGGCGCGGCCGGAGCGGTAGCGGCCAGCGGGACGCCTTGGGCCCTGATCGGTGAATACCTGGTGCTGTTGATCTTGATCGGATCCTGGCGTCGGGGGAGAAGCTACCTGCGCTGGCTGCGCCTGGTGGTGCCCATGGCCCTGTTTTTCGGCGCGCTGAGTTGGTGGGCGGCCGGCGCCCTGGCCCAGGGCGGGGCGGCCGCTCTCAAGCTGCTGGGCCTCACCACGGTGTTTTTCCTTTTCTTCGAGGCCACGACGCCCGAGGACCTGGGAAACAGCCTCGTGGCCGCCGGGCTGCCCTTTTCCGCGGCGTTTGTCTTCAGCGCGGCCCTGCAGTTCGTCCCGGTGATTGGCCGCAAGGCGAGGTGCGTGATCGAGGCCCAGCGCTGCCGGGGCATTGCCCTGGAGCCGGCATGGGCGGCCCTGCGCCACTGGCCGGCGTTCCTGGCACCGCTGTTGATCCAGGCTTTCACCCTGGCCGACGAGCTGGCCGAAGCCATGGAGGCCCGTGGCTTTTCCCGCCCCGGGCGGACCTTTTACCGCGATTACCGGATGCAACCGAAGGACTGGCTGGCCGTTGCCGCCGGCGCCGGCCTATGGCTGGCTGCCATTTGGTGGCTGTAATGCCGCCGGGGGACGTCAACGTTCCGGGCGTCCCCCGGCGGGGGGCGGCTTTTCATGCTGCATCCCTTTTTCCGCCGGCTTGCTCAACTGGCGCCCGGGCCGATTTTATGACATATGATGGCGATCGTGGACCGGCGGTCAGCCCACTGTTGGACCACCGTTCAAAGCAACGTCCGCAAAACAACGGGGAGGGTTCGAAGCCATGGGGGCAAAGATCCAGTCTGTATTGGTGTTGGGGCTCGGCAACGTCGGCTCCCTGGTGGCAGGCTTGCTTCACGCCAGCGGTTTTGAGGTGACCGGCGCCGACATCGTTATCCAGAAAGCGTTTCCCTTTGCCACGATCAAGGTCGACTCCGGCCGGCCGGGCGAACTGGCCAAGGGACTGGAAGGATTCGACGCCGTAGTCTCCTGCCTTCCCTATCACCTGAACATCGGCGTGGCCACGGCCGCCTGCGCCGCGGGAATTCACTACTTCGATCTCACCGAGGACGTGTACACCACCCGGGCGATCCAGGAGATGAGCCGCGAGGCCAAGGCCGTCATGGCGCCCCAGTGTGGTTTGGCGCCTGGGTTTATCGCCATTGTGGGGGCTTTCCTGGCGCAACAGTTCCACCGCATCCGCAGCATCCGGCTACGCGTGGGAGCCCTGCCGCAACATCCCACCGGCCTGCTCGGGTATGCCTTCAACTGGTCGCCGGAAGGCGTGGTCAACGAGTATCTGAACGATTGCGAGGTGATCGAAGACGGCCAGCGCAAGTGGGTCTCGCCCTTGGAGTGGCTGGAGACCATCGTCATCAACGGCGTCCAGCTGGAAGCCTTCACCACTTCCGGCGGGTTGGGGACGATGTGCGAGACCTACGCCGGCCGGGTGGAAAACCTCGATTACCGCACGATTCGCTACCCGGGCCACGCCAAGCTGATGAACTTCTTCTTCCACGAGCTGTTGATGCGCCAGGACCGCCAGCGGGCCGGCGAGATTCTGGTGAATGCCAAGCCGCCGGTGACCGACGACGTGGTGTACATCCACGCATCGGCGGAAGGATGGAAGGGGGAAACCCTTTCCCGCGACGAGTACGTGCGGGCCTTCTACCCGGTGGATATCGCGGGGCAAACCTGGCGCGCGATTTCCTGGACCACCGCCGCCTCCGCCTGCGCCGTGGTGGAGATGGTGCGCAACGGCGCCCTGCCGTCAAGGGGCTTTCTCAAGCAGGAGGAGATTCCCTTGGCGGCGTTTTTGGAAACCGCCAACGGGCGTCTGTTTGCCGGCCGGCCCCACGGGAGCGCCGGTGTCTGGTCGAGCCGGCCTACAGCCATCCCTGGGTCTTGACGACCCCCCAGAGCATCCGGGTGGCCACCGCCAGCAGCAGGAAGGCAAAGATTCTTTTCAGCCGATCCACCGGCAGGCTGTGGGCCAGGCGGACGCCGACGGGCGCGGTGAGAACGCTGGCCACCACGATCCCGGCCAGTGCCGGCAGGTAGATATAGCCGAGCATGGCCTGGTCGAGGCGGGTTGCGGCCAGGCCGTTGGCGATATAGCCGATGGTGCCGGCGATGGCGATGGGAAAGCCGATGGCCGCCGAGGTGCCGATGGCATGATGCACCGGGATGTTGCACCAGACCATGAAGGGCACCGACAAGGTGCCGCCGCCGATGCCCACCAAGCTGGATACGGCACCGATGACATTGCCCACGCCGAACATGCCCGCCGCGCCCGGCAGCCGGCGCGAAGGCTTGGGCTTTTTGCCCGTGAGCATCTGGAGGGCCACATAGTAGAGGAACAGGACGAAAAAGCCCTTGAGAAAGTCGGTGCTCAGGCGGGCCGCCAGGCAGGCGCCGAGAAACGTTCCCAGGAAAATCCCGATCACGATGCGCCGCACCACGTCCCAGCGCACGGCCCCGCGCTGGTGGTGGGCCCGGAAGCTGGAGACCGAGGTGAAAAGGATCGAGGCCATGGAGGTGCCCAGGGCCAGGTGCATGATGATGGCCGGATCCAGCCCTTGCCAGGTGAAGCAGAACACCAGCATCGGAACGATCACCAGCCCGCCGCCGATGCCCAGCAGCCCCGCCAGGATCCCCGCTACCGCCCCTACCGCCAGATAGACAAGCAGTACCGTATACATCCGCCTTCCTCGGAAAAAAGGTTGAAAATGAATCGCCCGCGCATCCGGACCAAGGGCGTTGGCTACCGCCGTTGGGCGCCCGGGTCAACCTTTTTCGACCAGCCGCCGACGGGTCCCCGTCGGCGGCTGGCAGGAGGGGAAGGCGAGAGGTCGGTTTCAGGCGGTGCCGCTGTTGGGTCATTGACGGCGGTGGGCGGAGTTTTTAAGATGGAATGATGTTAAAAAAACACCGGCAACGTGTAACCGTGACAAGCGGTGGGGTTCTAAATCGAGGGAAGCGTTTCGTCGGCCTCCCCGAGTCGGCGGCCGCCCAGAGCAACCCTTCAACCCGGCGGAGTACGAAAAATACATGAGATTACGAAAAGTTCTGTTTATTATAGGCGGTCTCCTGGTGGCTTTCGGCCCAGTGGCGGTGGGCTGTTCGGAGAACACAACGCAGGGCCGCGCCGGCGGAAAATCGGCCATCGCCTCTCTCGATGGGGCGGAGGCGTTTCGCCAGGCCCTGGCCGACGCCGGCACCGGGCTGGTGGTGGTGGATTTTTACGCCGACTGGTGCGCCCCGTGCCGCCAGTTGTCGCCCATGCTGGAAGAGATTGCCCGGGCCTACCCGGACAAGGCCACCTTCTACAAGGTCAACGTGGATAAAAACGGCGACCTCATGCGGGTTTTCCGCATTACCGGCATTCCCCGCGTCATGTTTTTCCGCAACAGCCGGACGGTGCACAGCATCATCGGGGTTCAGCACAGGGACGCCTACGTCAAGGCCTTAAACCGTTTGTGACGGGAGTTTTTTCAGGGGGCAATCGGCGAAGACGGCGGCCGCCAGGCGGCGGTACCGGGTTATGTCCTTGGTGCGGCGGATCTGGCGCCAAACAGTTTCTCCGTCTTCAAATCCTTGGGACGCATAGCGCCAAAATCCCTTCATGCGATCGAGCAGATGCCCGGGACCGCTGAGCCGTCGGGCGTAGGTGTCGGCGAGGTCCTCGTAGAAGCGGTGCAGGGCCCCGGCCGGATCGGCCGGCAGGGGCAGCCCCTTGATGCGCGCCGGCAGCAGCGGGTCGATGAGCACGCCCCGTCCCACCATCCACTGGGTCACCCGGGGAAACCGGTTTGAAAGGCGCTGAAAATCGGCCCGGGTGACGATGTCCCCGTTGTAAACCACCGGCTGGCGGCTCGCCGCCAGGCAGGCGGCAAAGCGCTCCAGGTCAACCGTTCCGTCGTAGAGCTGAACGCCGGTGCGCGGGTGAATCACCAGGGCTTCAAGGCCGTGACGGTCGAAGATTGGCAGCAGGGCGAAGATCTCCTCGGGATTGGCGTAGCCCAGGCGGGCTTTGACCGACAGCTGCAGGGAAAGGCGGGGCGCGACCTCGTCGAGAAAAGCGGCGATGCGCTCCGGGTGAGGCAGCAGGCCGCTTCCCCGCCGCTTGCGCGCCACCATGGGAAACGGGCAGCCGAGGTTCCAGTTGACGCTGCCGTAGCCCAAGTCCCCCAGGCGCTGGCACAATTCCAGGAAGCTGGCCGCATCGTTGCCCAGCACCTGGGGGATCACCGGCATGAGCAAATTGGCCTCGGGCCGCAGGTCGGCCAAGGCTTTCAATGAAGCCCGCCCGCCGGCAGCGACCACGAAAGGGGCCACGGCCAAATCCAC
>DQXI01000046.1 GCA_011042305.1 Desulfobacteraceae bacterium
CCCCGGTAACACTCAAAACGGATTAAACCGCTGCGGCCGTCAGGGCGCGATAAAACGCCTCGATGATGCGCGCCGTTTCCCGGGGCCGCTCCATGGGGATGAGGTGGCCGGCGCCGGCCACCTGCATGAACCTGCCCCGGGGAAACATGGACGCCGCCTTCTCCAGGTCGATGTGGCCCCGGTTTCCGCTCTTTTCCCCTTCCACCACCAGCACCGGGCAGGAAACCCGCTCCAACAGAGGCCAGGGATCCAGGTGCCCCCCGCCCATGAACAAGGCGGCCTCGCGCCGCGGGTGGCAGGACAGTTCCAGCCCGCCGGCCTCGGCGCCCACCATGCCGTGGCGCACGTACAAGTCGAGGATCTCGTCGTCCCAATCGGCAAAAAGCGCCTTGCCGCGCAGGTAGGCCCTGGCCTCGTCGGCGTCGGCCCAGTGATTGCGCCGGCGGATCGATTTGCTTGCCAGAGGATGTTGCTCGACGTCGATCTGGAGGCAATAAAACTCGCTGGGCAAGAAGATCGGCTCGATCAGGACCAGGCCGGACGCCAGCCCGGGATCGGCCGCAACGGCCAGGGTCGCCACCGTGCCGCCCATGGAGTGACCCACCATCAGGGGCGCCTCTAGTTGCAATCGCTGACAGAACAGGCGCAGGTCTTCGGCCAGTTGCTGCCAGCGCAATCCGCCATCCTCGGGGGCCGCCTCGCGGTGATCGCAAAAATACGGCGCCAGGATGGTAAATTCGCCGGCCAGCGCCCGGGCGATGGGATGCCAGAGCCAGGGCAGGAAGCCGGTGGCGTGCAGCAGCACCAAGGGCGGACCGCCGCCGGGATACGAAAGATATTGAATCTCGGCATCGCCGATATCCACGGTGTTGTTTTCGGGTTTCAGGCCCTGTTTCATTTCAAGATAGCTCCTCGTCTCCGATGACCGTCAAAAACGACACCGGCAAAATAGCAACGATGGGGGCCTTGCGCAAACGGCCGCTTTTTCTCTCCTCACGTGCCGGTCGCCGGAGTCCCGTAGATGGAGATAGCATTTGAACTTGAAAAATTGTGCCGATGGTTGAAGAATACCGTGGAGCCAAACCAAGCCTGCCGCGGTCCTTACGATCCGATGCTGGCAGGAGCAATGAAGCCACCCGATCTTTGCGAAGAGGCACCGCGATGAAAGTCTTGGGCATCTGCCTGGGCGCATCCACCGTCACCGCCGTTTCCCTCGAAGGCGGTGCCACAACGCCTTGCATCATCGACCATCATGTCCGCCCCCATGACGGCAACCCCCGCCGAACCTTGCTGGATGTCCTGGACACCATCGCCATCCAGGACTTTGACCGCATTGCCGTCACCGGTCGAAAGTTTCGCCACTACGTCAATTTGACGACCATCGCCGAGCCGGAAGCCGTGGAACATGCCTACGCCTTGGTCAAGCCGCCCGAATGCCGCTGCCAGGCCATCGTTTCCGCCGGCGGCGAAACCTTCATGGTCTATGTGCTGGACGGCCAGGGACGCATCGGCAACGTGATCACCGGCAACAAGTGCGCTTCCGGCACCGGTGAATTCTTCCTCCAGCAGTTGCGGCGCATGAACGTCACCCTGGAAGAGGCGGCCCGTTGGGCCGTCGACGAGGTCCCCCACCCGGTCTCGGGGCGCTGTTCGGTCTTTTGCAAATCCGACTGCACCCACGCCACCAACAAGGGCGTGCCCAAGTCGCAGGTCACTGCCGGCCTGTGCAAGATGATGGCCGAGAAGGTCCTCGAACTGCTGCGCCGTGTCCCCCGCCGGGACATCATGATTGTCGGCGGCGTGTCGCGCAACCGGATGATGATCGCCCATCTACAGCGGGCCATCGACAACCTCATCGTCCCCGATGAAGCCCCGTATTTTGAAGCCCTGGGCGCCGCGCTCTGGGCCTTGGAACACGAAACCCGGCCCTGGCCGGGGATGGAGGCGCTGCTGTATACCGAGACCTCGGCCTTCGACCGGCTGCCGCCCCTGAAGAAAGCCGCCGACCTGGTCACCTTCCGCACGTTGCGCCGCGACCGGGTGCGCAGCGGCGACCGTTGCATCCTGGGCCTCGACGTGGGTTCCACCACCACCAAGGCGATTTTGATGCGCTGGAGCGACAAGGCCCTGTGCGCCGACGTCTACCTGCGCACCGACGGCGACCCGGTGGGGGCCTCGCGGCGCTGCTACCGGGCCATCCTGGAACAGGTGAAGGCCCAGGTCGATCCGTCGTCCGTGTTCATTGCCGGTCTGGGGGTCTGTGGCTCCGGGCGCCAGATCGCCGGGCTGCACGCCATGACCGATGGCGTCATCAACGAGATCATCGCCCACGCCACCGCCGCGGTGTATTTCGATCCGGCGGTGGACACCCTGTTTGAAATCGGCGGCCAGGACGCCAAGTATACCTTCATCACCAACGGCGTTCCGTCCGACTACGCCATGAACGAGGCCTGCTCGGCCGGCACCGGATCTTTCCTCGAAGAATCGGCCAAGGAAACACTGGGCATCGAGATGACCGAAATCGCCGACATCGCGCTGGCCGGCGCCGATCCGCCCAACTTCAACGACCAGTGCGCCGCCTTCATTGCCTCGGACATCAAGAACGCCGTCCACGAGGGGGTGTCCCGGGAAAACATCGTCGCCGGCCTCGTCTATTCCATCTGCATGAACTACACCAACCGGGTCAAGGGTAACCGGCCCGTGGGCCAGCGGGTCTTCATGCAGGGCGGGGTCTGCTACAACCGGGCGGTTCCCATGGCCATGGCGACACTGACGGGAAAACCCATCGTGGTCCCCCCGGAACCGGGGCTGATGGGCGCCTTCGGGGTGGCGCTGGCCGTGGGCCAGCGCATCGAGGCCGGTCTGCTGGCCGAGACGCGCTTCGACCTCGAGCGCTTGCGCGACCGGGAGGTGAGCTACGGCCGCAGCTTCGTGTGCAGGGGCGGCCGGGAGGGATGCGATCGACGCTGCACCATCCACCGGGTGAAGATCGAGGGCCGCTCGTATCCTTTCGGCGGGGCGTGCAACCGCTATGAGAACCTGCGCCGCCGGGTACACCACGACCGCTCCCGGCTCGACTGGATCAAGCGGCGCCAGCGCCTCGTCTTCGAAACCTTTGCGCCGGTCCCGGGGGCATCGGAGCGCCCGTGGCGAGGCCGGGTGGGCATCAACCGCAGCTTTTTCATCCACAGCCTCTACCCGCTCTACGCCCATTTCTTCCACCAGCTGGGGTTCGAAACGGTGCTGGCCCAGCGGCTTTCCGTCGAGGGCATCGACCGCCGCAACGCCCCCTTCTGCTACCCGGCGGAACTGGCCCACGGCTATTTTCACGGGCTGATCAGCGACACCGCCGACCTGGACTTCATCTTCCTGCCCCACCTCAAGTCGGTGCCGGCCATCGACGCAAACAACAACTCCCAGCTTTGCCCCCTGAGCCAGGGGGAGAGCTTCTACCTGCGCTCGGCTTTCCGCCCGGAGCTCAACCGGTCGGTGCGGGTGCTGGCCCCCTGCCTGGAGATGGCCCGCGGTTTCCAGGAAGCCAGGGAGCCGCTGGTGCAGATGGCCGTTGAGATGGGCATCGACCGGCGCGAAGCCCGACGGGCCCTGGAGGCCGCCATCGAGCGGCAGCAGGATTGCCTGGCGGCCGTCAAGGTCATGGGCCGCGAGTTTCTCGCCGCCCTGGAAGAAGAACCCGACCGGCCGGCCGTGATCCTTTTCGGCCGGCCCTACAACGCCTTCGCCCCGGAAGCCCACATGGGCATTCCCGCCAAGCTGGCCAGCCGCGGCGTGGCGGTGCTGCCCTTCGACGCCCTGCCCCTGGCCGAGCAGGAAGGCAAGCCGCACATGTACTGGGGCATGGGCGAACAGATTCTCCGGGCCGCGCGCCTGGTAGCGGCCCACCCGCGCCTCTACGGCACCTTCATCACCAATTTTTCCTGCGGCCCCGACTCGTTCATCGTGGGCTACTTCCGGTCCATCATGGGCACCAAGCCGTCGCTGACCCTCGAACTGGACAGCCACACGGCCGACGCCGGCATCGACACCCGCATCGAGGCCTTTCTGGACATTGTGGCCGCGCACCGCCAACTGGCCGATAAGGGCCGGGGCCCGGATGCCGCCGGCCGGCGCTTCCAGCCGGCGCGCATCATGGAAAAATCGGGACACATGGCGGTGGTACGCAGTGACGGCAGCCTCATCGACGCCACCGATCCCCGGGTCACCCTGCTCTTTCCCAGCATGGGGCGCCTGGGCACCGAGGCGGTTGCGGCGGTTTTCCGCGGCTTCGGGTTCCACGCCCGGCCCCATGCCCCGGCCGACGAGGCCGTGCTCAAGCTCGGGCGCGGCAACACGAGCTGCAAGGAGTGCCTGCCGTTGATTTTGACCACCGGCACCCTGCTGCACTACCTGCAGAACGATCGCCGCCCGGATGAAAGCGTAGTCTATTTCATGCCCACGGGCAGCGGTCCCTGCCGTTTCGGACAGTACCGCGTCTTCATGCAGGATTTGATCGAGCGCCTCCGGCTGCCGGACGTGGCGATTCTCTCCCTCACCTCCGACGACGCCTATGCCGGAATGCCGCGCAACTTTGCCGGCAGGACCTGGTGGGCGGTCGTCGTCTCGGATGAAATGGAAAACCGGCGCAGCCGGATTCTGGCCGACGCCGTGGACCGGGATGCCGGCCTGGAGGTGTTCGAGGAATGTTGGCATCGGCTCCTGGAAGCGCTTGAAAAAAGCGATCGAGCCGGCCTGGAAGCCGTCCTGAAACAGACCGGTGCTGCGCTGGATGCCATCCCCATGCGCCGGCCGCCCGCCGAAGTGCCGGTGGTGGGCCTGACCGGGGAAATCTTCGTCCGCCGCGACGGTCTCTCGCGCCGCTACCTCACCGAGCGCCTCGCGGACTTGGGGTTTGCCACCATCTGCGCCCCGGTGAGCGAATGGATCCACTACACCAACTACCTGGTGGAGCACGAACTCGACAGCGCCGACCTGAACTTCTGGCAAAAACTGCGCCTGCGCCTGCGCAACCACATCATGCAGCGCGATGAGAGGCGGATCCAGCAGGCCATTGCCGGCAACGGTCATCCGCCGGCGGAACCGGTGGACATCGGTCGGACCCTGTCCCTGGCCGCACCCTACATCTCCGCCCGGCTCACCGGAGAGGCGGGGCTCACCGTGGGCAGCGCCATCGGCGAAATTGTCGACCAGGTGTGCGGCGTAATCGCCATCGGCCCCTTCGGGTGTATGCCCAACCGCATTTCCGAGGCCCTGCTCACCGAGGCGATGACCCGCGAGGGAAAGCTGGCGGCCGGCGGCAATCCCCGCTGCCGGGCGGCGTTGGCCGACATCGACGATCTGCCGTTTCTGGCCATCGAAAGCGACGGCTCGCCGTTTCCCCAGCTGATCGAAGCCAAACTGGAAACCTTCTGCCTGCGGGCCCGGCGGCTCCACCAGCACCTGGCGCAGATCGACGGCGTCGGCCGGCGGTCGGGCAGTCATCCATCTCCACCATGAAACGACGCCGCCCAACATCCATGGGCCCGGCTGGCAAGCGCGCCGATCGGCGCATCTTTCCGTTGGTCCCCCTATTGCTGCTGCTGGCCGCCTGTGCGGGACGGCCCCCAGCGCCGACGATTCCCCCGGCGCCGCCGAGGCTGGCCACGGTGGGCATCGCCATCCAGGCCGGAGCCTTTGCCAACCTGGACAACGCCGTGAGGCTTACCGAAACATTGCAGGCCAAAGGGCTGGAGGCCACATTTTTCAGGGACGACGACGGGCTGTTCAAGGTCCGTTTCGGCAATTTCGCCTCCCGCGAAAAGGCCCGGCAGCGCGCCCTGGCCCTGCAGCGCGCCTGCGTGCTGGAAGTTTTTTACATCGTGGTGCCGGAACAGTTGGCCGCGGGCCAGCGCCAGCTCCGCGGGGACGCCTTCGTGCGCGCCCAGATTGTACGCACCGCCAAAAGCTTTCTCGGCCTTCCCTACCGTTGGGGCGGGGCCTCCGTCGACGACGGCTTCGACTGCAGCGGGCTGACCATGACCGCCTACCGGCTCAACGGCTACCTGCTGCCGCGCACCTCCCGCACCCAGTTCGCCGCCGGCGCGCCGATCGCCATCGACGATCTCCGGCCGGCAGACCTCGTGTTTTTCAGGACCGCCGCCAGGCGCAGCGTGTCCCACGTGGGCCTGTACATCGGCGACGGACGCTTCATCCACGCCCCGGGACGGGGCAAGCGAATCCGCATCGACTCCATTGACGGCGGCTACTATCGCCGCCGCCTGGTCGGCGCCCGCCACTTCCTCTGATCTGCCCTTCAGGAGATTGAAACCGTTGCATGGTGCGGCCAGGGGAAGCGTGGAATCGCCGGCTTACAACCGGTACTTCTTGATCTTGTTGTAGAGGGTGCTGCGACTGACGCCCAGCAGCGCCGCTGCGTGGCGCCGGTTGTTGCCGGTGGCCTGAAGGGTCTTGCGCAGCAACTCCAGTTCTGCTTCTTCAAAGGAGGTGCCCACCGGTAAGACGACCCGCCCCTTGGTTCCCCTGCCCGGTTTGATGCGCGCCGAGAGGTGTTCGGGGGTGACGATGCCCCCCATGCAGACCACCACGGCACGGTGGATGACGTTCTTCAGCTCCCTCACGTTGCCGGGCCAATCGTAGGCTTCCAGCATGGCCATGGCCTCGGGGGCCAAGCCGTTGATCCGCTTGTCGTAGATTTTGTTGTAGCGCGTCAAGAAGTCCTGGACCAGCAGGGGAATATCGCCAATCCGTTCGCGCAAAGGCGGCATGTGGATGCGGAAGACCTCCAGGCGGTAGTAGAGGTCCTCCCGGAAACGACCGGCCTCCACCGCTTCATAAAGGTCTTCGTTGGTGGCGGCGATGATGCGCACATCGGCCTTGATGGCGCGGCGGCCGCCGATGCGGCAAAAGGTTTTGTTTTCCAGCAGCCGCAGCAGGCTGATCTGGACCCGATCGTCGATGGTGGAAATCTCGTCGAGAAACACCGTGCCGCCGTCGGCCAGCTCCAGGGATCCGGCCCGCGCCTTGGTGGCCCCGGTAAAGGCCCCCTTGACGTGGCCAAACAGCTCGCCCGGCACCAGCTCTTTGGGCAAGGCACCCAGGTGAACGGGAAGAAAGGGCTGATCGCGGCGGTCGCTGAGCTGATGGATGGCCCGAGCGGCCAGGTCCTTGCCCGTGCCGGTCTCACCGCTGAGCAACACCAAAATATCTGTGGCCGCCGCCTGGCGAATCATATGGTAGACGCTTTTCATGCCGGCCGAGACCCCGACCATCTCCTCGAAGCGCGTCGCCCGGGGCGACGGTCCGAACCGGACTTGGGAATCGACCCGTGACCGGCAGTCCAAGGCGGCCTCAATGAGTAGCCTGAGTTCCTCGTCGCCCACGGGCAGCTTGGCGTAGTGGTAGGAGCCGGCCTTCAGCGCTTTTGAGGCCAGGGCCAGCTCCCGGGGCGAAATGAGGAAGATCACTCGGGTCCAGGGGCTCTTGGCGCCCAGCACCTCGATGAATTCCTTCCACGCTGACCGCCCGTCGCGCACGATGGCGCTGGAGGCCAGCAGGACGTCGCAAACATCGTCTTCCGCAACCTCCAGCACCTTCTCCATGCTTTTCTCGTAAACCACGGTGACCCTGTTATCATTGCGGAACAGTTCTTCCGTCTGGCGAAACAGGTTCGTCGACCGATCGAGGCAGACGATGCGCGCCGCGGCGGTTTCGTCGGCATTTGGCGGTGGTGTGGCTGGCATAAAAACCCCCTGTAACATCTAAGAAAAACGTTCCGGGTCACTCCACGGATCGCAGTAGCCGGGAAAACCAGCCCTCCGAATGTTGTCCGGCTGGGTGGATTGCAATTTGTACCCCCCTCGGAAATCGATTTCAAGAGCCAATGAGTCCATTAATCGTACACTTTTTGTGTGGCCTCTCCGAAACTGCCGCCCGCCTGGTCTGGCATCAAATTTTTGATTGTAGGGATTCCACATTTTACACAGGCTTGGCGCCCCACCTGATGAATATGTATGGTTTTTGGACACAATCCATTCCAATCTTCCATTGAAAGACGGCTCCGTCAGATCCAGCGATTCTTTTTTCGTCCTTATTCCAGGGACTTGAACGTGGCTGGCACCACTATTGCTTTTATGGAGGAACATCCTGTTGGCACTTCAGCGGCAATTTAATCTTCAAGGAGGTGCGTATGGATGGATGCCCTGTGGAAATCGTCATCCCGGAGAAATGCCGAAATCTCGATCAAAACGAGGAGTGGATCAAGATCGTGACCGATGACGGCGAGGAAATCGTGCGGCTGCATGATTACGGCCGATTTTACGAGATTCCCGGCCTCTACGACAATTTTTACAAGTCGCTCAACTGCCAGTCGCCCCGGGTGGTTTGCGAAACGTTGAAAAACCAAATGGCCAGGGGCGGTTGGCAGAAGCAACCCGTCCGGGTCCTGGACCTGGGGGCCGGCAACGGGCAGGTGGGAGAGATGCTCACCCGCCAGCTGGACTGCGAGGCAGTTGTGGGGCTGGATATCATCGCTGAGGCCCGCGAGGCGGCTGAACGCGACCGCCCCGAGGTCTATGCCGACTACTACGTCATGGACCTCGCCAATCCCACCGATGAGGCGTTGAACGACCTCTCCCGGTGGAACTTCAATACCCTGGTCACCGTGGCGGCCCTGGGATTCGGCGACATCAGCACCCAGGCTTTCATCAACGCCTACAATCTGCTGCCCGACGATGCCTGGGTGGCCTTCAACATCAAGGACCGCTTCCTGTCGGATGCCGACGACACCGGCTTCAGCGAAACGATGAAAAAACTGCTCAACGACGGCTTCGAATTGCTCGAATCCCGCCGCTACTGCCACCGGCTCTCCCTGGCCGGCAACCCGCTGTACTACTACGTCATTGTAGGCCGCAAGAACGGCGCCGCCGATTAAAACTGATTTTCCTTCTCGACCGAAAGAAATTCAGCCGCAGCCGGCGCGGCGCGCTCCTCGGTAGTGTTCATCCAGAAATGAGGATTTTTGTTCAAGATCAAGGCCCGCGAAAAAAATAACCGCAGGCATATGGTTGATATGCCGAGGATTATTTTCGGTAATTAATCCGTTCGACGCTACGCCGGTGTGCACCTGGTGTTTTATCGAAGGAGAGACAAAGGAGATTGAATCATGAGCAAAATCAGTGCAAATCACGTATTTACCTCCGAATCCGTCGGCCGGGGCCACCCGGACAAGATGTGTGACCAGATCTCCGACGCCATCCTGGATGCCTGCCTGAAGCGGGACCCCAAAAGCCGGGTGGCCTGTGAAACCATGGTGGGCCATAACCTGGTGGTCAACGTGGGCGAAGTGACCTGCGACGGCTGGAACGACATCGACACCGAGGCCATCGCCCGGCAGGTGGTCAAGGATATCGGCTACAACAGCGAAGAGTTGAAGTTCTGGCACGAGTCCTTCGACTACGTCAGCCGCATCCACCCCCAGTCTCCCGACATCAGCCAGGGAGTCACCGAAGGCGAAGGGCTCTACGACGAGCAGGGGGCCGGCGACCAGGGGATGATGTTCGGCTATGCCACCAACGAGACCCCGGAGCTGATGCCCTGCCCGGTGGCCTACAGCCACCGCCTGCTGCGCGAGCTGGAAAAGCGGCGCGTCAGCGGCCAGATCCCGTATCTGCGGCCCGACGCCAAGAGCCAGGTGTCCGTGCGATACGACAACGGCCGGCCCGAGGAAATCACCACCGTGGTCATCAGCCACCAGACCGATGAAGTCCCCCTGGAAGAGATCCGCCACGACCTGGTGGCCGAGGCCAAGCGGGTGCTCGGCCCCACCGGCCTGCTTACCGACGACACGCAGTACTACATCAATCCCACCGGGGCTTTTGTCCTGGGCGGCCCCTGGGCCGATGCCGGTCTCACCGGCCGCAAGATCATCGTGGACACCTACGGCGGCGTGGGCAGCCACGGCGGCGGAGCGTTCAGCGGCAAGGACCCGTCCAAGGTGGATCGCAGCGCGGCCTACTACGCCCGCTACGCGGCCAAAAATCTCGTGGCCGCCGGACTGGCGGACAAGTGCGAGATCCAGGTGGCCTATGCCATCGGTGTGGCCCACCCACTGAGCATCAACGTGGACACCTACGGCACGGGCAAATACGACGAAAGCCTGCTCCAAGCGCTGTTGGAAAACGGTGACCATTTCGATTTTCGCCCGGCGGCCATCAGCGACGCCCTGGGCCTGCTTCATCCCCAAGGCTGGTCCTATCAGCGCTCGGCGGCCTACGGCCACTTCGGCCGCGACGATTTCCCCTGGGAAAAAACCGACAAGGCCGAACAACTGCGCCGCGCCGCCGAACAGCTGGCCCGCCGGGCAGCCTGAGCCCAGCGGCCTCCGGCCGCAGTCGTTTTCAGCATCGTTTCACCCGCTGAATTTCAACACCGTCAAACAGCAAACCAGAAAGGAAAAAACAGATATGAGCGGAACAGCCGCCACGCTTGCCAATGAATCCCCCCGGGAAGATTACCGGATCAGGGACATCGGTCTGGCCGATTGGGGCCGACGCGAAATCGAGATCGCCGAAAAAGAAATGCCGGGCCTGATGGCCACCCGGGAAAAATACGGCGAGGCCAAGCCGCTGGCCGGGGCCCGCATCGCCGGCAGCCTGCACATGACGGTGCAAACCGCCGTGCTCATCGAAACCCTCCGGGCCTTGGGCGCCGATGTACGCTGGGCCTCCTGCAATATCTTTTCCACCCAGGACCATGCCGCGGCCGCCATGGCCGCCGCCGGCGTGCCGGTGTTCGCCTGGAAGGGGGAGACCCTGGAAGAATACTGGTGGTGCACCCAGCAGGCCCTCACCTGGCCCGACGGCCGAGGGCCGCACCTGGTGGTGGACGACGGCGGCGACGCGACGTTGATCATCCACCGCGGCTACCAGGCCGAGGAGGATCCGCAGATCCTGGAGGCCTTCACCGCCAACAAGGAGCTGCGCATCGTCAACGACGTGCTGCGCCAAACCCAGAAGACCGCGCCGAACTTTTGGCACGACGTGGTGGCCGAGTGGCGCGGGGTGTCCGAAGAAACCACCACCGGGGTCAACCGGCTCTACCAGATGGCCCGCGGCGGCCAGTTGCTGGCGCCGGCCATCAACGTCAACGACTCGGTAACCAAGAGCAAGTTCGACAACATCTACGGCTGCCGCGAATCGCTGGTGGACGGCATCAAGCGCGCCACCGACGTGATGGTCGCCGGCAAGACCGCCGTGGTCTGCGGCTATGGCGACGTGGGCAAAGGGTCCGCCGAGGCCCTGGCGGCCCATCGCGCCAAGGTGTTAGTCACCGAAATCGACCCCATCTGCGCCCTGCAAGCGCTCATGGCCGGCTTTGACGTGGTCACCATGGAACAGGCCCTGCCCATGGGCGACATCTTCGTCACCTGCACCGGCAACCGGGACGTGATCACCACCGATCACATGGCGCAGATGAAGGACCAGGCCATCGTGTGCAACATCGGCCATTTCGACCATGAAATCCAGGTGGACGCCCTCAATGCCATGGACGGGGTGACCAAGACCCCCATCAAGCCCCAGGTGGACCGCTATAGCTTCCCGGACGGCCACTCCATCTACCTGCTGGCCGAAGGAAGGCTGGTGAACCTGGGGTGCGCCACCGGGCACCCGAGCTTCGTGATGAGCAGTTCGTTCACCAACCAGGTCCTGGCCCAGCTCGACCTGTGGCGAAACAAGCGACCCATCGATGTCTACCGGCTGCCCAAGGAACTCGACGAGGAAGTGGCCCGGCTGCACGTCGAAAAACTCGGCGGCTCGCTCACCCGGCTCAACGAGGCGCAGGCCGAGTACATCGGCGTGCCGGTTTCCGGGCCGTTCAAGCCGGAGCATTACCGGTATTAGAGGGCAATGGACAAAGTGGACGGCAGGGACAAAAATGGACCTCGCGGGCTGTCCATGAGGTCCCATCAGTCCGCAGAAGCCCCCAAGCAGCGCCGCCATTCCGCCAGGCGCAGGGCGGCGATGCTCGGGTTGATCTGGGAGACGGCTTTTTGAAACCACTGCCGTGCCGCCGGAAGGTCGGCGGCGAGCAGGAAGCTGACGCCGAGGAAATACGGGGCCAGGTAGTCGCGGGGATCAGCGGCGGCGGCGGCTTCGAGCAAGGCCATGGCCGCATCGACGCTTTTCTGGTGGAAACGCACCAGGCCCAGCAGCAACAGGGCATCGGCGCCGGCGGCAGCCTGGACGTCGGGCTGGCCTTCGAGGCGCTGTATCTCCTCGTCGGTTCCCACCTGCCGGAGAATCGGTTCATAGCTGCCCTGGTAGAGGCAAAGATCCAGGTAGCAGTCCAACAGGTCCTCGGCGCCGGGACGCTGTTGAAGGGCGAGGGCGAGCAACTCCAAGGCCCCGTCAACGTCTTCGGCCGCCAGGCGCGCCTCGGCCTGCCGCGCCAGGGCCAGAGCGGCCCGCCGCGCCGGGGTAAAACCTCCCAGGGCGGAAAACCACCGAGAAATCCGGGCTGCCCACAGCGGTTGCCGTGCCTCGGCCGCCCCCCCCAGATAGGTGGCAGCGATCATCTGCTCGGCCAGGGACCGTCCCTTCGGCTGGCCGTCAGCCAGGGCGGATTCGCACAAAACCAGCCAGCGTGCCTGGAAGGCGGGGTTGGTGCTGGCCATCAGCGTTTCCAGGGCCGCCAGGTGGCCGGGATCCGGCCGAGGCAGGTCGCGTCGAATCGCTGCCAGGCGGGCATAAGCAGCGGCCAGCCGGTTGGCCGGCGACAGGCGCACGGCGGCCCGGAAGGCATCGATGGCCCCGGGCAGGTCCCCGGCATCGTAGGCCACCACTCCCTGCAACAAGCGGTAGGCCGGCCGCCGGGGCTCCCGTTTCACCGCCTGTTGGACGCTGGCGGCGGCGGCGCAGTGGTCCTGCAGCGCGCTGAGGCTCAAGGCCCGGTACAGGTGCGCCGGCGCGTGGTCAGCGCACCTTGCCAGGGCGCGATCATAGAACGCCACGGCCGCCGCCGGGTCACCGGCCGCAGCGGCCCGCTGGCCCCTGCCAACCAGACGTTCGGCCCCGAAACAACAGGTCATGGTTCACTTTTGCGCAGATAGCGGGTCAACCAGATGTCGGCCGCCCCCATCGCCGAAGGAAGTTCCGCCGCCCGCCAGGCGACAAGTCCAAGGCGCTCCAGGATCGGATCAAGAAGGGCCGGCGGCCACCGGTAAAAGCGCCGGCCCTCGGCGTCAACGAACCCGTCGCCTTTTTTCAGGCTGAGCAGCACGATCCCCCCCGGTCGCAGGGCCTTCAAGATACCACTGAGCACTCCAGCCAGCTCGCCATGGGGCACATGCACCAGGGCGGCCACCAAAAGCAACCCTTCGAATGAGAATTGAGAAAAATCAAAGGTCCGGAAATCGCCCCGGATCACCGGACAGCCGCTCTGGGCTTCCGCCAGGGCAGCCAGGGTTTCGGAGCGTTCAAAGCCGGTCATGGCGAACCCGCGCCGGCGCAACCACAGCAGGTCCCGTCCGCTGCCGCAACCCACATCCAGGATCCGGCTACCGGTCGGCAGGATGTCCAGCAGCGGTTGTAGAAATGCGGCCGGATCAACGGCAAAGGTGCGCTGATTGTAAGGGCGCGCGAAACGCTGGTAGTAGTCGCTCATCGGGTCAGACCTGGCCGGGGGCACCGCTCCGCCCCCCAGATGCGGGTTGGCCGCAGAATGCATCATAACCCTGATAACCATCGGGATTCCACCCAAATTTAACCGAGGTCGCCTTTGACAGGAGATCCAGGCTTGGCTATAGGAAAGGCCAAAACCGTGACAGGGCCCCGCGATACCGGCGGCAGCCCGCAACCACGCCTGGATGGCGCAGCAGGAAAGAGGGGGAAGGAAGCGTGATGGGGGACGTTGAGAAAACGACGGACGACAATTCGCTGGACTGGGAAAAGCGGCGTTTGTGCCCAGACGAAAGCTGTATCGGCATCATCGGCCTCGATGGCCGCTGCACCGAGTGCGGCCGCCTGGCGGATTCCGTCAGCGACCAGGAACCCCCTGATGCCAGCGCGCATCCCGCGGTGGATCAACGGCCCGAACCCTCGCCGGCGCCCTCTGCCGCCGAAGCCGAGGAGACGGGGGAGCTGCCAGAACCCGTCGAAAACGACGATTGGCAGTCGCGCCGGCTTTGTCCCGACGAAAGCTGCATCGGCATCATCGGGCCCGACGGCCGCTGCACCGAGTGCGGTCGCCGGGAAGACGACATCCCCTGAAGCGCCCTCGCCAAAGTTTTCTTTCTGATCACGTCGGAGAACTCGAAACAGGCGTCTTGAGAAGCCGGCGAACCTCCCGGATGAGCATGTCGCTGCTGTTGGCGTTTTTTTCCACGCAGGCGGCGGTCCAGGCCAAATTCTGGGGCTGTTCCGTCAACTCGCAAAAAAACGTGTGAATCACCACCGGCACGGCCGGCCACCGCTCGCGGATCTGCGCGAGCAACGCCGGGCTCTCGGCATCCGGCAGATCCGGGTCCACCACCAGCAGATCCGGGCCGGCCTCATCGCCCAGAGCTTCCATTAAACGCTTGGCGCTGGCGGCCGCCTCAACCTGGAACCCTGCGGCGCTCAACTCCCGGGACAAGAACCGCCGCACGTGGGGATTGCGATCCGCCACCAGGATTTTATAAGGTCGGGACACGTTGGACCATCCTTTCGGTCTCCGGCGCTGCAGCGGTGACATCGATGGTCAACTCGTATTCGGCGCCTCCGGAGCGTTGAATGGTAAACCCCAACTTCCGGCCCAGGGCCAGCATTTGGGTATTTTCAACCAGTACGAGCCCCCATATTTTTTGGATTCCCCGCCTGGCCGCCAGGTCGATGCAGCGCTGGAGCAGTGCCGCGCCGATCCCCCGTCCCTGCCAGGCGTCGGCCACCACGATGGAAAACTCGCCATGGCGGAGGTCGTCCTGGGCGATCACCCGGGCGACGCCCAACATCGGATGGCCGGGATCGTCGCGGCTCAGCGCCACCAGGGCAATGTGCCGCTGGGGATCCACCCGGGTCAAGCGCTCCACCATGGCCGCCGACAACTGCTTCATCGGGGCGAAAAAGCGCATGTAGATGCTGCGGGGCGAAAGGTTGTTGAAAAATTCCACCAGGCGCCGGTCGTCCTGGGGTTCGATGGGGCGGATCCGCAGCGCGACACCGCCCACTTGCATCGACTCGACCTGAGCAGCGGGGGTCGAGTCAGGGCTGTTTGACGTCATCGGCTCGTTCTTCATGGCTTCTTCCTGCTCAGTTCACGATCCAGATGCTGTGCTGCCTGGCGGCGTAGATCAGCTTGTTGGCCACCCGCCCCATGAAAAAGTCTCCGACTTTCGACTGGCCCCGCCGGCCGAGGACGATGGTGGCGTAATCACCATTCTTGGCCTCCTCGGCAATGGCCGCCGCCCGGCTCTCCGCCCCCCGGATCACCTGGGTGGTGATCCGCGACGAATCGATTCCC
>DQXI01000011.1 GCA_011042305.1 Desulfobacteraceae bacterium
CCACCAGACCCAGTACTCCATCGAGGAGTCGGTGGCCAAGATGATCCTGTCCATGTCCATGGCCTGGGGCTTCCGGGTGCCGGTCTATCCCAAGATTTCCGGTACGTCCACGGCCCTGGCGGTCCTGAACAACCTCACCCGCAACCCTTTTGCCGGCGGGTTGGCCGTCGACGGCGAAGACGGTGGCACCGGGGCGGCCTACAACGTTTCCATGGACCACATGGGCCATCCCATCGCCAGCAATATCCGCGACTGCTACCAGACCCTGGTGGCCCTGGGACAGCAGAACGAGCTGCCCCTGTTCGCCGGGGGCGGGGTGGGCAAGTCGGGCAACCTGGCCGCCAATGCCGCCGCCCTGATCATGCTGGGCGCCAGCGGGATCCAGGTGGGAAAATACATCATGCAGGCCGCCGCCGGCTGCCTCGGCAGCGAGAGCGACCGCTGCAACATCTGCAACATCGGCCAGTGCCCCAAGGGGATCACCAGCCAGGATCCGCGCCTCTACCGGCGCCTGGACGTGGACGACGTGGCCCAGCGGCTGGTGGACACGGTGCTGGCCTTCGACACCGAGCTGAAAAAGATCGTCGCCCCCCTGGGCCGCTCCACCTCCCTGCCCATCGGGATGGCGGACGCCATCGGCATCGACGACTACCATGCGGCCCGGCGGTTGGATATCCGGTTCGTGGTCTGAACGAGTGACTAAAGTTAAGGCATTCTGGCTGTTTTTACAAAAAACCGGAGCGAAGCGACACCACAACTTTAGCTCACTTTAGCGCACTCGTAACTCTTGAGGAGTTATCAAGATGAATACAGTATCTCCTCCGCAGGAAACCTCCTACCAGCTCATCGCCGGCGTCAAGGACGGCCAGCGGGTGGAATCGCGCCTGCTGGAAGAGCAGATCCAGCAGGCGGTAGCCGAAGGCCGGCGGCGGATCAAGGTCAAGGCCTTCGGCCAGCACGGCATCGGCGGGCGGCTGTGGCGGGCCGGCAGCGAACCGGTGGACCTGCTGGTGGAGGGCCACGCCGGCCAGCGCCTCGGTTCCCTGGGTTTTCCCAACACCCGCATCGTGCTGCGGGGACCGGCCTCGGACGATGTGGGCTGGCTCAACGCCGGGGCGCATATCGTGGTCCACGGCAATGCGGCCAACGGGGTGGCCAACGGCATGGCCCAGGGCCGGATCTACATTGCCGGCAGTATCGGGGCCCGGGGCATGACCATGACCAAGAACAACCCGCGCTTTGCCCCCCCTGAGCTGTGGGTCCTGGGCTCGGCGGGCGACTACTTCGGCGAGTTCATGGCCGGCGGGGTGGCGGTGGTCTGCGGCATCGATCCCCAGAACCCGGACAACGTACTGGGGTACCGGCCCTGTGTCGGCATGGTGGGCGGCAAGGTCTTTTTCCGCGGCCCCATCAAGGATTTCAGCCGGGCCGACGCCAAGCTTGAGGAAATCGGCGATGCCGACTGGCGGTGGCTCTGCGACCATCTGGCCTATTTTCTGGCCGACATCGAGCGGCCGGACCTGGCCGGGGTGCTCACCAGGCGCCTCGGCTGGCAGATGCTCAGGGCGCTTTCGCCCCACGAGCGCACCGGCCGGCGGCTGCGCCCGATCTCCGATTTCCGACGGCAGGTCTGGGAGGCCGAGCTGGGCCGCGGCGGGCTGGTGGGAGACCTCACCGACATCGACCGGTCCCCGATTCCGGTCATTGTCAGCGGGGACCTGCGGCGCTGGGTGCCGGTGTGGGAAAACGGCAAATACGCCGCTCCCTGCGAGGCCAACTGCCCCACCGGGATCCCGGTGCAGGAGCGCTGGGCCCTGGTGCGCCAGGGAAAAATCGACGAGGCGGTGGAACTCGCCCTGTTCTACACCCCGTTTCCGGCCGCCGTCTGCGGGTATCTGTGCCCCAACCTGTGCATGGCGGCCTGCACCAAGCACGCGGCCCTGATGGCACCGGTGGATGTCACCCTGCTTGGGCGGGCAAGCATGGCGGCCCACACTCCCAAGATGCCGCCGGCGGACAATCGAAAAATCGCCGTGATCGGCGGCGGCCCGGCCGGCCTTTCGGTGGCCTGGCAACTGCGGCGTAACGGGCACCGGCCGGTGGTCCTGGATGCGGCCGAGCAGCTCGGCGGCAAGATGACGGCAGCCATTCCGGAGAGCCGGATCCCGCCGGAGGTGCTGGATGCCGAACTGGAGCGGCTGCGCCGGGACATTGAGCACCGGCGCCTGGAGCAGCCGCTGTCGCCTGCCGAGGTGGAGCGGCTGAAGAAAGATTACGATTTCACCGTGGTGGCCGTGGGGGCTGGAAAACCCCGCAGCCTGCCGGTGCCCGGGGCCGAGCGGATGGTCACGGCGCTGGATTTTCTGGCCAGGGCCAAGGCGGGAAGCATGCGGCCGGGTCGGCGGGTGGTGATCGTGGGCGCGGGCAACGTGGGCTGCGACGTGGCCACCGAGGTGCATCGATTGGGCGCCGAAGAAATTACCCTGATCGACGTGCAGGAGCCGGCCTCCTTCGGCAAGGAGCGGCAGGCGGCCGAGGCCGCGGGGGCCAAGTTTCGCTGGCCGGTCTTCACCCGGGAGATCACCGAGGACGGACTGGTTACCCGGGAAGGAGAGCTGCTGGCCGCCGACACGGTGGTGGTGGCCATCGGCGACAGCCCGGACCTTTCCTTCCTGCCGGCCTCCGTCGCCGTGGACCGTGGGTTCGTCCGGGTGGACGCGCATTTTCAGACCAGTGACCCGAAGATTTTCGCCGTCGGCGACGCGGTGCGCCCCGGCCTGATCACCGACGCCATCGGCGCCGGGCGCCGGGCCGCGGCGGCCATCGACGCCATCCTCGCCGGCCGGCGGCCTGAAGGCGCCGCCCGGCCGATGATCGACAAGGAACGCATCGCTCTGGCCTATTTCGATCCGCGCATCGTGGTCTACGAGGACGTGAACCAGTGCGGGGAGCAGTGCGCCAGTTGCGGAACGTGTCGCGATTGCGGTATCTGTGTGGCGGTCTGCCCCCAGGCGGCCATTGCGCGCGTGGCGGAGGCCGACGGCGGTTTCCGCTACCAGGCGGCCGCGGACCGCTGCATCGGCTGCGGTTTTTGCGCCGGGGCATGCCCTTGCGGTATCTGGACCCTGGTAGCGAACACGCCGTTGGAGTGAGGTTTGAAACTGGCAACTTGGTTTTTTTGCCCCTTGAGTCCCTTTTTCTCGATTCGCAAGGTAACGTGTAAATGGTGAAAGCCCTGCTCGCCCTGGAAGACGGCCGCACCTTCGCCTGCCGCAGTTTCACCGGCCCCGGCGAAGCCGCCGGCGAAGTGGTGTTCAACACCGGCATGAGCGGCTACCAGGAGATCCTGACCGATCCCTCCTACCGCGGCCAGATGGTGGCCATGACCTATCCGCTCATCGGCAACTACGGGGTCAACGCCGCGGATGTCGAATCCGGCCGGATCCAGGTGGCCGCCTTCCTGACCCGCGAGTACCAGGCGCATCCGAGCAACTGGCGCGCCGAGCGGACTCTGGCCGACTACCTGAAATCCCAGCACGTAATGGGGGTCGACGATCTGGACACCCGGGCCCTGACGCGCCACATCCGCAATGCCGGGGCCATGCGGGCGGTGGTCTCCACCACCGATCTCGATCCGCAGTCCCTGGTGGCCAAGGCCCGCGGCATCGATTCCATGGTCGGGCTGGACCTGGCCCGGGTGGTGACGAGCGGGACGGCCTATCGTTGGGAAGAGGGGCGGCCGGAACCCCTCAAGGCTTCCGAGACCGTGTTGGACCGGCGCATCTGGCGTTACCGCGGCCGGCGCCCGTCGGTGGTGGCCTTTGATTTCGGCATCAAGTTCAACATCCTGCGCTGCCTGGAACGCCAGGGCTGCGAGATCCTCGTGGTGCCGGCGCAAACCGAGGCCGAGGCGGTGCGGGCCCTGGCGCCGGACGGGATTTTTTTGTCCAACGGCCCCGGCGACCCCCAGCCGGTGGTCTATGCCGTGGAGACGATCCGCGAACTGCTCGGCGAACGGCCGATCTTCGGCATCTGCCTTGGCCATCAATTGCTCGGCCTGGCCCTGGGCGGGCGGACCTACAAGCTCAAGTTCGGCCATCGCGGCATCAACCAGCCGGTGAAAAACCTGATCACCGGCCGGGTGGAGATCACCAGCCAGAACCACGGTTTTGCCGTGGATCTCGAAAGCCTGGACCGAACCGGGGTGGAAGTGACCCATATCAACCTCAACGACAACACCCTGGAAGGGTTCCGCCACCGGGATCTTGGGCTGCTCGCCGTGCAATACCATCCGGAAGCCGGCCCGGGCCCCCACGACGCCCATTACCTCTTTGGCGAATTTCGGGCCCTGATCGAAGGGCGATAAACATCGCCTCGCCCAGCTCGGGCGAGGCAGATTTTGCCTTCTCCACGATGTTGGCGACGGTCAGGAGCGGGTTTCGACCCGTGCCGAAGAAAAATCATCGTATCCTCCCCGGCTGAACAGTGCCGAACGGAAAATCCGGAAACCATGCCCAAACGAACCGACATCCACAAGATCCTCATCATCGGCGCCGGGCCGATCATCATCAGCCAGGCCTGCGAGTTCGACTATTCCGGCACCCAGGCTTGCAAGGCGCTGCGCGAGGAAGGCTACGAGGTGGTGCTGGTCAACAGCAACCCGGCCACCATCATGACCGATCCGGACACCGCCGACCGCACCTACATCGAGCCGGTGACCCCGCAGGCGGTGAGCCTGATTATCGAAAAGGAACGGCCCGACGCCCTGCTGCCGACCCTGGGGGGCCAGACCGGCCTGAACACCGCCGTGGAAGTGGCCCGCATGGGGGTGCTGGAAAAGTTCAACGTGGAGCTGATCGGGGCGTCCATTGCGGTCATCGAGAAGGCCGAAGACCGGGACCGGTTCCGCCGGGCCATGGAACGTATCGGCCTGCGCATTCCCAGAAGCGGCATCGCCACCACCATGGAAGACGCTCACCGGATCGCCGGCGAGATCGGCTACCCGATCATCGTGCGCCCCAGCTTTACCCTGGGGGGCACCGGCGGCGGAGTGGCCTACAACCCGGAAGACCTGGACCTGTGGGCCAAGGCGGGCATCGACGCCAGCCTGATCCACCAGGTGATGCTGGAAGAATCGGTACTGGGCTGGAAAGAGTACGAGCTGGAGGTGATGCGCGACCGCAACGACAACGTCTGCATCATCTGCTCCATCGAGAACTTCGACCCCATGGGGGTGCACACCGGCGATTCGGTCACCGTGGCCCCGGCCCAGACCCTCACTGACCGCGAGTACCAGATGATGCGCGACGGGGCCATCGCCATCATGCGCGAGATCGGGGTGGATACCGGCGGCTCCAACGTGCAGTTCGCCATCAATCCGCAAACCGGCGAGATGGTGGTGGTGGAGATGAACCCGCGGGTGTCGCGCTCCTCGGCGCTGGCGTCCAAGGCTACCGGCTATCCCATCGCCAAGATCGCCGCCAAGCTGGCCGTGGGCTACACCCTCGACGAGATACGAAACGACATCACCGGCGAGACCATGGCCGCCTTTGAGCCGACCCTGGACTACTGCGTGGTCAAGATCCCGCGCTGGACCTTCGAGAAGTTTCCCGAGACCGAGGACCTGCTCACCACCGCCATGCGCTCGGTGGGCGAGGCCATGGCCATCGGCCGCACTTTCAAGGAAGCGCTGCAAAAGGCCCTGCGGTCCCTGGAGATCGGCCGCCACGGACTCGGGGCCGACGGCCGCGATGGGGCCGAGCGCGGCGAGCGGGCCGATACCCCGTTGACGGTGGCCGAAATCGAGCAGAAGCTGGCCGAGCCCAACAGCCAGCGCCTCTTTTACCTGCGGCGGGCGTTGAAAGCGGGGCTCGACATCGCTGCCGTCCACCGGCTCACCGGTATCGATCCATGGTTCCTGCACCAGATCCGGCAGATCGTTGACTTCGAGGAAGAGCTAAAGGCGCGCCGAGGGGACCTGGACCGGGAAACCCTCTGGCAGGCCAAGCGCCTCGGGTTTTCCGATATCCAGATCGCCCACCTGACGGCAACGGATGAAAACCGCGTGGCCGCCCGGCGCCGGGAGCTGGCCATACGGCCGGTCTACAAGCTGGTGGACACTTGCGCGGCGGAGTTTCGCGCCGCCACCCCGTACTACTACGGCACTTACGAGGAGGAAAACGAGGCCCGGGTGTCTGAGCGCAAAAAGGTGATGATTCTCGGCGGGGGACCCAACCGTATCGGCCAGGGCATCGAGTTCGACTACTGCTGCGTGCACGCCTCGTTCGCCCTGCGCGAAATGGGCATCGAGAGCATCATGGTCAACTCCAACCCCGAGACGGTGAGCACGGACTACGACACCAGCGACAAGCTCTACTTCGAGCCGCTGACCAGGGAAGACGTGCTGCACATCGTGGAGACCGAAAAGCCGCTGGGCATCATCGTCCAGTTCGGCGGCCAGACACCCCTCAACCTGGCCGTGCCCCTGGCCGAGGCCGGGGTGAAGATTCTCGGCACCCAGCCCGAGAGCATCGACCGGGCCGAGGATCGCGAGCTGTTCCAGGCCATGCTCCACAAGCTCGGCCTCGAGCAGCCGCCCAACGGCACGGCCGGCTCGGTGCCCGAGGCGGCCCGGGTGGCCGCGCGCATCGGCTACCCGGTGATCGTGCGCCCTTCCTACGTGCTGGGCGGCCGGGCCATGAAGATCGTCTACGACCAGGCTGACCTGGAAAGCTTCACCCGTTTGGCCATCATGGCTTCGCCGGGGCACCCGGTGCTCATCGACAAGTTTCTCGAAGACGCCATTGAGCTGGACGTGGACGCCATCAGCGACGGGCAGGCGACCATCATCGGCGGGATCATGGAGCACATCGAGGAGGCCGGCATCCACTCGGGCGACTCGGCCTGCGTACTGCCGCCCTACAGCATCGACGCTGAAATGACCGAGCAGGTGGCGGCGGCCACCCGGGCCATGGCCGCCGAGCTTGGCGTGGTGGGGCTGATGAACGTCCAGTATGCCATCAAGGATCGCCGGCTCTACGTGTTGGAAGTCAACCCGCGCGCCTCGCGTACCGTGCCCTTCGTCTCCAAGGCCACCGGGGTGCCCCTGGCCAAGGTGGCGACACGGTTGATGCTCGGGGTGACCCTGGCCGAGTTGGGGTTGACCGAGGAGAAGGTGCCGCTCCACGTCTCGGTGAAGGAGGCGGTGCTGCCCTTCGACCGCTTCCCGGGAGCAGATACCCTGCTGGGGCCGGAGATGAAGTCCACCGGGGAAGTGATGGGCATCGACGCGGATTTCGGCCTGGCCTACGCCAAGGCGCAGCTAGGTGCCGGCCAGCATCTGCCCGTTGCCGGAACAGTCTTCCTGTCGGTGGAAGACCGCGACAAGCCGGCCCTGGTACCCGTGGCGCGCCAGTTGGCCGAGATCGGCTTCGCCATCGTGGCCACCCGGGGCACCAGCGCCTACCTGGCGGCCAACGGGATTGCCAACCGGCCCATCAACAAGGTTTCCTCCGGGCGGCCCCACGTGGTGGACGCCATCAAGAACCAGGAGATCCAACTGGTGATCAACACCGGCAGCGGACGCCGGGAGCAGACCCAGCGCGACGGTTTCGAGATCCGCCGGGCGGTGCTCAAGTACCGCGTTCCCTACGCCACCACCTTGGCCGGCGCCAGGGCCATGGTGCGGGGCATCGCGGCCCTGAAGGCCCGGGCGCTGAGTGTGCAGGCGCTCCAGGAGTATTTTGAGGCATAAAATTGGAAATTAGAAACGGGAAGCTCGGATTTACCGCTATTTTGTTTCGTATGTGGCTTCGCGCAATTGCCTGAAAAGTATCCGAAAATTTTCAGCCGTTCGACATGGACCACGGGCCAAGGCCCGGGGTGACGAGCTGCTGAATAATAGCGGATTCGTCCGGCCCGATCCTGGGTTTAGCCCGTTCCGTCATTCCGGGCTTGCCCCGGAATCCAAGCTCATCCGCCGAAATGTAATCAAGGCCATAGATGCCCATCCATACACCGAGATTATCGAAAAACTCGGCCCGAAATTAAACGCCTTCATCCGGAGCACCAAATAATGACAGCAAATCATCAGCCGACTTCTCTGGCATTCCATCTGTCCCGGCCGCAGCCATCGTGTATCGAATCTCCAATACCCAATTTCCGGTTTCCAATTTCCAGTTTCCAACAGGCCGCACAGCGGCCGAGGGAAGCCTGCGGCGTCTTCGGCATCTACGGCCACCCGGAAGCGGCCCAGATTACCTACTTCGGTCTCTACGCCCTGCAGCACCGGGGCCAGGAGAGCGCCGGTATCGCCGTCCACCAGGACCGGCGGATCCATGCCCACAAGGGGATGGGTTTGGTGCCCGACGTTTTCGACGCGGCCCACCTGGCCGAGCTGGGCGGGGGCAGCGCCATCGGGCACGTGCGCTATTCCACCACCGGCGGCTCGATCCTGGTCAACGCCCAGCCCTTCGTGGTCCAGCACCGGGGCCGCTTCTACGCCGTGGCCCACAACGGCAACCTTGTCAACGCCCACATCCTGCGTGCCGAGCTTGAGTCCACCGGCTCGATCTTCCAGACCACCGGCGACAGCGAGATCTTTCTCCACCTGCTCGTCAAGAACCTGGATAAGGGGCTGGAGGCGGCGCTGAACGAGACGGTGGCACGACTCCGGGGCGCCTACAGCTTCGTGGCGCTCACCAGCCGCGGCGAGGTCATCGGCATCAAGGACCCCAACGGGTTCCGGCCGCTTTGCATCGGCCGGCTCAACGGCAGCTTCGTGCTGGCCAGCGAAAGCTGCGCCCTGGATCTGATCCAGGCCGAGTACGTCCGGGAGGTGGCTCCGGGCGAGATCGTGATCATCGATGAAAACGGCCTGCGCAGCATCCAGGGGCCCCGCGCCGACCGCGAGAGCCTGTGCATCTTCGAGTACATCTACTTCGCCCGACCGGACAGCACCATCCGCGACGCCAATGTCTACCGGATGCGCAAGGCCTTCGGCCGCCAACTGGCCCTGGAGAGTCCCGTGGACGCCGACCTGGTTATGCCGTTTCCCGACTCGGGGGTCTACGCGGCCATCGGGTATGCCGAAGCTTCGCGCATTCCCTTCGAGATGGGCATGATCCGCAATCACTACGTCGGGCGCACTTTCATCCAACCCACCCAGAGCATGCGCGATTTCGGGGTGCGGGTGAAGCTCAACCCGGTCAAGGAGGTGCTGCGGGGCAAGGACATCATCATCATCGAGGATTCCATCATCCGCGGCACCACGGCCCGCATCCGGGTGCGGGCCTTGCGGGAGCTGGGCGTCAAAAAAGTTCACATGCGCATCAGTTGCCCGCCCCACCGCTTTCCCTGCCACTACGGGATCGACTTTTCCACCCGCGGCGAGCTCGTCGCCGCCGGCAAAAGCGTCTCGGAATTGAAGGATCACCTCGGCCTCGACTCGCTCCACTACCTGACCAGCGAGGGGATGCTGGCGGCCACCGGTATCGATCTGCCGGACCAGGTTTTCTGCAAGGCCTGCTTCGACGGCTGCTACCCGGTGGATTTCGATGCCGGGCTCACCAAGGATTGCATGGAGATCAGCCGGTGAGATGTGTCCTTGCGGATTGACAAAAGGATGCCTGCCCATCTTTCGGATGAAGCCGGACGGTTTGTGCCGGAAGCGATGCAGCGGCTGGGTGTGACGCCGCTTCAAGACCTGTTTTTCCCCTTGACAAGCTTCCGCCAAATTTCCGATGCTGGGTCACCTTTGTCCCCCCCTCAACCTTAAAAGGAGGCAGACATGGAAGGATGCGTCTTTTGCAAGATCGTCCAGGGACAGATCCCCTGTTTCAAGGTTTATGAGGACGATCGGGTTTTGGCGCTTGCCGACATCAATCCCATCACCCGCGGCCATACCCTGGTCATCCCCAAGGCCCACGCCGAAAACTTGTGGGAGATCGAAGAGGCGGACCTGATGGCCGTGCAGCGGGCCGCCAAAAAGATCGCCGCCGCCATCCGCGACAGCCTCAAGCCCGACGGGATTGCCTGCCTGCAGCTCAACGGGCGGGCGGTGAACCAGGTGGTGATGCACTACCATTTCCACCTGATTCCGCGCAGCAGCACGGAGCCTGAGCTCAAGATGACCGCCTGGGAGCTGATTCCCGGGGACATGGACGAAATAAAGCGGACGGCGGAGGCCATCGCCGGCGCCTTGAAATAAGGCAAGCGCTCAAAAATCTCTGACAATTGTTGTTCCGAGCGACCTGTCAGGCCTGGCCGAAGGCGAAGGCTGAGGAGAGGGATCCCTGGACGGATTTCTTGCGATGGGCCCGATTCAATTCGAAGCTCTCTAAAGTAGAGGTAGGAGAAGGAATGAAACTGACCGACGTGTTGCCCCTGGAAGCCTGGAAAGAACTTGAAGACGAGATTTTCAACCGCTCCGGCCTGCAGGCCAGCGTTTTCGATGTGGACGGGATCCGCATCACCGACACCAAGCGCTTTGCCAACCGGCTTTGCCCGGTCATCAAGGCCGACGACCGGGGTCAAAGCTATATTTGTGCCGTGGCCCACATGAACCTGGCCAACCAAGCCCGCGACACCCGCAAGCCGGTAATCGGCGAATGCGACGCCGGCCTGTCCAAGATGGTGGTGCCGATTTTTGTCGACGAGGAATTCCTTGGCACCGCCGGCGGCTGCGGCCTGCTGCTGGACGACGGCGAGGTGGACAGCTTCATGCTCAACAAGACCCTGGATCTGCCTGAAGAAAAGACCGAGGAACTCGCCGAGGGGATCGTGAGCCTCAGCACCGCCCAGATGGAGGATCTGGCCGATTTCATCAGCGACTGGCTCCAGCAGCATCTTCCCGCCTCAAAATAAGCCCCATGCAGCGGCCGTTGAGTACGGCCGCCGCCTTGTCTTTTGCTGCCGCCGCGAGGCCCATTATGCAGGACGTCTGGACGGCGATGGGGCTGACCGTGTTTGCCGGCATGGCCACCGGCATCGGCAGCGTCATCGCCTTTATGGCCAAGAAAACCGACTACCGTTTCCTGTCGGTGGCCACCGGTTTTTCGGCCGGTGTCATGCTCTACGTCTCCTTCGTGGAGATTTTTTTCAAGGGAGTCGAGGCCCTCACCGGCCGCTACGGCGAGGTGATGGGCCAGTGGATCAACGCAGCTTCTTTTTTCGGCGGCATCCTGCTCATCGGTTTTATCGACTACCTGGTGCCGGCGGCCGAAAACCCCCACGAAACCCCATCGGAATCCGAGACGGCACCGCTTCACGACACCTCGGCGCCCACGCCGGAGTGCTACCTGCACGCCGAGACCTGCCGGCGCAATGTCGCCGCCGGCATCGACGACCACGGCGCCAGCCGGCGCAAGCTGCTGCGCATGGGCCTGTTCACGGCTCTGGCCATCGGCATCCACAACTTTCCCGAGGGGCTGGCCACGTTCCTGGCGGCCCTGGAAGACCCCGGCCTCGGGGTGGCCATCGCCGTGGCCATCGCCCTGCACAACATTCCCGAGGGCATCAGCGTCTCCGTGCCCATCTACTATGCCACCGGAAACCGCCGCAAGGCCTTCGTCTATTCCTTCCTGAGCGGGTTGGCCGAACCGGTAGGCGCCGGCGTGGCCTACCTGGCCCTGCGCCTAGTGGTGGGCAGCGGCAACGGCGTGATGCCGCCCCAGGTGATGGGGATTCTCTTCGGCGGCGTGGCCGGGATCATGGTCTACATCAGCCTGGACGAGCTGCTGCCCACCAGCCGGGCCTACGGCAAGGGGCACGACAGCATCCTGGGGTTGATCGGCGGGATGGCGGTGATGGCGCTGAGCCTGCTACTGATGGAATGAAGGCCGCCCGGCATTGGGATGGCCTATTGGTTGTCGCTAAGCAAGATTCAAGATTCCAGATTTGAAGCTTTGACAGGACCCAGCGCTAACGCTGGTTGATCAGCGTCACCTGGTCGTTGAGGGTCCACAGGTCGTAGAGGTAGCCCAGCCCAAAGATCCCACCGGTGAACAGGTAGATCACCGCGGTGATCCACTTTTCCAGGTAGAACCGGTGGCCGCCGAAGATCCCGAGAAAGGTGAGCAGCACCCAGGCCACGGTGTAGTCCTTGAGGCCGGCGGTAAAACGCAGGTCCGCCTGGCGGTCCATGGAGGGAATCAGGAACAGGTCGATGAACCAGCCGATGCCCAGCAGTCCCAGAGTGAAAAACCAGATGGTGCCGCTGACCGGTTTGCCGTAGTAGAAACGATGGCTGCCGGTGAAGCCGAAGACCCACAGGATGTAGCCGATGGTTTTGCGGTGGGTGTCGTGATTCGGCAAGCGTCATTCTCCTTCTGCCCCAAAGATGGGCGGATAGGCCGTTGAGATATCGGCGTGATCACAAATCATCATGCCAGTTTTCAACCTCCAGATCTTGAAAACCGAGGAAGTCGGCGACATTGCGGGTCACCAATACCAAGCCGTTCACCCTCGCGATGGCGGCGATTTGGCCATCAACGAAAGCCAGCGGACGACCGTTGATCGCCAGCCGAGCTCTTTGGTCGGCGTGCCAGACCGCTGCACGCTGGTCGTACGGCAAAATGGGGATGTTGGGCAGGACGACTTCCTTCAGATACGCCTCAAGCGTTCGGCGTTTGGCGGATTCGGCCAAACGGCGCACACCGTATTGGAGTTCATGCAAAACCGGCGCTGCGGTGGCGATTTCATGTTCAAAGAGCACAAGGTGCTTCAATACGTTGACATCGGCTGTCGGTTTGACCGGTTCCAATAGCACGTTGGTATCGAGCAGGTATTTCATTTTATAGGCTCGGGGCACGACCTTCAGAGCAATCGCGCAGGCTGTCCAAATCCTGATCGGTGATCACTACGCCGCTTTCTTCCAAGCGACGGCGAAAGGCGGCTAAATCAATGCCAAAGCTTCCTTTTCGATTCAGCCGCCGGTATTCGCTGTTCGCCAGCAGTACCGCCACCGGCTTTCCATGACGGGTCAGGGTGACAACCCGCTCCCGCTCCAAGTCTCGAATGATTGCCGGCAGTCGATTCTTGGCCTCTGCGATGGGGATGGATTTTTCCATTTTGATGGCTCCGCTTTTTTAAGTCAAAATAATAGCCATAATTTGCGCCAAAATCAAGCGGGGCTGCATCTGGTTGGGGTTATCGGCCCCACCTGTCCGCCTTGTAGGGAACGGTTTGGAGCCGTTCCCTACCCGTGTGGCGGCGAAGCTCGAAAATACGGCTTCGGCAAAAGGCGCTCAAAACGCCAACGAAACCGTCAGCAAGGTGGTAAACGGCGCACCGACGTAATAGCTGGTGGCGCCGGCCCGGCTGTCGTCCATGGCCTTGACCAGGGCCACGTACTCCTTGTCGAAGAGGTTGACGAAATCCAGCGACACCTTCAGGTCGTCGAGGCGGCCAAGGTTTTTTCGTCCATAGCTGATGCGGAGGTCGGCCAGGGTATAGCCGCCGATTTTCTCCGTGTTTTCCGCATCGCCGTAGCGCTCGCCCAGGTAGCGGACCATGGGAATGATTTCGAATTCGCCCAGGGTGAAGATCATCCCGCTCTTGATCATCCATTCCGGGGTGTCCACCACCTGGTTGCCCTTGGCCGCCAAGGTGGCGCCGGCGTAGGTCAGGTCGTTGTCATAGGTCAAGCGGGTATAAGTCGGGTTGATAAAAAAGGTGACGTTGTCGCTGACAAAGAAGTTGCTCTCCAGCTCGAACCCGTAGCCGGTGGCCTCGCCGATGTTCTGGTAGTAGTTGAGGTTTACCCGCGGATCGTACACCGTGGTGAGCAGGTTTTGGTGCCTGGCATAGAACACGGTGGGACGCAGTTCCATCCATTGGTTGCGCAGCCGGGCCCCCATCTCGACACTGTCGCTGAGTTCCATCTGGTAGCCGTCGAACATGTCGGCCAGGGTTACCCCGGCGGCTTGGAAGGCGGCGCGGTTGTTGTTGTACAGGTTGATCAGGGGCATGTAGGCATAGGGGCGGATCTGGTTGCGCCCGTAGCTGGCATACGCCTCCATCGCGTCGGAGAAGCGGTAGTTCACTCCGACGGTGGGCAGCAGCTCTTCGTAGGTCTGTTTTCCCCGGTACAAGTCGGCTCCCCTGACCAGGGTTGCGCCGTTCCAGGTATAGCCCTGGCTGGCGGGGTCGGTGTAGGAGAAGTGCTTCAGCCCGGCTTGCCAATCGAGACGGCCCAGGCTGCCGGCCAGCTTGAAAAAGGGGCTGTGGACGATGCCGTCATCCTCGTTGATCGTGTACATGCCGTAGCCCTTGAAACGCTGGGTCAGCACATCGTAAATCTGCGTCCGGATCACCATGTCGTTGGCTTCGTACCAGTAGCCCAGCGATGCGGTGGCCCATGGGAACTTGGCATCGATTTGGGATATCAGACCGTAGCGCTCGGTGTCGCGGATCCGCTTCTGGATGACACCGCCCATGGAAGGGGTGCCCTGCCAGATTTCCGTGTCCTCTCTCGAGTAGTAGGGCTTGAAGGTCAGCTTGAAGCGCTCGGAGAGAGTGAAGGGGATCAGGGCGAGAAAATCCTGGTTGGCGTAATCGCCCCGGTTGTAGTCGTAGAAGTCGATGTCCTGGGCCTTGATGCCGGTGAGGGCGGGATTGTAATCTTTTTTGTAGTTGGCCCCCAGGTTTTGTACTTCGGCATAGGTGAGCGCCCTGTAGAGATTTTGTTCGAGGTCGCTGGAATTGAACCAGAGCTTGATTTCGTCGGAGTCGCCGATGGGCTGGCTTACCATGATGCCGGCGTTCTTGCGCGGTCCGAGGTCGCCGGGACCTTTCCACTTTTCCGCGTCGGTGTATGAGCCGGAGATTGAAAAGCGGGTTCCGGTGACCGCTAGTGCCCCGGAATCCAGTCGCAGGAAGGTACGGCTGAAGTTGTCGGCGCCGAAGCTCTGACGGATTTCGGCGGCGGCCTTATCTCCCGGCCAGCGGGGCCGCAGCTCGATGGCCCCGCCCCGGGCCCCGACCCCGGTGCCCAGGTCCGCCGGCACCGCCCCCTTGTAGACGGCGATGCTTTCCAAATTCTCCGTGTCGTAGAGATACTCCCGGGGCCCCATGGGGTTGCCGCCCCAGTTGGGCACTCCGGCTACGGTCATGGCGCCGGAGATGCCGCGTACGCCACGGATGCGGATGTTTTTCTGCTCGGCGGCCAGGCCATAGGGATCGATGCTCTCCACGCTGACCCCAGGCAGCACGTTGACCGCTTCGTAAACGCTGACGGTGGCCTTGCCGCCCTGGGCGTCCAGGCCTTCCCGGGTGATTTCGCTGCCGGTGTAGACGGTTTCGTTGGTCTGCTTGGTGGGGCGGACGAGCTTTTTCTCCGTTACCACCATTTCATCGAGGGTGACGGTGTCGCCGGCCATGGCCGGCG
>DQXI01000213.1 GCA_011042305.1 Desulfobacteraceae bacterium
CGCCCGGGCAGCATCATCAGCTCCCCGCCATAGGGTAGTGCGACGGTGTCGGCCGTGGTCAGGGGGATGAACCGCTCCGGTCCGGCCATGCCCAAGGCCTGGAACCCCGGCAGCTCGAGGATTTGCCCCTCGGCGTCGGCCGCCAGGGCCGTCAGCGGGCGCCGCCGCTTCGATGGGTGCCCGCTTTTCAATCTCCGTCGCCTTCCCCCGGTCTGCCGGACACCGGGTAGTCGAAAATCTCGCCGTTGTAGTTTCGCACCCGCCAGGTTTCAGGCCCGCGCGATACCACCGAATCGGGCAGCAGCGGCACCTTGCCGCCGCCGCCGGGCAGATCGATCATCAGCTGCGGCACCCCGATGCCGGGAATGCGCCCGCGCAGGGCCGTCATGATGGCCAAGCCGGTTTCAATGGGCGTGCGCAGGTGGGCCGTCCCCTGCACCGGGTCCATCTGGTGCAGGTAGTAGGGCCGCACCCGGTTGGCCAGCAGGACGCGTATCAGGGCAGCCATGGTATCAGGGTCGTCGTTGACACCCCGGATCAGCACGCTCTGGCAGCCCAGAGGGATTCCGGCGTCCGCCAAACGCCGGCAGGCCTCGGCGGCCTCGGGGGTCATTTCGGCCGGATGGTTGAACTGGATGTTGACGTACAACGGATGAAAACGCCCCAACATGGCCGCCAGACGCGCCGTGATGCGTGCGGGCAGAGACGACGGCATGCGGGTGTGAATGCGCAGCAGTTTGACGTGCCGGATTTCCCTCAGGCGGGACAGGATCTCCTCCAGGGCGGCATCCTCGAGCATCAGCGGATCGCCTCCGGAAAGGATCACCTCTTCGATGGCCGGGGTGGTGCGAATGTAGTCGATGCCTGCGGCCACCGCCTCCCGCAGGGTGGAAGCCGAACGGCCCACGCGCCGCTTGCGCATGCAGTGGCGGCAGTACATGGCGCAGCGGTCCGAGACGAGAAACACCACCCGGTCCGGGTAGCGGTGTATCAGCCCCGGCACCGGGGACTGGGCTTCCTCGGCCAGCGGGTCGGCCGCGGCGGCCTGGTCCTCCAGCTCCCGCCGGTCGGGGACCGCCTGACGCCAGAACGGATCCAGGGGATGCTGCGCCAGGGAAAGCCAGTACGGGTTGATGCGCATCGGGTAGCGGGCGCACACCGGGGCCAGAACAGCGGCGTCCACCGGGCGCACCCGGGCCAGGGCCGCGGGGGAAGTCACGCTGGCGGAGAGGTCTTTTTTCCAGTCGGCCGAAACGGGCGCCAGGTTGGCGGGGAAGGGCAAGGGACGAGGATCCGTTTTTCGCGTCAAGGTCAAGAAATCCCGATAAATCGCTCCGATCGGTGGTGTTCGTCGGCTCGCTTCAATGCTGCTCAAAAAAAGGACATTACCCGAAAAGCCGCGCCGGTTCAACCGTCAGCCACTGCCCACGACTGCCTTTGCCAGTCGCTGCCGCAAACCGGTGAGCCGCTGGGTGGGCCGGTCGTTGGCCACCGCGACGGCCAGGGCCTTGCGGGAACCGACGAGCACCACCTGCCGGCGCCCCCGCGTCACCGCCGTGTAAAGCAGGTTGCGCTGAAGCATGGGATAGTGCTGGGAGAGCAGGACAATGATCACCGCCGGATACTCCCCTCCCTGACTCTTGTGCACCGTGATGGCGTAGGCCAAGGCCAGTTGATCCAACTCGGCCTGCTCATAGACCACGAGGCGCCCGTCGAAATCCACCTGGAGGCGCCCGCTCTTCGGCTCAAGTCCGACCACCGTGCCGATGTCGCCGTTAAAGACCGCCTTGGGATAGTTGTTCTTCAAGTGCATCACCTTATCGCCGGTAGCAAACCGCCCCCTGCCCCGCCCCTTGCCGGCCGGCGGCGGGTTGAGCGCCTGCTGGAGCACCTGGTTAAGGTTGACCGTGCCCGCCTCCCCCCGGTGCATCGGCGTGAGCACCTGGACGTCGCGCATCGGATCGAGCCCCATCTCCTTGGGCAGTTGTTGGCACAGGCGCACGATGGTCTCCACGGCTGCCGCCGGCTCGGCCGCTTCGATGAACCGGAATTGGGCGCCTTGCGCCGTCGTTTCCATCTCGGGCAACTGACCGCGACGGATGCGGTGGGCGTTGACGACGATGGGACCGGCGGCCGCCTGGCGGAAGATGTCCGTCAGCTCGTAGACCGGCAGGCAGCCGGCGGCGACGAGATCGGCCAGCACGTTGCCCGGCCCCACCGACGGCAGTTGCTGCGCATCGCCCACCAGCAGCAAGGAGGCGTTCATGGGCAGGGCTTCCATCAACCCGGCCATCAGCACCGTATCGATCATCGAGGCTTCGTCCACGATGAGCACCTCGGTGTCCAGCAGATGGTCGGCAGTGTGCAGGAATCGATCTTCTGCCGGGTTGTAGCCCAGCAGGCGATGGATCGTGGCCGCGGGCAACCCGGCCACCTCGGCCAGGTGACGGGCGGCCCGCCCGGTGGGTGCCGCCAGCGTGGTGCGCCTTCCAGCCGCTCGCATCAGGGCGGCATAAGCGCAAATCAAGGTGGTTTTCCCCGTGCCCGGACCACCGGTGACAACGGCCGCCTTTTGGGCGACAATCGCCTCCATAACCGCCAACTGTTGGGCTGACGGGGCGATGGACAGGGACGAGAACACCTGGGCGGCGATGCGGTCCGCGTCCTGCCCAAGCGGGGAAGCGGGCACGGAAAGCAGCGCCGCCACACGACGGGCGATGGCCACCTCGGCGGCATGCAGTAATGCCGGGTAGACGGCGCTGTCCTCCGGTTCATCCACGATGGGTTCTTCGATCACCTGCCCGGCGGCCTTCAGTCGCTCCAGGGCGTTTTCGGCATCGCCCAGCCCAATGCCAAAGCGCTGCCCGGCCTCAAGGAAGAGTCTCCGGCGGGAACACCACACATGCCCTTCGGCATTGGCCCGGGTCAACAGGTGGCTCAAGGCGGCCGTCTGCCGCCGGGGTGCATCGGCATCAAGGCCCAGGCGCCGGGCGATGGCGTCGGCCACGGGAAACCCGTCGCCGGGCAGGTCCTCGGCCAACTGGTAAGGGTCTTCCCGCAGCAAGGCTTCAGCCTCGGCCCCGTAGAGCCGGTGAATCGTACCGGTGTGCAGCGGGCTGACGTTGCAGGCCTGCAGAAAGCGCATCAGGCAGCGCAGTTGGCTGTGGTCGGCCCAGGCCTCGGCAATGGCCGCGGCCCGCTTGGCGCCGATGCCGGGCACCTCTTGCAGCCGCCCGGGCTCCTGGTCCAATACGACCAACGTCTGGGCTCCGAAACAGGCCACCAGCCGGTCGGCCGTCTTGGGGCCCAGACCGGCCAGGGCCCCGGCGTTCAGGTAAGCCCGAATTCCCTCGGCGTCGGCGGGCCGGCACACCTCGAAGCCTTCGACCTCCAGCTGGGTCCCGTAGCGCGGGTGGTTCTTCCAGCGTCCGCGCAGCTCGAGGGTCTCACCACTGCGCACGCCGGGCAGATGCCCGGTGATGGTGATCTTGGCGCCGTCTTCGGTCTTCAGGCGAGCGACGGTGAAATGGTTCCCGGCGTTCTGGTAGGTGATGTGGACCACCCGCCCGCGGATGGGCAAGGAGGCGCCAGATCCTTGGGGGAAGTTGTGTTGCCGGCCGTTCATGGCTGATCCGGGGCCGTCAAGCAATCGATGATCCAGTCGCAGGCCGCGTCCAGGTCCGGCGCCACCCGATCAGGAACGATCCCCCACCGGGCCAGCTCGGCCCAAACGCTCGACCGGCCTTCAGTGCCCACTAGAACCGTCCCCCGGCACCCGGCGTCCCGGCCGCAGCGGATGTCCTTGGCGCGGTCGCCCACCATGACGGCCCGGGCCGGATCGAGGCCATGGCGGCGGCAGGCCTCGACGATCATGCCGGTGGCCGGCTTGCGGCAGTCGCAACCGGCATCGGGCCGGTGGGGACAGAAGAGGATGTCCAGCAGACGCCCACCCGCTGCCTCGACGGCACGGGTCATGCGCCGATGGATCTCTTCGAGCCCTTCGAGTCCGATTAGCCCCCGCCCAACGGCGCTCTGGTTGGTGACCACCACCAGATGCAGGCCGGCGGCCGTCAGGCGGGCCAGGGCCTCCAAGCTGCCGGGGAGGAATTCGAACTCGGCCCAGCACTTGATGTACTGATCCGAATCCCGGTTGATCACCCCGTCGCGGTCGAGAAAAACCACCGGCGCTGTTGTGGCGGGCATGGACATCTATTCGGCCACGGTAAAGGCCCCGGGAAATTCCCCGGCGCGCAGTTTGGCCTTGTAAGCGGCGGCCTTGTCCAGGCTCGCGGCCCGCCCGAGGCGCACCGCGTAGAGCTGGCCGTGGTCAGCGTGGAAATAGGCCTTCACGTGAACGTTGGGATAGGCCCCTGCCAGCCGGTCCCGCAGGCGGTAGGCGTTGGACGGGTCCTTGAAAGCGCCCACCTGGAAGGTAAAGTTGCCGTGGGTGTAATCCATCGACGCGTAGGTGACGGACTGCCCCGGCCGGCTGGCTTGGACACGGCGCCCCAGGGCCGTGAGTTTGACCCGGGCCGTGCCGGGGCCCACCACCCCCAACTGTCGCGCCGCACCGTAGGACAGATCGATGATGCGTCCGTCCACGAAGGGCCCCCGGTCGTTGATGCGCAGGTCCACCTGTCGGCCGTTGTCCAGGTTGTGGACCCGCACCCAGGTCTGCAGGGGGAGGGTCTTGTGGGCCGCGCTCAGGCCGTACATGTCGTACGGCTCCCCGCTGGCGGTGGGCCTTCCGTGGAACTTGCGGCCGTACCAGGAGGCCAAGCCGGTCTCGGTGTAGCCGTCAGCGCGGGCCAAGGGCTGATAACGCTTGCCGTTGACCGTGTAAGGCCGCGGCTGACTCGGGGCCGGCGGCGACGGGATCGGCGGCGGCTTCGGCCTTGGGGATCCGGCGCAACCCACGAGGGCCACCAGCAGCGCCACGACCGCCCCGAGGATCCAGCGGCGGCCGGAGCGCCGCGTCATGGGATTGCGGAACGTCATCGGGGGTTCAAACGTCCAGGGCAATGCGGGTCACCTCCCGCATCTTTTCCACGAAGTGAAAGGTGATCTGGGTTTTCACCGTTTCCGGGACGTCCTCGAGGTCCTTCTCGTTAGGCTTGGGCAAAATGATCTCGCGAATGCCGGACCGATGGGCCGCCAGCACCTTCTCCTTGATGCCGCCAACCGGCAGCACCTGGCCGCGCAGGGTGATTTCTCCGGTCATGGCAAGGTTTTTCTTCACCTTGCGACCGGTGAGCAGAGAGGCAAGGGCCGTGAGCATGGTCACCCCCGCCGAGGGCCCGTCCTTGGGAATAGCGCCGGCCGGCACGTGGATATGCAGGTCGCGGTCGTCGAAAAAATCCTCCTGAATGCCCAAGGCCTTGGCGTTGGCGCGGATGAAGCTCAGGGCGGTGGTGGCCGATTCCTTCATCACGTCGCCCAACTGGCCGGTGAGGGTCAAATGCTTGTTGCCCTTCATGGCGGTGGCCTCGATGAACAGCAGGCTGCCGCCCACCGGCGTCCAGGCCAGCCCCATGGCCACCCCGGGGGTCAGAGCGCGCTCGGCGGCCTCGGGGACGAATTTGACCGGTCCCAGGTAGCCGTGAAGGTCGCCGATACGGATCTTCACCGCCTCGGTTTCCCCCCGGACCACCTGAGTGGCCACCCCGCGGCAGACGGTGGCGATTTCGCGCTCGAGGTTTCGCAGGCCGGCCTCCCGGGTGTAGCCGGTGATGATGCGCCGCAGGGCACCGGTGGTGAACTGGATCTGCGACGCGGTCAGCCCGTGAGCCTCCCGCTGCCGGGGAACGAGAAAGCGCTTGGCGATATGGACCTTTTCGTCCTCGGTGTAGCCCACCAGTTCCAGCACCTCCATGCGGTCGCGCAGGGCGGGCGGAATGGTGTCCAGCACGTTGGCGGTGGTGATGAACATCACCTTGGACAGGTCGAAGGGTACGTCGAGGTAATGATCGGAGAAGGAGTAGTTTTGCTCCGGATCGAGCACCTCGAGCAGGGCCGAGGACGGGTCGCCGCGGAAATCGCTGCCCACCTTGTCGATCTCGTCGAGCATGAACACCGGGTTCTTCGACTCGGCCCGCCGCAGCCCCTGGATGATGCGCCCGGGCAGCGCCCCGACATAGGTGCGCCGGTGCCCCCGGATCTCCGCTTCGTCGCGCACCCCGCCCAGTGCAATGCGGTGGAACTTGCGACCCAGGGCCCGGGCAATGCTGCGGCCCAGGGAGGTCTTGCCGGTGCCAGGCGGTCCCACGAAGCAGAGGATCGGCCCCTTGGAGTCGGGTTTAAGCTTACGCACCGCCAGGTACTCGATGATCCGTTTCTTCGGTTTTTCCAAGCCGTAGTGGTCGTCATCGAGCACCTGCCGGGCCTTTTCGATGTCCAGGTTGTCCTCGGTCACCGTGTGCCAGGGCAGCGAGGTGATCCAGTCCAGGTAGGTGACCGCCACGGTGTACTCGGCCGAGGAGGGGTGCATCCGCGAGAGGCGGTTCAATTCGCGCTTGGCCTCCTTCTTGGCTTCCTCGGGCAGGTTGGCCGCCTCGATGCGCGCCCGGTAGTCTTCCAGTTCCACCTGGCTCTCATCTTTTTCCCCGAGCTCCTCCCGGATGGCCTTGAGCTGTTGACGCAGGTAATACTCGCGCTGGCTGCGGTCCATGTCGCCCTTGACCTGACTCTGGATCTTCTTGCCCAGCTCCAGAATTTCCAGCTGCCGGGTGGCGATGCGGGTGACGGTCTTGAGGCGCTTCTTGACGTCCAGGGTCTCGAGCACATCCTGCTTTTCGGCGACGGTGGAGTTGATGGTGGAGGCCACCATGTCCGCCAGCAGGCCCGCGTCGTGCAGGGACTTGGCCATGGCGACGACTTCCTGGGGCAGCCCGGGGGACAGATCCACGATTTTTTCGAAGAGATTCTGCAGGTTGGTTTTGAGGGCCTCGGTTTCGGTGTCCTGGTGAACGACATCCGTCAGTGGCACGATGCGCGCTTGCAAGTAGGGTTTACCTTCGACGAAGCGGGTGATCTTGAAGCGCGTCAGGCCCTGGACGAGCATCTGGGCCTTGTCGTCCTCGGTCTTGGCCATCTTCAGGATCAGGGCGGCGGTGCCGATCTCGGCCATGTCTTCCGGCCCTGGCTTTTCGCCGGCCGGCTTCTCTTCCGCCGTCTTTTCGGTCGATTCGGTTTTCAGGTGCTTGCGCGAAACCACCATCCCGACGATGCGCTTGGCAGCCATGGCTTCGTCCACCAGCCGCACCGAGGACGCCTCCATCACCACCAGGGGCAGCACCATCTTGGGAAACAAGGCCGCATCGAAGAGCGGCAGGATCGGGATCACGTCCGGCAGTTGCTCCTGGCTCTGGACCGGCGGTGATTGCGGTTCGGTCATGCGGACCTCCATGGGAAACGTCGGTGGCGATACATCAGAGCTTCGATTGAATCGGCCCGGCGGTTCAGCCGTCCGTGATGGTGATCCGGTGCGGCTTGACCTGGCGCCGCTTGGCCAGACGAATCAGCAAGAAGCCGTTGACGTAAGACGAGGAGACCACTTCCGGGTCGATGGGCACCGGCAGATACAAAATTCGCTCGAAGGAGCCGTACTGGATTTCGGCCAGACGGTAGGTGGCGCTTTGACTGCGCGGCGGTTCGACGCGCTGGCCGTAGATGCGGACCGCGCGGCTGTTGATCTCCACTTCCAGATCTTCCTTGGAAACGCCGGCGATCTCGGCGCGCAGAATGATCTCCTCCGGGGTTTCACAGATGTCCATGGGCGGCGTCCAGCTTCCCGCCTTGCTGAAAACCGGGCTGACGGCATGCTGTCGAAAGATGTCCTCGATGGTTCGCTCGAAGCTGGCGGCCAATGGATCGAAATCTTTGCCGAAGCGGATCTTGATGTAGTCCATGGTTCAATCTCCTGCTCGATGGTGGCGACGGGGCGTGGGGTGACGGCTCCCCGCCGCGTACGGCACGCGGCCAACCCGTTAGCAAACTAACATCGAAACCGCTGCTTGTAAAGCATCCCGATTGATGAAACCCCCTTGATTGTCAAGGATTTTTTAGCGGCCTTCCCGCCGCGCGCCCTTGATTCCGAATGCCGGTGGGCGTATGCTGGGAACAATTCCCGCAGACAAGGAGGGTGCCCATGGCCATCATCCGCTGGAACCCCTACGGCCGCACGAGCATGCTTCAAGAGCGCATCAACCGAATGTTCGAGGAAACCTTCGGCCTCGGCCGCACTGCGGACCGGGACGTTTCCATGGGCACCTGGAAACCGAAGGTGGACGTCTACGAAGGCGACCGGGGCACGGTCATCGAGATGGAACTGCCCGGGGTCGTCAAGGACCAGATTGAGATCGAGGTCAACGACAACGTGCTCACCGTCCACGGCGAGCGCACCGCCGAACAGCAGATCCCGGAAACGCGCTACTACCGCAGGGAGCGCTGTCACGGCCCCTTCCGCCGCGCCTTCAGCCTGCCGTTTGTGGTGGCCCCGGCCGACGTGACGGCCCGTTTCCGCGACGGCGTGCTGGTGATTCTCATCACCCGGCCGGCATCCGAAAAACCCTGTCAGGTTCAGATTCCCATCGAATGAGGATTCTTTGGACCCGCGCGGCGGCAGACGCCCAGGCCGTCCCGGACAGCCCCTCCCAGCGGCCCTCCGGCGGAAGCCAACAGGCCCTGGTGGCGCTGCAGTACTTTCTGTATTTCGGCGTTTTCGCCATCTACCTCCCCTACTTCAACCTCTATTGCTACCATCTCGGTTTTTCCGGGGTGCAGATCGGCGTTCTTTCGGCCCTGCGATCGGTGGCTCTGGTGACCTTTGCTCTCCTGTGGGGCGCGCTGGCGGATCGCTTCCAGTGCCGCCGGGGGATTTTCATCCTCTGCAGCCTGGCGGCCACCGCCGTCTGGAGCGCCTACCTGACCACGGAACGCTTCGTTCCCATGTTGGCCATCACCGTGGCCCATGCCCTCTTCTTCGCTCCCCTGATCTCTTTTCTGGAAGCCTTCAGCATGGACGTCCTCGGCGCCCGCAAGCAGCGCTACGGCAGCCTGCGCGTCTGGGGCTCCATCGGCTTCATCCTCGTGGTGCTGGCCATCGGCCGCCTGCTGGAAAACCGGCCGGTGAACCTCATCGTGGTGCTGATCCTCGGCGGATCGGCGGTGCAGGCTGTTTTCGCCCTGGCACTGCCACGGTCGGCGAGCAAACCGGTTCAGCACCGCTGGCAGGGGGCCGAGGCCATGAGGCAGCTGCGCCTGTGGCTGTTTCTGGGGGGCGCCTTTCTCATGCTCGTCAGCCACGGGGCCTACTACGGGTTCTTCTCGATTCACCTCGAGGTGGCCGGGTTCAGCAAGTCGTTCATCGGCATGGCCTGGGCCCTGGCCTCGACGGCCGAGATCGGGGTCATGATCCGCTCGGAAGCGCTCTTTGGCCGCTTTTCCCTGCCGAAGGTGCTGGTTTTTTCCATGGCCGTGGCAGTGCTCCGGTGGCTTCTCGTCTGGATCGCTCTGTCCCCGGCGGCCATCCTCGCCACCCAGGTGCTGCACGCCGTCACCTACGGCACCTTTCACATGGCCAGCATCCTGTTTGTCGACCGGTTGATGCCCGAGGCCGCCAAGACTTCGGGCCAGGCCCTCAACAACGCCGTGACCTACGGTCTGGGCAACATGGTCGGCTTTTTTCTCAACGGCTACTTGTTTGAAATCATGGGGACCCGGCCCCTGTTTCTCGTCAGCGCCGGCATCGCCCTGGCCGGTGGGCTGCTCATGGCCGCCGCCTTGAGATTTCAACTGGATTACAGTGGCGTTGACAAGGTGCTGGCCAGGAAGCGGGATAAGGCGAATGACGAGGATCACGAATCCGGCGGACAGGGGCGGTTCTAAGCAGGTTATGAAGACGACCACGCCGCTCAAGCGCATCCCGACCAGTGTATGGGTGCTCGGTCTGGTGAGCATGCTCATGGATATCTCTTCAGAGATGATCCACGGTTTACTCCCCCTGTTCCTGGTTGGCCCTTTGGGTGCGAGTTTTCTCATGGTCGGCCTGATCGAAGGGCTGGCCGAGTCCACAGCCCTCATCGTAAAAGTCTTTTCCGGTGTGCTCAGCGACTATCTGGGCAAGCGCAAGGCGCTGGCTGTCATCGGATACTCATTGGGCGCATTGACCAAACCGTTGTTTGCCATCGCTCCGACCGCAGGCCTTGTCCTTTCGGCACGCATGCTGGACCGGGTTGGAAAAGGGGTGCGGGGAGCCCCGCGGGATGCGTTGGTAGCGGATGTCACGCCTGCCGAGGTACGCGGTGCGGCATTCGGCCTGCGCCAATCTCTCGACACGGTCGGTGCGCTCCTTGGCCCGCTAGTAGCGGTCGGCCTGATGCTGCTGTGGGCCAACGACTTCCGGGCCGTGTTTTGGGTCGCCGTCGTCCCGGGCCTGCTCGCCGTCTTCCTGCTGCTGTTCGGTGTTCGCGAGCCGAAGCGGCACATTGGCGTGAAAGGCACCAATCCGATCCGCCGCGAAAACCTCAAGCGCTTGAGCGGCGCCTACTGGTGGGTGGTCAGCATCGGCGCGGTGTTCACTTTGGCGCGCTTCAGTGAAGCGTTCCTGGTGCTCCGCGCTCAGCAGGGAGGCATTCCGGTCGCCTACGTTCCTCTCGTGATGGTCGCCATGAACCTGCTCTATGCGCTATCAGCCTATCCGTTTGGCAGGCTGTCGGACCGAATGGGAACCGGTACGCTGCTGTCGCTTGGCTTGATGGTCCTGATCGCGGCCGACCTGGTTTTGGCCGCAAGCAGCCATTGGCCTGCCGTCGCGACCGGTGTGTCCTTGTGGGGCGTTCACATGGGGATTACCCAGGGGCTGCTTGCCAGGATGGTGGCCGATACCGCTCCGGTGGATCTGCGCGGCACGGCCTATGGCTTCTTTAACCTGGTCAGCGGTATCGCCATGTTGATGGCCAGTGCCGCCGCGGGCCTGCTGTGGGACCGCTTCGGCGCGTCTTTCACCTTCTACGCGGGGGCCACCTTTGCGGCACTGGCGTTGATGGGCCTTGTCCTCAAGGCATGGCGGCGAGGGCCTTCCAAGGCGCCCCGATAACAACGAATCTAACCCGCAGCAAAAAGGGAAACCGCTGGGGGGTATCCGACCCGGCCTGGATCTAAAACGCTCCCCCTGATATTTAGCCCCTGTGAACACGTACCAGAGGGCATGGCCGTGGCTCGGTATGGTTCCTTCGAGCCAAGGAGAACTCATGATGGCGAAAACAGGCTGGAATAAGCTGGAGCATTGCCAGCTTATTAGGGCGGATCGTATGGAGAATCGATGAATAAGGCGGCCCAATTCCGCCTTATACGCCAATTCTTCTGCCAGGGCAGCGGGCCGCCGCTGCGATATGAACGCCATTGGCAATCGGGCCGTTGACCGCTATTGCCGACGCCGACGGAAGGGTTGTCAATCCCCCCGCCGGGGATTGAGCAGGTAGCGCAGCCAGCCGCCGACGGTGTTGCCGGCCAGCATGGCGCGGTCGAAGGCGTCGATGTCCCGGCGCAGGCTTGATCTATCGGCGAACCAGTGGGAACGGCGGATGAAGGGGCCCTCGGGGTCGAGGGTTTTGACCACCCGGGCCGGGTTGCCGGCAGCCACGGCGTTGGCCGGAATGTCGCGCACCACCACCGCCCCGGCGCCGATGATGCTGTTGGCCCCGATAGTCACCCCCTTGCAGACGATGGCGCCGTCGCCCAGCCAGACGTTGTCGCCGATGGTCACCGGGGCCGTCGGCCCCATGGCGAGGCGGTCATAGACATCGTGCCAGTCGGCATCGGTGATATAGACCCGGCTGGCGAGCATGCAGTCGTCGCCGATGGTCACCGATTCGGCGCTCTGGATGCGCACCCCGGGGCAGATCAGGGCGCTGCGGCCGATGCGGATGCGGCCCTGGCCTTCGAGGTTGGACCAGACCGCCAGGCGCACCCGGCCGTCGCTGGTGGCGACGACCGTGGCGTGGTCGCCGATGGAAATCCGCGGACCGAAGGCCTCCACCCACCACGGCCGCATGAAGGTGGCGCCCCGGCCGAGATGATCGAGGTGGGGGCGGACGAAGCGGCGGGCGTAAAGCGCCTGGAAGCGCAGCCAGGCGTGTTTGACCCGATAGGGGCGATGATCCTTGCGCATGCTGAATCGGCGAATCCGGCCCTCAGCGATCGCCGGCGGAGCGCCAGAACCGGTGATTGAAGATGCGGCCGGCCGGCGTGAGGTCGAACAGGGCGTCGGCCGCCAACAGCACGACGGCGTTGGTCCAGGTGATTTTTTCCTCCGGCCAGACGGTCATGTCCGGCACGGTATGACCGCACCAGTAGGTGCCGTCCTCGAACCGCTTGTCGGCGATCCAGGCGAAGACGGCCGCCGCGGCGCTGCCGTTGCCCATGGCCGCCAGTGCCAGGCACAGCTCCGAGGTCTCGGCGACGGTGATCCACGGCTCGTCCGCTACGCACTTGACCCCCTGGCCCTTGACCACGAACTTGCTCCAGTGCTTCTCGATGCGGCGTCGGGCCTCGACGCCGGTGAGGGCCCCGCAGAGCACCGGGTAGAACCAATCCATGGAAAAGCGCGACTTGGTGACGTTGAAGCGGTGGCGCTCGTGGCGGAGCGCATGGGCCAGGCGGCAGGCGGCGGCCCGCCAGTCGGGGCGGCGGATGCCGAGCTGCTCGGCCGCCGCCAGGGCGCAGCGCACACTCATCAGCACCGAGCTGGAGCCGGTGAGCAAGGCCATGGGGTCGACGCGCCCCTCGGGGCTGATGGCCCAGTGGATCTCACCGCCGGCGGCCTGGAGGCCGAGGGCGAAATCGATGGCCCGGGCCACGGTGGACCAATAGGTCTCGAGAAAGTCCAGGTCCCCGGTGAGCAGGTAGTGGTGGTAGACGCCCACGGCGATGTAGGCCGACAGGTTGGCGTCACGGGTCCGGTCTTCCGGCCGACCTTGGCGGTAGGCGGCATACCAACTGCCATCTTCAAGCTGTTGGTTCTTCAGCCAGGCGAAGGCCCGCCTAGCCTCCTGGATGTAACCGGCGACCCCCAGGCCCATGGCCGCCTCCACGTGGTCCCACGGGTCGGTCTTGCCGCCGGTGTGCCAGGGAATTTCGCCGCTTTCCAGCTGGGTGTCCCGGATCAGGGCCGCCACGGCGGCGACATCCACCCGCGGAACCGGTTTGACCGTCGAGATGCCGACATCCATCATCGCCTTCGCCAGTGCTGCATGGGACGTCCGGCCACCGACGCCGACCGGCCCGAAAGGAGGTTTGGGTCAATACTGAAGGAAGTGGGTTCTTATAAATGGATTTTCCACCCAGGGCAACCCCCAGGTCCATCCCAACGAAAACAACCATCGGCAAGGGCGCCGGTTTTTAAAGCTTCCGGGCTGTTTGCCGCCGTCTCGTTGCGATGAACACGGCTTCCCGCTTTCGCAATACGAGCCAGCCCCGGGCCTTGACAGGGCCGGGGCAAATCCGATATCTGACCGAAAGTCAATTTGGAGCAACACATCAAGGTTATGCTAGGCCAACGCCATCCCGACCTTGGGGAGTGGCGTTTGTCATTTTGGGGCTTTCCTGCCGGCGCCGATTCCCCGGGGAAAACGAAACGGCGCGGCCGGCAGGAAAGGAGTTCCCATGGCCATCAAGATCACCATCCTCGGCGGCTATCTTCTTTTGGTGCTGCTCATCGGCATCGTCGCCCGCACCCGCTGGAAATCTTCTCCGGAAACCTACTTTCTCGCCGACAGGCGTCTCGGCCCCCTCGTGCTGCTGGGCACCATGGCGGCCACCAATTTTTCGGCCTTCACCGTCTTCGGCACCTCCGGCGCCGGATACCGCGACGGGTATGCCTTTTTTCCCATCATGGGCTTCGGCACCGGCTTCATGGCGGTGACCTTCTGGGTTCTGGGCCGCCGTATCTGGGAAGTCGGCCGGGAGCGCAGTATCGTCACGCCCCCCGAACTGGTCCGGTCCCTCTACGACAGCCGGCTGCTCGGGGCCTTGTTCGCCGCCGTGATGGTCATCTTCACCATTCCCTACCTGGCCTTGCAGCCCATGGCTGCCGGCTACGCCCTGGAGGCCCTGGTGGGGCTGCCCTATTTTTACGGATGCACGCTGGTCACCGGGGTCATCGTCCTGTACACCCTGCGCGGCGGCATGCGTGCCGTGGCTTGGACCGACCTGTTTCAGGGGGTGGTGATGATGGTGATGCTGCTGGTTTCGCTGGCGGTAGTGGTCAATCACCATGGCGGATTGGCGGCCGCTCATCAGAAAGTCATGGCCGTCCACCCGGAGCTGTTTTCCCGTCCGGGCGGCCGGGGATACTACACCCCGGCCATCTGGTTCAGTTACATGCTGCTGTGGTTTTTCTGCGACCCGATGTTCCCCCAGCTCTTCCAGCGCTTTTTTGCGGCCAAGCGGCGGCGGACCCTGTCGCAGATCATGATCGGCTACCCTCTGGTGTGCACCCTGGTCTTTTTCTTGCCCATCGCCATCGGAGTGCTGGGGAGGCTGACCTTCCCCGGCCTCACCGGCAAGGAAGCGGACAAGATCCTGCCGCTGGTGGTCACGGCCATCTCCGGCGAGGCCATGGCGGCCCTGGTGATGGCCTCCGGCCTGGCGGCCCTGATGTCTACCATGGACAGCCAGCTGCTCACCCTCAGTTCCATCTTCACCCGGGACCTTCTCCCGCTGGCCACCGGCCGCAAGACGGCCGGGACCGCCGCCGGCCGGATCTTCGTCGTCTTCCTGAGCCTCTGCGGATTGGCTCTGGCCTACGAGCCGCCGGATACCATCCTCCAGATCGCCACCCAGACCTTCACCGGCTTGGCGGTTCTCTTTCCGGCTGTGGTCTTCGGCCTTTACCTGAAGCGACGCCACCCGCTGCCGGCGATCCTGTCCATCCTGGTCGGCGAAGCCCTCCTGGTGGTGTTCTACCTAAGGTGGCTGCCGACTGGTCCCTTTCTGCCGGTGGTTTGGGTTTTGCTGGCCGGCTTCGGCGTTTACCTGGCGAGTCATTGGCTGTTGGTGCGGCCGACAAGCCTGGCGCCGGCATGGCTACGGGACCCGTATTTCTGGATGCTCACGGCCCTGTTTATCCTGGCGATGGACTTTTGGGCATGGGAACGCATCGGCCCCCTGGCGGGGGGGCTGCCGGCCTGGATCGGCTACTTCGTGCTGCTGTCCATCGGCCAGACGGCCCTGACGTATCGCTGGGTGCGCGCCCACCGCAG
>DQXI01000067.1 GCA_011042305.1 Desulfobacteraceae bacterium
CATCACGGACTACGAAAAGGGCGTCGATGACTTCAACGTCAGCGAAGTTCCAAATTTTGATCATCTCGGAGATGAGATAATCGAAAGTGATGACGGAAAGGCCAAGTTGGCCCTTTTCGATAGCAGCGACAACGAAATCGGCAGCGTTACCTTCGATAACGTCGACTTTACCGATATAACTGCATCCGATCTCACGACGCTCCTGGGGGATGATGACCCAGAGGCTTAAAAGAGAGGTGTAAAAAGTGAAAACAAAAGCTGCCGTGAGGACGGTTGCTCGCCTTCACGGCAGCTTCTTACAACCTCGAGGAGACAAAGACCATGCCAGAGACAACCGGCGGCCAGGATGCCGGAATAAATGAAGCAGTCGGGACGGTCAGCGTCCTTTACGGATCCGCCAAGGCCATCGCCGCCGACGGGATGGTGCGGGTGCTGTCAGTGAACAGCCCGGTTTTCGCCTTCGACCGCATCGTGACGGACGATGACGGCAGCGTGACCATCGCACTCGCCCACGATCCCGCCGATTACGTGGAGATCGACCGGGCGAGCGACGTGCTCATCGATGAGGATGTCTTTGGCGCCGCCGCGCCTGCGGACGTTGCGGCGGCGACGGCCGATTTCAACGATGTGTGGGAAATTGTGACCGGCGCCGGGGATGACCTGACGCCGAACGACGACTGGCCGGATGCGGCCGCTGATGACGGGGCGGTCCTTGCCTCGGCGGGGACGATTCCCGATCTTCTCGATGATTACCGCCTGGTCAGCGACGACGCCGGCAAGGCCAAGCTGGTTTTCTACGACGGCGATCACAACGAGGTCGGCAGCGTCACCTTCGATGCCATCGACTACGATCCGGGCCTGGACGTGAATTTGCTCCTGGGACAGATCGACGGAGACGACGATGCCGGCGCATAGCTGACAAGCGTTTCGTGGAACAAAAACCGCCGTTGAGGGTTTCATCCCTCGCGACGGTTTTTGTTATGGGCGCCCGACAAAATCTCCGTGAACCGCTTTTTGCTTCAGCCCTGATTGACCAGCAACGCCAAGCTCAACCGGCTGGCGGTTCCCGTCTTCTCGTAGATGGATGTCAGGTGGGCCTTAACGGTACGCTCGGTGATGTTCAGGTCGGCGGCGATTTCCAGGTTGGCCAGCCCTTCGGCCACCTTTTTGGCGATTTCCTGTTCGCGGGGGGTAAGGCTCGCCAGGCGTTGCCGGCGCTCCCCATCCTCGGGGGATCGTTCTTTGGCCCGTTTCCGGGCCTCGGCGATAAGCAGCTGGATCACCTTCTGCCCCACCCAAACGGACCCGTTGGAGATGGTCCGGATCGCTTCCAGCATCCGTTCGCGCCCGATGTAGGCGTTGGCGTAACCGACGATCCCGCGCTTTAGAAACTCCAATCCCTCGGCCTCGTCCGGGCGGTCGGAAAGCAGAAAAAACCGGGTTCCCCGGCAGCTATCCAGCAAGGACGAAAAGCCCTCCCGGTCCACCAGGGCACGGTGCACCAAGACGAGCTCAAATTCCTGTCGGGCGCAACGCGCTTGCAGCTCCCGCACGGAGGAAACCGACTCGACCCGATAGGTAGCCGACAGGTGCCCGGTCCAGCGTTTAATCACGGCCCGGTTGGCGCTGCTCAACAGAATGCGCATAAATCACCGCTCTCTCAGGGCCATGTATTTGGCCCTGAGAACCGGTTTGAGGATGTAGGACAGAATCGTCTTCTTGCCGGTGAGAATATCCACCGTGGCCACCATCCCGGGAATGATGGGCAGCGGATCGCTCTCGCTGCCCAGGTAATTTTTCCGGGTACGCACGTTGACCAGGTAGAAGCTGTTGCCCTGCTCGTCGGTGATGCTGTCTGCGCTGATGTGCTCCAGTTCGGCGTCCAGGCCGCCGTAGATGGTAAAATCGTAAGCGGTGAACTTGACCTTGGCCTTCTGGTCGGGGCGCAGGAAGGCGATGTCCGATGGCTTGATGCGCGCTTCCACGAGCAGGGTGTCGTCCATCGGCACGATCTCGATGAGGTCCATGCCCGGCCGGATCACGCCGCCCACCGTGTTGACCAGGATGCGGTTGATGGTGCCGTTGACCGGGGAGCGCACCGCAGTGCGCCGCAACCGGTCTTCCAGGGCGATAGCGTTGGCGGAAAATTCCTCCAAATGGGCCAGCGTATCGTTGAGCTCGGCCTTGGCCTCGTTGGAAAACTTCAACGTCACCTCTTCCAGGGCGAGCTGGGCCTCCTGGAGCTTGGAAACCGCCCGGGGAATCATGTCCCGGGTGGTAGCGATGTCACCGGCAATCTCGCTGGCCTGGCGCTCCAGGCGCAGCACCTCCACTTCGCTGGCGGCGCCCTGGCTCACCAGGGGCCGGGTCAAATCCAACTCCTTTTGGATCAACGCCTGAGTGCGGGTTAGCTCGGCAAGCCGTGTGTTGAGCTCCCGGATCTCATGGCGCCGCTGGCTGATCTGCTCCCGGCGGATGGCCTGGCTCGACTCGAACTCGCGCATCCGGGTCTGGTAAAGCTCGCGCTCCCGCCGGGCGATCTCGGGCATCTCCTTGGCCACCTCTTCGGGAACCTCGAAGGGCTCCCCGCTGGCCTCGGCACGCAGGCGCGCCGCCTTGGCCAGGAAAGAGAGGTACTTGACCCGGTTCTGCTGGAACGAAGACGAAAAGCGCTTCTCGTCGATGCGCAGCAGAAGCTGGCCCTTCTTGACCATGTCGCCCACGCCGACGAGAATTTCCGACAGGATCCCGCCTTCCAGGTTTTGCACCACCTGGATCTGGCCCGAGGGGATGACTTTGCCGTGTCCCCGGGTCACCTCCTCGATCTCCGACACCGAGGCCCAGTAGAAAAAAAAGGCAACAAAAACCACCACCACGTAGAGGATCGCCCGTCCGCCACGGGGCGACTGGGCCAGGATGGACATTCGGATGTCTTCGGCCAAATCCACGTCCGCCGCCGGCATGCGGTAGAAGAGATCATGGTGCTTGCGTTGTTCATTGTTCGCGGCCAATCCCCGTTCCTCCCTATCTAAAGCTTGAGTTGACCGCTCTTGAGCGCTTCCAGCACCGACGCCTTGGGGCCATCGGCCACCACGGCCCCGTTGTCGATGACGATGAGCCGATCGACCATGTCCAGCAGCGAGGCCCGGTGGGTGATGAGCAGCAGGGTCTTGTCCTTGATGATCCGGGCCAGGCTCTGCTTCAACAGCGCTTCTGTCCTGTTATCCATGTTGCTGGTGGGCTCGTCAAACACCAGCACCGGGGGATCCAGCAGCAGGGACCGGGCCAGCACGATGCACTGGCGCTGGCCGCCGGAAAGCCCCCGGCCCCCCTCCTGCACCTCCATGTCGTAGCCCATGGGATGCTTGCGCACGAATTGATCCACCCCGGCGACCCTGGCGGCGTTCATGATCCGGGCGTCGTCGACGTCGTGGGTGCCGAGGGTGATGTTGTCGCGCACGCTGCCCCTGAAAAGCGTGATGTCCTGGGGCACGTAACCGACAAAACGGCGCAGTTCGGCCGGATCGATCTGCCGGATGTCGGTGCCGTCCATGCTCACCATGCCGCCGGTGGGCTCGAAGAGGCCGAGGACCAGTTTGCCCAGGGTGGTCTTGCCCGAGCCGATGGGGCCGATGATCCCCACCTTCTCGCCGGCGGCGATATCCAGGGTGATGTCGTTGATCACGTTGATCTGCTGGTCGGGATAGGCGAAGGTGAGATTCTTGACCCCGATGGCCCCCTTGAAACCGGCCCGGTGCAGGAAGCTCTTGCCGGCCGGCCGCTCCACGGGAAGCGCCATGATGCTGTTGAGGGATTTCAGCGCCGCCCGGGCCCGGTGGTAACGGGTGGCGAGGTTGACCACCTGGGCCATGGGCGCCACCGCCTGGCGCGAAAGAATCACCAGGGCGATCAGCCCGCCGGTGCTCAGCAGCCCTTCGGCGATCTGGTAGACGCCGGCCACCACCACCGCCACCACCACCATGCTCTGGATGAAGAAAGAAAAATGGCTCACCGAGGAGGAGAGCAGCCGCGAGCGGACGCTCCATCGGGCGATATAGGCCACGGCCTCCTCCCAGGCGCGCTGCACCTGGCTTTCGGCGCCGAGCATCTTGACGGCTTCCAGGCCAGAGAGCCCTTCCACCAGCAGGGCGTTTTTCTGCGCCGAGGCGGCGAAGGTGTTGGCCACCGCCTTGCGCAGCGGCCCCTGGATGATGACGGCGTAGAGCAGCAGCAGCAAGATGGCCGTGATGTGGATCAGCACGATGTCCTTGCCCAGATACCAGATGACAAGGAGCCCCAGGGCCACGAAGGGCAGGTCGATGAGGGCGGTGATGGAAAAGGAGGTGATGAAATCGCGAATGCTCTCGAATTCCTGCAGGTTCCTGGAAAAGGAGCCGATGGACGTGGGGCGCACCTCCATGCGCAGCCCGAGCACTTTCTGCATCAGCATGGAAGACAGGCGCAGGTCGGCCTTCTTGCCGGCCTCGTCCACGAAATAGCCCCGCAGGGCGCGCATGATCAGGGCGAACAGGTAGACAACGGTAATGCCGATGGCCAGCACCCAGAGGGTTTCGACGGCGTTGTTGGGGATGACCCGGTCGTAGACGTTGAGGACGAAAAAGGGACTGGCCAGGCCGAAGAGATTGATGAGGAAGCTGGCCACGAAAACGTCCCGGTAGATGCGCCAGGACTTGAAAAGGGTGCCCCAGAACCAGCTCCGGGTGGTCAAGTGCCCGGATTCCTCCAGGGATTCTCGCTCCAGCCGGAATTTGGGGCGAATGAAAATGCTGTAGCCGGTGTACATCTTTTCCAGCGCTTCGCTGGAAATCTCCTGTTCCCCCATGCCGCTTTCCGGCAGCAGCAACTTGACGTCGCTGGCGTTCTTTTCCACCAGGACGCCCACCTGGCGGTCTTCCAGCAGCAACACGGCCGGCAGCAGCAGGTTGTAAATTTTCTTCAACGGCCGCTTCACCACCCGGGCGGCCAGGTCGGCCCGCTCGGCGGCCCGGGTAAAGAGCTCTACCGTGAGCCGGTTTTGCACCAGGGGCAGGCCGGCTACCAGGGCCGTCCTGGAAGCAGTGCGGCCATGGAAGCGCGCCAGGTAGACCAGGCAATCCAGGAGCGGATCGTCCTGGGCCGGCACCGCAGGAGAGACGGTGAAGGTTGGCGGCGCTTGGGCGGTATAAGCTGGATTAGTTTCCATCTGGTCCGATCGAAGGGTGGCTGCTGAAGCTGACAGTTCTTGTTGGCAATGGCACGCAAAAAGTGTTAGAAACAAAAGACGTCACATCCCCAAAGGAGAACGGTCCATGCTGTACGTCGAGCGCGACCCGGACGGCAAGATTGTTTCCATCAGCAAGAGTAAAACACCAGCCGCCACAGAGATCAAGCCCGCCGTGGACGACGAGGTGATCGAGTTTCTCGATACCGTCCAGGATCCGGCAGATCCCCGGGCCCTGCTCACACTCACCGACGCCGGCCTGGTGCGCGCCTTCGAGGATTTGATCAACGTCCTGGTGGACAAGAAGGTCATCCGTTTCACCGACCTGCCGCCGGCAGTGCAGAAAAAGGTCGCCGCACGCCAGAAAATCCGCCAAAAGCTTTCCGGCACCAGCTTGATGGTGAACGACATTCTTTAGAATCTACCCACTTTTGCCAATCTCTTCAAGCGGCCCGGGCCTGTCGACCAGGTACCCCTGGAGCCCGTCGATGGGCAGCCCGCCCAGGGCCTGCAACTGGCTTTCCGTCTCCACCCCCTCGGCAATCACCGCGATATCGATGCTGTGGGCCACGCTGCCCAGCGAGGCGATGAAAAACCGGCTGTCGCTCTGGTCGCCCTTGAGCTCGGCGCTGTACGCCCGGTCGATCTTGACATATTCAGGGCGCAGGGACTGCAGGTAGCCCAGGTGTGAAAACCCGCGGCCGTATTGATCCAGTCCAATGGCATGGCCCCTGTGCCGGACCTGGTCGCGGAACTTGCGCACCAGCTCGAGGTGCTGGACCGCCCTGAACTCGGTAAACTCGAAGATGATGCGCGGGCAAGCCGCCGGCAGCCGCTCCAGGAAGGCCGTGATCCACTGGACGAACCCTTCGTCGCGAAGCGACAAGGGAGACAGGTTCACCGCCACCCACTGAGCGCCGAGCCGCCCGGTTTCCAGGCGCCCCACCTGTTCGAGCACCAGGCGGTCCAATGCGGCCACCAGGTTGAGATGCTCGGCAAATGGGAGAAACATCCCGGCGCTGATCGGTTTGCCGTTGTCCTGGACGATTTGCGAGAAAAGCTCCAGATGCAGGATCCGCTGCCGGTCACGGGCCGCCACAACGCTCTGGGCCAAAAGCCGGATCCGGTTGGCGTCAAGGGCCTGCTGGATGGCCGCCTTCCACTGCTGCTTGCCCGCGAGGGTGTCGCCGGCGTCCCGGGTGACGGGGCGCATCTGCCAGGCATTGGGCCCGGACCTGGCGGCGGTCCTCAAGGCCAGATCCGCTTCCGAGAGGAGCCGACGCAAGGTCACGGCCGTTTCGTGGGTGGCAGCGCCGACGTGGCCGACATTCTCCTCGGGCGCCATCCCTGCGGCGAAAAGGCCGCCCAGGCGCTTCAGGATATCGGCAGCCAGGGTTTCGGCGGCCCAGACAGGGGCATCGGGCAGGTAGACCCCGAAATCGGCGCCTGACAGACGCGCCAGCACCGCCTGCTCGAAGCCGGCGGCGGCCTCCCGGATCAGCGATGCCCCCTTCTCGAGCAGCGCGTCGCCGGCTGCCCGCCCCGTTTCCTTGTTAACCCGCTCCAAATTCCGGATCTGCACCAGCAAGATGACCCCCGCGGGGTCACTGTCGCGCCGGTCGAGATGGGCGCCGACCTGGCCGTCGAAGTAGCGGCGGTTGCCCAGCCCGGTGACCTCGTCCCGGTAGGCTTGGCGGCGCATCTCCTCGGCCAGGGCAGCCTGCTCCTGGAACATCTCCTGGACCTTGCGGGTCATGCGATTCATCACTTCCACCACCCGCCGCAGCTCCCTGGTCCGGGGAATGCGCTCCTGGAACTGATACTCCCTGCGGCACAACGCTTCGGCCTGCTGCTCGACGCGCACCAGGGGACGAAGCAGGAAGCGAAGCCCGATGCCCCCGGCAACGAGCACGAAAACGCCGCAGGCCACGAACCACCAGGTCATGCGCACCGTGCCCTGCCAGAGGGTCTGGTAGGCGTAGCCGGGGTGGCTTTTCACCAGCAGGGTGCCGGCCTGGATCCAGCCGGCCATGACATTGGCCCCGGCCTCGGGGGCTTCGAGGGGAAACATCCGGACGAACCAATCGGGCACATCCTCAACCTTGATCTCCAGGGTACGATCAACCAGGACCTGCCCACCGGTATCGACGAGCCTGATGAACCGGTAGTAGCCGCGGTCGAAAACCGCGCTGATCATGGTTTCAGCGATGGGCAGATCCTGCTGGAGGTCCTGGATCTGCTGAGATATGGAGAGCCCGAGAAAGGTGGCCGTGTCCTGGGCGTGGGATTCGAGCTGGGCGCTGAGAAAGGCGCGCGTGGTTTGCAGTCTGGCAATCCACGTGCCGGCAAAAAGCAGCAGAAAGAGGACAAGGGTGAAAGCGACGAGCTGGCGGTAAAGTGTCATCAACTCTCCTCCCCTACAAGGCGTTGTCCGCCATCCGCTGCAACAGATCCCCCCAGGCCTTCAGGCGGCTGCTGCTGCCGGCGTATTTTCCCTTGCCCCGCTCCTTGGCCAGCCACAACCCGGTGCCGTTGAAGCTGAAAATCGGCATCAGGTCGGGCCGCCGGCTGGCGGGATAAATTTCGTCGACGAGGTTGTCGAGCACCAGCGGTTCGGCGCCCGGATGGCTGTAGTAGGTCAGCACCATGTGCATCATGTTGTATTGCAAGGCCTTCACATAGGTGATGTTCAACTTCTCCTCGGCCACTCCTAGCGCCTTTAAGGAAAAAAACTTGGCGATGGCAAAGTCCTCGCAGTCCCCGGCTTGCCTGGCCAGCAGCTCCACGGGGGTGGCCCAGTAATCCTTCACGCCGTAGAGCTCGATGTCATCGACAAACCTCACCGTCTCGTTGAAAAAGGCATTGACCTTCTGGAGTTTTTCGTAGTCGCTGGTGCTGTCGTCACCCCGGAGGAGCGCCTCCCAGCGCACCAGGCGATCCACCGCCTCCGCGCCGTACCTGTCCTCTGCCTTACGGAGAACGTCCCTCCCGAGGTGGAAATCTTCCTTGGTGCAGACCTGTCCTGCAACCGCAAGGCAGGCCAGCAGGACGAGCAGAAGGGGAGCCGGACACCGCTGGGACAGGCACCCGGCCCCCCTTTGACGGGCGAGGATTTCGATGGTTCGAACGCCGCTTATTTCGGCGGGGTCCGTCTCCGGCCGAACCTCGAGGTTTGGACAACGCTGCGCGGACAAAGGATCATTCGGCCATGTGGTAAGTCAGATCCCGGGGAACCGTGACATCCAGTCCCCTTTCGCCGGTGATTTCCACCTTGCTCTCCTCGGGCCATTGCAGGCCGAGGGCATGGACCAGGTTGCCCATGGCGCTGAGCACCCGGTACTCGGAATAGGTCTTGTCGTACTGGGCATTGACCAGGTCCGCCTTGGCGTTGATGTATTCAGCCTGGGTGTCGAGAACGTCGAACATGGTCCTTCGGCCCACCATCCACTGCTTGGCAAACGCATCCATGGTAAGCGCTGCCGCCCGCACGTAATTCTGGAGGTAAGCGGTCTTGTCGATGGCCGCCCGGTAGGCTTCCCAGGAAAGACGGATGGCCTGTTCGGTCTGCCGCTGGGTGCTGCTGTAAATCTCACGGGCCTCCCGAACCTGGTGGAGCGTTTCCGCGATGCGGGCCCGGTCGTAGCCGCCCCTGAAAATATTGAGGCGCACGATGGCCGCCGCGGTAAACTCCTCGGCGTAACCTTCCTGGTCGACGTCATTTTCCCACCGGTAATCTGCCGTCAGGTCCAATTTGGGGTAGGCGTCGCTCTTGGCGGTCTGATACTGGAACTCCCTGGCCTCCAGATCCGCCCGGGCGGACTTGATCAGCGGGTAGTTGTCCAGCGCGAAGACCACGGCGTCGTCCATGTCCTCGGGAAAGCCGGCATCCAGCGGGTCCGGCCGGGTCAAGGGTCCGGGGGCCATGCCGACGATCGCCTGGTAGTCGGTGCGGGCATCCTCCAGGTTGGCCAGGGTGACCACGATATTGGACTGCGCCAGGGCCAGGCGCCCCATCACCTGGTCAAGATCGGCCTTGCGCTCGACCCCCGATTCGCTGCGCAGCTTCATCTGGTCATAGATGCGCTGGTGGTTGACGAGGTTCTCCTTGGCCAACTCATGGAGTTCCTCCGCCCGCAGCACGTTGAGATAGGCCCTGACCGTCTGCAGGGAAACCTGCTCCGACTGGGCCTGAATCAGGTAGGCCTGGGATTTAACCCGGGCCTTTTGCCGCAGCACTTCGTTGGTCGTCACACCGAAGCTGAAGACGTTCTGCCGCAGCCCCAGAACAGAGGATCGCGGGTAGAATGTCTCCTTAAAAGGGCTGCGTTCCTCGGTGACCCCGAAACCGCTGGTGAGATCCAGGGTCGGATAGAAGCCGGCCCTGGCCTTCTGGATCTCCTGGTCCCGCGCCAGCCGGTTGAAGGTGCTGGCCCTGATTTCGGGATTGGTCTTGAGAACATGGGCCACGGCGTCCTGCAGGGTTTCGGCTGACACCCCGCCGACACCCGCAACGAAAACAGCAATCAACACCAGTCCGAAAAATTTATGCACGGATTTCATCATGCCTCCTTTGTCTGTCAGTGTTGCTTTCCCTGTTTCGCCGAAATAAGACGACCGGCTCAATGCCTTCCCGGCACCGCGGCAGCCACCAGTGAGAATAAAAGCATCAGGTTTCAGACTATCTTAAACTTCCTGGCGATTGCTATTTTTTCTTCCAGCCGATTCAAAAAACTCTTTACAGCCAGAAACAACCACCTGATTGAGCTGTCAGCGGACGGGCAAATCCCGTCGGTGTGGTGAAGGTTAAAGGGTGATCGGGAAAAGTGTTGCCAAACGAGGAGTTGGCAACTGTTGTGATCCGGAAGCCAAGCGCCCACCACGAGTTGTGGTGTCCCGGCGAGGCTCTCCCACATATCGAGGCAGGCTGGTGAAAGAACGCCGTCTTCTACACTAAAATGAAATTCATAATTTTTAAATTACAATTATTTCCAAATATGATCAAGCCCGAGTCAAACATTTTATTCAAGTTAAATCCGAGTGAGCAAACAGAAACACCGCCAGACGAAGACAAGGGCGCCATCGAATCGCCCCCCTCATGGGATGCCATATTCGCTGCCCGAACCGCCTGCTTGAAGTCCTGGCCGCTGACGGTCTATAGTAACATGCAAAACCAGGGCGCCAACCGAAAGGAAGCATCATGGCCGAACCGCCCCCGGTGGAAACCGCCGCCGACACCGACCTTTCGTTCAAGGTCTTTCACGAGCTGATGGCCCGCAAGGTGGCCGACATCCTGCTCGTCTCCTCCCCCTACGACGCGTTCATCATGGAGGAGGAAGGCCGCCTGGCCGAGCGCATCATCCTCGAATACCGCGGTCTCAACCTCTCCCGGCCGCCGCGGCTCACCTGGGTGGCCACCGCCGGCGAGGCCCTCAAGGCCCTGGCCGAAAAAAGATTCGACCTGGTCATCACCATGCCGCGGCTCAACGACATGGACGCCTACGCTCTTGGCCGCGCCGCCAAGGCCCGGCAACCGGACCTGCCGGTGTTCATGCTCACCCACAGCGCCGCCCAGCTCCACGGCCAGCAGGTCGACGTCGACACTTCGGGCATTGATCGGCATTTCGTGTGGCTGGGCAATTCCGACCTGCTGCTGGCCCTGGTCAAAAGCGTCGAGGACCGCTGGAACATAGACTTCGACACCCGCCGGGCCTTGGTGCGGGTGATCATCCTGGTAGAAGACTCCCCCCTGTACCTTTCCAGCCTGCTGCCGATGCTCTACAAGGAGATCGTGATGCAGACCCAGCGGGTGATGGAGGAATCCTTCAACGACGAGCACCGCCTCTTTCGCATGCGCGCCCGGCCCAAGATCGTCACCGCCGGCACCTACGAAGATGCCGAAGCGCTCTGGCAGCGCTTCAAGCCCTACCTGCTGTGCATCCTCTGCGACGTGCGCTTTTCACGCCGGGGCCGTGACGATCCCCGGGCGGGCATCGAGCTGCTGCGCCGGATCCACGCCGAGCACCCGAGCCTGCCCCTGCTCAACTTCAGCAGCGAGGCCCGGCACCGGGCCGCCGCCGAGGCCCTCGGCGCGGTGTTCGTCAGCAAGAACTCACCGAACCTGCTCGCTGAAATCCGTGATTTCTTCGAGCGCTACTGCGGGTTCGGCCCCTTCGTCTTCCGCAACGCCGAGGGGACGGAAATCGGGCGGGTGGAAAATTTGCAGCAGATGGAACGCCTGCTGCCCTCGATTCCCGACGAGGTGGTGCGCGCCCACGCCCTGCGCAACGATTTTTCCAGTTGGCTGATGGCCCGCAGCGAGATCCAGCTCGCCACCCGGCTCAAGCCGGTGCTGGTGGAAGATTTCGCCAACATCGCCGAACTGAAGCGCTACCTGGTGGACTGTATCCGCCAGCGGCGCCGGGGACAGCGGCGGGGCGTGATCAGCGAACCGGGCCCATCGGGCTACGACCCGGACGCCGACCTGGTCAAGGTGGGCAAGGGATCGCTGGGCGGCAAGGCCCGTGGCCTGGCGTTCATCTTCTCTCAACTGAGACGCTTTTTGCCGGAGCTCCAGGAGCGTTACCCGCAGATGACCGTCGGTGTGCCGCCGGCCATGGTCATCGCCACCGACGGTTTCGACGCCTTCATGGCCCGAAACGATCTCAAGGACGCCGTCGAAGGCTGCCTCACCGACGGGCAGATTGCCGAGAGCTTCGACCAGGCCAGGCTGCCGCAGGAGGTTGACCAGGCCCTGGATGCCTTCCTGCGGCATGTCCGCGGACCGCTGGCGGTGCGCTCGTCGAGCCTGCTGGAAGATGCCCGCTTCCAGCCCTATGCCGGCATCTATCGCACCCTCATGCTGCCCAACACCGAGGCCGACGGCGACGTGCGCCGACACCGGCTGGCCCAGGCGGTGCGCCAGGTCTACGCCTCGACGTTCACGAGCCTGCCGCGGGCTTACGCCCGGGGAACGATGCACCGCATCGAGGACGAAAAGATGGCCGTGATCCTCCAGCCGCTGGTGGGGCGGCGCCACGGCGACGTCTTCTATCCCGCCGTGGCCGGGGTGGCCCGATCGGTCAACCACTACCCGGTGGGCCCCATGAGCGCCGAGGAGGGGATCGTGGCCATGGCCCTGGGCCTGGGAAAGACCGTGGTGGAAGGGGGCAAGGCGCTGCGCTTCGCCCCACCCCACCCCCGCCATCTGCCCCAGTTTTCCACCGTCGACGACATGCTGCGCCACTCGCAGCGGGAATTTTTCGCCCTCCGCCTGGACGCCTGCCCCGATGGACTGTTCAGCGACGAAGCGACCCTTGTGCACCTGGAGGTGGAGGCGGCCATGGACCACCCGGCGGTGGCCTACCTGTCGAGCTGCTACCTGCCGGCCGACCACCGCATCCGCGACACCTGGCCCTGTCCCGACGGTCACCCGGTGCTCACCTTCGCCCGGATTCTAAAGTACGACGCCTTTCCGCTGCCGGCACTCATCGGCGATATCCTCGAAATCGGGCGCCAGGGCATGGGGGGCCCGGTGGAAATCGAGTTCGCCGTCAACCTGCCCGACCCGGATCATCCCAAGGCCGAATTCTGGCTGCTGCAGATTCGCCCCATGGGCGCCGTCGGCCCCCTGCTCCAGGACGTGCTCATCAGCGCCGAGGACCTGCGCCGCGCCTTCTGCCGCTCGGAGCAGGCCCTGGGCAACGGTGTGCGCCGGGATGTCGCCGACATCGTCTACGTGCGTCCGGACACCTTCGATGCCGCCCGCACGGTGGAAATCGCCGCCGAAGTGGGCCGGATCAACCGCCAGCTCACCGCCGAGAACCGTCCCTACCTGCTCATCGGACCCGGTCGTTGGGGCACGGCCGACCGGTGGCTGGGCATCCCGGTGGACTGGCGCCAGATCTCCGGGGTGGCCGCCATCGTGGAAACCAGCCTCGAAACCTTGAAAGCCGATCCGTCCCAGGGCTCGCACTTCTTTCACAACATCACCTCCCTGGGCATCGGCTACGTCACCGTGGCCGACGGCGACCGGGGCTTCATCGACTGGGGCCGGCTGGAACGGATGCCGGCCTCGACCGAAACCCGGTTTCTGCGCCATCTGCGATTGGAGCGGCCGATGACCATCAAGATCGACGGGAAGGCATCGCGGGCGGTGATGCTGTTCGAATGAAGGGATGGCCAATTGCGGGGAAGCGGTCGGAACGGTCCGGCGGGTCTGACGGGGTCGGACTGGTTCGACAAATGATTCATGCCAAAGCCCGGCAATCCGGGCCTACCCACCGCCACCTATTAAAAACGCCCTGATTTCCGGCAGCAGGGACGCGATGTCCCCCGGCGAGACCCAACGAATCTGTGGATCGGCGCGAAACCAGGTGAGCTGGCGCTTGGCGAAACGGCGCGTGTCGCGCTTGAGGGTGCGCACCGCTTCCTCGCGGTCGATGCGGCCGGCGATCAGGGCCGCCATGTGCCGGTAGCCCAGTGACTGCATCGGCTTGAGCTCTTCCCCGTAGCCGCGGGCCAGCAGCCGCCGCACCTCCGCCTCGAGTCCCTGGGCCACCATGGCCTCCACCCGGTGCTCGATGCGGGCATAGAGCGTTTCCCGGGGCATGTCCAGACCGATGGTAAGGGCCTCGAAAGGCGCGTCGCCGAAGCGATGCCCCCGGTGGTGGGCGCTGAGGGGCTGCCCGGTGGCCTCGAAGACCTCCAGGGCGCGCACGATGCGCACGGCGTCGTTGGGATGGACGCGATCCGCAGTGGCAGGATCAATCTGCGCCAACCGGGCGTGCAAGACCGCCGGCCCATGCTCTGCCAAGTCGCGCTGCAGCCGCTGCCTGACCGCCGGGTCCGAGACGGCCCGGCGCGCCAGCCCGCCCAGCAGGGCCTTGATGTACAAGCCGGTGCCACCGGCCACGATGGGCAACCGCCCCCGGCCGGCAATGTCGGCCACGGCCGCACGGCCCAGGCGGGCAAAGGCGGCGGCATCGAAGGCTTCGTCCGGATCGACGACGTCGACAAGGTGATGGCGCACCCGAGCCTGCTCGGCCGCCGTGGGCTTGGCCGTCCCGATATCCATGAACCGGTAGACCTGCACCGAATCGGCGTTGACGATCTCCCCGTCCAGCCGCTCGGCCAACTCGATGGCCGCCGCAGTCTTGCCGGTGGCGGTGGGACCGCAAATCACGATCAGGCGCGTCGGTTCGGTCAACGTCTCTCCGTCTCGCAACCGGTGAATCAAACTGCCGGCCGCACCAGTAAAGGTTCAGTTCCCGGCCATCCTAACGGCTTTCCGACCCTGGTGGCAAGGAGGGCGCGACGGGCGCCCGGATATTACTTCAACACTCTGTTTTTAATATAATTTTGGTTCGTCAGCAAAATCTGTGGGTGAACTCCGGTTCTGGAAGATCACCAAGTGTATAATATAAGGCGATTTTCATGACATCAAAGCTGCGATAACCGTATGCTCTTCTGGATGTGACTTTCGCCTTGTTGTTAATTTTAAACATTTTTCGACTATCCTCGCGCCCCGCCTACAAGGTGATTTTCGAAGCGCTGAATTTCATTGACAAGTTTTTCATCAACCGTTAGGTAGAATCTTTCATTCTCGCGTCCCCGGCCCGCAGCCGGGCGACGGTTTTCCAAATCATACTGCAACGTGCATTTCATTGCCAAGGAGTGCCCCCATGTCCAAGGACGTCATCGGTTCGGTTCTCGTCGTCGGCGGCGGCATCGCCGGGATGCAGTCGGCCCTGGATCTGGCCAA
>DQXI01000103.1 GCA_011042305.1 Desulfobacteraceae bacterium
TCTTTCTTGGGGATCTTGCCCACCGACTTGACCTCGCCGTCCACCACCACCGCCGGGGTACCGAAGACCCCGTAGCCGGCGATCTGCATCAGGTCGGTGACTTTTTCCACATTGGCCGTCAGCCCGGCTTCGGCCACCGCTTCTTTGACGATTTTTTCCGTCTGCTGGCATTTGGGGCAGCCAGGGCCCAAAACTTTGATTTCCATCGGTTTTCTCCTTTAACAAGTTTATTGGGACGACGTTTGAAAAATTTCCGGAAGCCTTCCGCCGTAGGACTCTGTTGCGGGCATCAGGCGACCCACGCACCGTAGATCATCCCGGCGATGGTGGACAAAACCACGATGATGCCGCAGAAGGTGGCGGTCTTCTTGACCCCCATCACCGAGCCGATCACCAGCATGTTGGGCAACGAAAGCGCCGGACCGGCCAGCAGCAGGGCCAGGGCCGGCCCCTGGCCCATGCCCGAGCCGAGCAGGCCCTGGAGAATCGGCACCTCGGTCAGGGTGGCGAAATACATCAAGGCGCCGGCCAGCGAGGCGATGAGGTTGGCCCAGATGGAGTTGCCCCCCAGCAGCGCGGAGATCCACTGCTCGGGAATCAGGGCCGGATGCCCCGGGCGGCCCAGCATGAAGCCGGCCACCAGGACCCCGCCGCCCAGCAGGGGGAAGATCTGCTTCATAAAGCCCCAGGTGGAGTCCACCCAGCTCTTGCACTCGTCGCGGGTGAACCAGGCCTTGAGCATCCATCCGAGGATGATCAGCAGGGCGACGGTAATGTACCACTTGGCGGCGAAAATCACCGGCCAGAGGCCGGTGGCCCCCTCTGCCGGGCGGGCGAAGGCGGCAAAGACCAGGATCAGCACCATGGTGAAGATGTACAGGCTGTCCTGGAGCAGGGTGCGCTGCTTGCCGTCTGTCTCGGGCACGTAGATCTGGCCGGTTGTGCGGGCGGCGTCGTCCTTTCTGAAGATCAGGGCCATGAGCAGGCCGGTCACCACGGCAAAGACGATGGCGCCCACGGCCCGGGCCAGGCCGAGCTGCCAGCCGAGAATCTTGGCCGTCAGCGAGATGGCCAGCACGTTGATGGCCGGCCCCGAATAAAGAAAGGCGGTGGCCGGGCCGATGCCGGCGCCGCGGGTGTAAATGCCGGCAAACAGCGGCAGCACCGTGCACGAGCAGACCGCCAGGATGGTGCCCGAAACCGAGGCCACCGAGTAGGAGAGAATCTTGCTCGCCTGGGCGCCGAAGTATTTTAACACCGAGGCCTGGGAGACGAACACGGCGATGGCCCCGGCGATGAAGAAGGCCGGAATCAGGCAGGTGAGCACGTGCTCGCGGGCGTATTCCTGGAGCATGAGAAAGGCTTCCAGGCCCGACTGGCGGATGGTGGGGTGGCTCCAGGGCACGTAGTAAGCGGCGGCGAAAATGCCCACGATCCAAAACAGCTTGGTACGTTCTTTCATCGCTTGGCGCTCCAAATGGCTCGTTGCCGTTTTAATATCGACATATAACGATATTTAAGGGTTAAAAAAATTATTCCGTCAGCTGCGGCAGATCGCTTCGCGGCGGATCTGCGGTAATCTGCCGACCATGGCCGCTACTTCCGGGTCGTCCTCCAGCCAGTGGCGCAGGTTGCCCAGCAGGCTGGCCGCGTAGGGGTTTCTGGCGCCGTCGGCCAGGCGGTAATTGACCCACAAGCCTTCCTTGGTATAGGTGATCAGCCCGGCTTCTTCCAAAACTTTCAAGTGTTTGCTGGCAGTCGACTGGGCCAGGCCCAACGCCTCCTGGATTTCGCAGACGCACAGCACCCGCCGCTGGAGCAGCTTGATTATCTTGACCCGGTTGGGGTCGGACAGGGCCTTGGTGACTTTGATGAAATCCCGCATGGCGCCTCCTTAGTGTATCGATGGGTTGGAATATAGAGGTTTGCCGAGAACTTGTCAATGCCAAAATTTTCAATGGTTCCGAAAACCGTTGCCTCCAAATTCGATTAAGCCAGTCACGACATCGGCCGGCATCAGCACTGATTAGAGGTTGACAGTCCCAAACGGTTGGTTTAAAAATGTAACAATGTTTCGCGACGGCCTTCCGGGCAGGCGGCGTTGCCTTAAAATATTAATAATTCTATTATATTAGGTAATTTTAGGGGCGAAACATGTTTTTGTGCAATCATTCTTCGGGAAAGTCCTAAAAAACTAATATTTTAAATTAATTCAGATCGATAAAAGCTATTGAGCCTCCATCGAACCAACGAGGCCGCAAAGGCCCAACTCACTGAGCCGATAACAAAGTTCGGTACCCTTAGGCCCGAGATCCAGCGCCGTTTGGAAACGGCGGTGATGGAGATTTTCTCCAGCTCCGACTTCCACAAGGCCAACATGCGCGACGTGGCCCGCCGGGCCGGCGTCAGCTTTTCCACCATCTATTCGCATTTCGGCAGCAAGGAGCGGCTCGTCTTCGCTTTCGTGGACATCTGGCTCGGAAAGCTCACCGAACGGATCATCGATCACCTCCAGGGCATCGAGGACCTGAAGGAAAAGCTGCGCAAGGTGCTGTGGCTGCAGCTCGACTATTACGAGCGCAACCCGGGGCTGGGGCGGATTCTGTTCATGACCCTGCCCATGCAGACCTGGATGGCCGACGAGAGCTTCCAGCAAAAAAAGATGGTCAATCTCTACCTGGACGTGCTGCGCCGGGGCCAGCAGGAGGGGGTGCTGGTGGATACGGTGCGCGCCGGGGTCTTGCTCGATTTCATGCTCGGCTTCGTGCAGCGGACCTTTTTCATGTGGATCTCCCGGGGCCAGCAGGAGGGGCTGGCGGCGCAGGCCAACGTGTTTTTCGAGCTGATCTGGCGCGCCATCGCCAATCCACGGCAGGCGGAGGGCGGCTGATGGCCTCCGGGCATCACCGTTTTTGATCGGGAACAGATGCAACGGTTGGCTCGATATCGATGAATGGCGCCCGGACCGGTACCGGGTGCCGGGAAAAAACACCGGCAACAGGCAGTCAAAGGAGACGACGATGGCAGCACAACATCCCGACCTGGAAAAATGGGTGGCCCTGGCCACCAAGCAGCTCAAGGGCAAGTCCCCCGACAGCCTCAACTGGAAGACGCCCGAAGGGATTCTCGTCAAGCCGCTCTACACGGCGGAAGACATCCAGGGCCTGTCGCATGTCAACACGCTTCCCGGTTTTGCGCCCTATGTGCGCGGCCCCATGGCCACCATGTACGCCGGAAGGCCCTGGACCATCCGCCAGTACGCGGGCTTTTCCACCGCCAAGGAATCCAACGCCTTCTACCGTCGCAACCTGGCCGCCGGCCAAAAGGGGTTGTCGGTGGCCTTCGACCTGGCCACCCACCGGGGCTACGATTCCGATCACCCCCGGGTGGCCGGCGACGTGGGCAAGGCCGGCGTGGCCATCGATAGCGTCGAGGACACCAAGGTGCTCTTCGACCAGATTCCCCTGGACCAGATGTCGGTATCCATGACCATGAACGGGGCGGTGATTCCCATCATGGCCATGTACATCGTGGCCGCCGAGGAGCAGGGAGTCGCCCACGAGCAGCTCACCGGCACCATCCAGAACGACATTCTAAAGGAGTACCTCACCCGCAACACCTACATCTATCCGCCGGCGCCCTCGATGCGCATCGTCTCGGACATTATCGCCTTTTGCTCGAAGGAGATGCCCAAATTCAACACGGTGAGCATCAGCGGCTACCACATGATGGAGGCCGGCGCCGACAGCGTGCTGCAGACCGCCTTCACCCTGGCCGACGGGGTCGAGTACGTGCGCGCGGCCCTCAAGGCCGGCCTGGACATCGACACCTTCGCCCCGCGGCTGTCCTTTTTCTTTGGCGTGGGAATGAATTTTTTCATGGAAATCGCCATGCTGCGCGCCGCCCGGCTTCTGTGGCACCGGTTGATGAAGCAGTTTTCCCCCAAGAATCCCCGCTCGAGCATGCTGCGCACCCATGTGCAGACCTCCGGCTGGAGCCTTACCGAGCAGGATCCCTACAACAACATCATCCGCACTACCCTCGAATGCCTCTCCGCGGTGCTCGGCGGCACCCAGTCGCTGCACACCAACTCCTTCGACGAGGCCGTGGCCCTGCCCACGGATTTTTCGGCCCGCATCGCCCGCAACACCCAGCTCATCGTCCAGGAGGAGTCCCAGGTTTGCCACGTGGTGGACCCGCTGGCCGGCAGCTACTACGTCGAGTGGCTCACCGACGCCATCGCCAGCGAAGCGATGAAGGTCATCGAGGAGGTGGAGCAGCTCGGCGGCATGGCCAAGGCCATTGAGACCGGCATGCCCAAGATGCGCATCGAGGAGGCCGCGGCCCGGCGCCAGGCCCGCATCGACCAGGGCCTGGACACCATCGTGGGCGTCAACAAGTACCGCCCGGAGAAGGAAGACCGCATCGAGGCGCGGGAGGTCTCGGAAACGGTGCGCGATGAACAGGTCGCCCGGCTCAAGGAGCTGCGCGCCAGGCGGGACGAGGCCGAGGTGAGCCGGGCCCTCGAAGCCCTGACCAAGGCGGCGGAAACCGGCGGCAACCTGCTGGAAGCAGCCCTGCCGGCGGTGCGGGCCCGGGCCACCGTGGGCGAGATCTCCGACGCCATGGAGAAGGTCTTCGGCCGCTACGTGGCCACCACCCAGTGCATTTCCGGGGTCTATGCCGCCGAGTACGGCGACAGCGAGATCTTCGCCTCCCTGCGCAAGCGCTGCGAGCAGTTTCTGGAAAAGGAAGGCCGGCGGCCGCGGATCCTGCTCACCAAGATGGGCCAGGACGGCCACGACCGGGGCGTCAAGGTGGTGGCCAGCGCCTACGCCGACATCGGCTTCGACGTGGACCTGAGCCCCATGTTCCAGACCCCGGAGGAAGCGGCCCGCATGGCGGTGGAAAACGATGTGCACGCCATCGGCTGGTCCAGCCTGGCGGCGGCTCACAAGGCGCTGGTGCCCCAGCTGGTCGACGCCTTAAAAAAGGAGGGCGGCGGGGACATCATCGTTATCGTCGGCGGCGTGATCCCGCCGGGCGACTACGAGGTGCTCTACCAGATGGGGGTCCACGCGATCTTCGGGCCGGGCACCAGCATCGTGCACTCGGCCAACCAGGTGCTCAACCTCCTGGAAGCTCGAAAATAGAAATTCCACCCCTGGGGCCCTGTTGCCCTTGTTTTTCCTTGATATTTGACCGGTAACATCGATGCTCAGTCAAAACCCCGAGTTCTACGTCGACGGCGTCCTGGCGGGTGACCGTCGCATCCTGGCCAAAACCATCACCCTGGTGGAAAGCACCCGCGAGGAGCACCAGGAGCTGGCCATGGAGATCCTCGATCGCCTCATGCCCCACACGGGGCAGGCGGTGCGCCTGGGGATCACCGGGGTGCCCGGGGTGGGCAAGAGCACCTTCATCGAGGCTTTCGGCATGCAGCGCATCGCCGAGGGCCGCCGGCTGGCGGTGCTGGCCGTGGACCCGAGCAGCAGCCGCAGCGGCGGCAGCATCCTGGCCGACAAGACCCGCATGGAGCGGCTGTCCACCGAGCGCAACGCCTTCATCCGCCCTTCGCCTTCCGGCGGGACCCTGGGCGGGGTGGCGCGCAAAACCCGCGAGACCATGCTGGTATGCGAGGCGGCCGGCTTCGACCTGATCATCGTCGAAACCGTGGGCGTCGGCCAGAGCGAGACGGCCGTGGCCGGCATGGTCGACTTTTTTCTCGTGTTGATGATCGCCGGCGCCGGCGACGAACTCCAGGGCATCAAGAAAGGGGTGCTGGAGTTGGCCGACGCGGTGGTGATCAACAAGGCCGACGGCGACAACCGCCGGGCCGCCGAGGTGGCCCGGCGCCAGTACGAGAATGCGCTGCACCTGCTGATGCCGGCTTCGCCCAACTGGCAGGTGCCGGTGATGACATGCAGCGCCAAGACCGGCGACGGTCTGGCGGCCGTCTGGGAGACGGTGTGCGCGCACCGGGAACGGCTGACCGCCAGCCGGGAACTGGCGGCCAAGCGCCGCGACCAGGCCCTGGCCTGGATGTGGAGTCTCATCGAGGAGGGGCTGCGCACCCGGTTTCGGCGGCATCCGGAAGTCGGACGGCAACTGCCGCGGATCATGCGCGAGGTGGCCGCCGGGCGGCTCCCGGCCACCCAGGCGGCCCAGCGCCTGCTTTTTTCCCTTGACAATACCGGTTGGGTTGAGAAGGGATAATGGCTCGGCGGTCATTTTTTACCGTGGTTTCAACGAAAGGATGCGATCATGAGCGTGGTGCAGGACAAAATCCAGGATTTGGCGCAGCGCGTCGCCAAGATTCGCAAGATGGGCGGCGAGGCGGCGGTGGCCAAGCACAAGAAAAAGGGGCGGCTCACGGCCCGCGAGCGCTTGGCGGCCCTCTTCGATCCGGACACGTTCCGGGAGATCGACATGTTCGTCACCCACCGCTGCGTGAATTTCGGGATGCAGGATGTGGAGATTCCCGGCGACGGGGTCGTTACCGGTCACGGGCTGGTGGACGGCCGGCCGGTGTTCGCCTTTGCCCAGGACTTTACCAGTCGTGCCGGCAGCCTCGGTGAAATGCACGCCAAGAAGATCTGCAAGGTGATGGATCTGGCCCTCAAGGCCGGGGTGCCCTTCGTGGGGCTCAACGACTCGGGCGGCGCAAGGATCCAGGAGGGGGTCGACGCCCTGTCCGGCTACGGGCAGATCTTCTACCGCAATTCCCTGGCCTCGGGCACCATCCCCCAGATTTCGGCCATCATGGGCCCCACGGCGGGCGGGGCGGTCTATTCGCCGGCCATGACCGATTTCATCTTCATGGTCAAGAACACCAGCTACATGTTCATCACCGGCCCCGAGGTGATCAAGTCGGTCACCGGCGAGGAGATCACCTTCGAGGATCTCGGCGGCGCCATGACCCACAACGAAAAGAGCGGGGTGGCCCACTTCGCCTGCGAGTCGGACGCCGACGCCCTGGCCCAGATCCGCCGCCTGCTCTCCTACCTGCCGGCCAACAACATGGAGGATCCGCCCCGGGTGCCGTGCACCGACGACCCGCGGCGCACCGACCCGGCCCTGGACGCCATCGTGCCCGACAGCCCCAACCAGTCCTACGACATGAAAGACGTGATCCGCTCCATCGTGGACAACGGAGAATTCTTCGAGCCCCACCAGTACTTTGCCCAGAACATGGTGGTCTGCTTCGCCCGGCTCAACGGGCGCACCATCGGCATCATCGCCAACCAGCCCAAGGTGCTGGCCGGCTGCCTGGACATCGACGCCTCGGACAAGGCCACGCGCTTCATCCGCTTCTGCGACGCCTTCAATATCCCGATGCTCACCATCGCCGACGTGCCCGGCTACCTGCCCGGCAGCCAGCAGGAGTGGGGCGGGATCATCCGCCACGGCGCCAAGCTGCTCTGGTGCTACTCGGAGGCCACCGTGCCCAAGCTGCTGCTGGTGACCCGCAAGGACTACGGCGGCTCGTATCTGGCCATGTGCAGCAAGGACCTGGGCGCCGACATGGCCTTTGCCTGGCCTACCGCCGAGATCGCCGTGATGGGGGCCGCCGGAGCGGCCAACATCATCCACCGCAAGGAGATCAAGACCGCCGAAGACCCGGCGGCCAAGCGCCAGGAAAGAATCGCCGAGTACGAGACCCTGTTCTCCAATCCCTACTGCGCCGCGGCGCGCGGCTACGTGGACGACGTGATCGCCCCGCGCGATAGCCGGCCGCGGCTCATCGAGGCCCTGGAGGTCATGTGCAGCAAGCGCGAATTGCGACCGCCCAAGAAGCACGGCAACATTCCGATGTAGCCTGAAGGGCGAAACCCTATCTCAAAGACGGGAGCAACCATGGACAGCAAGAAGATGGCGGCCGTCGGCGCGGCGGTCTTCGAGTACATCCGCAGCGAGGAGGAGGCGTTGTGCGCCAGCCTTGCCGCCTCGGGGGCAGGGGCCCCCGCGCCAGCGATTCCGCCGGCGGCCAGGCCCTGGGGGCTCAGCGGCCGGCAGCAGCAGATGGAACTGCGCAACCTGATGCAGTGGCGGGCCTTTGCCGGGGCAAGGCTCAGGTGAAAATTGAGAATTTAAAATGACTAAATTGACCAGAATTTTCGGAAAGAGAGCGCCGTGGGGGCCGCCCCCGGTTTAGTCATTTTAGTCATTCCCCATTTTAGTCATTTTAATAAGGAGAATCCCATGAGCGACCACGACCAGCTGAAGATGACGGCGATGAACTATGCCTCCGACCGGCCCAAGGCGGACAACCCGGTGAAGATCGAGGACCTGAGCTTGCGCGACGGGCACCAGAGCCTGTTTGCCACCCGGGGGCGGACCGAGGACATGATCCCGGTGGCCGAGCTGATGGACCAGGTGGGCTTCTGGGCCATGGAAGTCTGGGGCGGCGCCACCTTCGACACCATGCACCGGTTTTTGAACGAGGATCCCTGGGAACGGATCCGCACCCTGAAACGCTACATCAAGAAGACGCCCTTTTCCATGCTGCTGCGCGGCCAGAACCTGGTGGGTTACCGCAACTACGCCGACGACGTGGCCGAGGCCTTCGTCGAGCGGGCGGCGGAAAACGGGATGGACATCTTCCGCACCTTCGACGCCCTCAACGATTACCGCAACTTCGAGACGGTGGTGCCGGTGATCAAGCGCTGCGGCAAGCATTTCCAGGGCTGCATCTGCTACAGCCTCACCGAGCCGCGCCTCGGCGGCGAGGTGTACAATATCGACTACTACGTCTCCAAGGCCAAGGAGCTGCAGGCCATGGGGGCCGACAGCGTCTGCATCAAGGACATGGCCGGCCTCATCGCCCCCTATGATGCCTACGACATCGTCAAGGCGATCAAGGAGGTGGTGACGGTGCCGGTGCACCTGCACAGCCACTTCACCTCGGGCATGAGCGCCATGAGCCACCTGAAGGCCATCGAGGCCGGGGTGGACATCGTGGACACCTGCATGTCGCCGTACGCTTATCGCACGAGCCACCCGGCCATCGAGCCCCTGGTGATGGCCCTGCTGGGCACCAACCGGGACACCGGCTTCGACATCCGCCTGCTGGCCCGGATCAACGGGATCCTGGAAAAGCAGGTGATGCCCAAGTACCGGCACCTGCTCGACGATACCAAGATGTCGATTATCGACATCAACGTGCTGTTGCACCAGACCCCGGGCGGAATGCTGAGCAACCTGGTCAACCAGCTCCGTGAGATGGACGCCCTGGACAAGATTGATGACGTGTACCGGGAGTTGCCCCGGGTGCGCAAGGAGCTGGGGCAGGTGCCCCTGGTGACGCCCACCAGCCAGATCGTGGGGATCCAGACGGTCAACAACGTGCTCTTCGACGACGAGAACGAGCGCTACAAGATGATCACCGCCCAGGTGAAGGACCTGTGCTACGGGTTGTACGGCAAGACGGCCATTCCCATCGATCCGGAGGTGCAGAAGAAGGCCCTCAAGGGTTATGCCCGGGGCGAGGAGCCCATCACCTGCCGTCCGGCCGAGGTGCTGGCCCCGGAGCTGCCCAAGGCCAAGGAGGAGATCGGCGACCTGGCGGTGGACACCGACGACCTGCTCATCTACGCGCTCTACCCGGTGACGGGCAAGCGCTTCTTGAGCTGGAAGTACGGCAAGGAGCCGGTGCCCGAGGAAGTGCGCCCCGTCACCCTCGAGCAGGTGCGCCAGCGCCAGGAACTGGTGAAGAAGGCCCTGGCCGGCGAGCTGGTGGAAAAGCCCAAGAAGGAGGCGCCGGAAAAGAGCGATTCGGCGCGGACCTTCAACGTCTTCGTGGACGGCGAGTACTTCGAGGTCGGCGTGGACGAGGTGGGCGGCAGCCCGGTGCTCAACTATATCCAGCAAATGCCGGCCTCGGCGCCCATGCCGGCGGCTGCCCCGAAGGCCGCCCCCGCGGCTCCGGCGGCCCCGGCGCCCAAGCCTGAGGAAGCGCCCAAGCCGGCGCCGGCCCCCGCGGCGGAAGCCGACGGCACGCCCTTGACGGCGCCCATGCCGGGCATGATCGTCAGCGTGGCCAAAAACGTGGGCGATGCCGTGGAAAAGGGTGACACGGTGATCGTGCTGGAGGCGATGAAGATGGAAAACGCGCTTCCGGCGCCGACCAGCGGCACCATCAAGGCGATCAACGTGACCCAGGGCGCCAGCGTGGCCAAGGGGGCCGTCCTGGCGGTAATTGGATAGGTAAATGGCTAACATTCGAAATTCATTCAACTTTTGGTCCGCTGGGGCCTTTTTCAAAAAGTTTCACAAGGAGTCAAAAACAGCATGAAAATTCACGAATACCAGGCCAAGGCGCTTTTCGGCCGGTTCGATGTTCCCATTCCCGCGGGGCGGGCCGCCTTCTCGGTGGACGAGGCCGTGGCCGCGGCCGAAGACCTCGGGGGATATCCGGTGGTGGTCAAGGCCCAGATCCACGCCGGCGGCCGGGGCAAGGGCGGCGGCGTCAAGCTGGCCCGCAGCCGCGAGGAGGTGGCGAAGGTGGCCGGAGAGATCCTCGGCATGACCTTGGTGACCCACCAGACCGGCCCGGAAGGCCGGCTGGTGAAAAAGGTGCTGGTGGAGCAGGGCCTCGACATCGCCAAGGAACTGTACCTGAGCCTTCTGCCGGACCGCGGCAGCGCCAAGTACCTGGTCATGGCCAGCGAGGCCGGCGGCATGGACATCGAGACGGTGGCCGCCGAAACGCCGGAAAAAATCGTCAAGGTATGGATCGATCCGCTCATCGGTCTCCAGCCCTTTCACGTGCGCGAGGTCGGCTTCGGCCTCAACCTGCCGCCGGCGGCCATGAAACCGTTCACCCGGCTGCTGACGAACCTGTTCAAGCTTTTTGTCGAGCTGGACTGCTCCCTGGTGGAAATCAACCCCCTGGTGCTCACCGCCGATGACCGGGTCCTGGCCCTGGACGCCAAGGTCAATTTCGACGACAATGCCCTCTACCGTCACAAGGACATCCTCGATTACCGGGACCTGGACGAGGAGGACCCGCTGGAGGTCGAGGCCAGCCGTCACAACCTCAACTACATCAAGCTCGACGGCAACGTGGGCAACATGGTTAACGGGGCCGGCCTGGCCATGGCGACCATGGACATCATCAAGCGCGCCGGGGCCTCGCCGGCCAACTTCCTGGACGTCGGCGGCGGCGCCAGCGCCGAAATGGTGGAAAACGGCTTTCGCATCATCCTCTCGGATCCCAACGTGCGCGGCATTCTGATCAATATCTTCGGCGGCATCCTGCGCTGCGACGTGCTGGCCCAGGGGGTGGTGGAAGCGGCCCGAAAGACCCGGGTGAACGTGCCGGTAGTGGTGCGCATGGAGGGCACCAACGTGGAGGAGGGACGGCGCATCCTGGCCGAATCGGGCCTTAACCTGACCAGTGCGGTGGACTTGAAGGATGCAGCGGCCAAGGTGGCGGCGATTGTAAAATGACCGAAATTTAGAATGACTGAGATGTCAAAATTAAGGCGGCGCTGTCGCGCTGGATTGTGATTTCAGCCATTTTGGTCATTCTAAGCTTTGAAAGGGTTTTCCATGAGCATTTTCGTTGATAAAAACACCCGCGTGTTGGTGCAGGGCATCACCGGGCGCGAGGGACAATTTCATACCCGCCAGTGCATTGCCTACGGCACCCGGGTGGTGGCCGGCGTCACGCCGGGCAAGGGCGGCCAGAAGATGGACGAGGTGCCGGTCTTCGACACCGTGCGCCAGGCCGTGGCCGCCACCGGCGCCAATTGCAGCCTGATCTTCGTGCCGCCGCCCTTCGCTGCCGACGCCATCCTGGAGGCGGCCGAGGCCGGGGTGTCGGTCATCGTGGCCATCACCGAGGGCATTCCGGTGATGGACATGCTGAAGGTGAAAAATTTCATTCAAAACAAACCGGTACGGCTCATCGGGCCCAACTGCCCGGGGATCATCACGCCGGGGGCCTGCAAGATCGGCATCATGCCGGCAGCCATCCACAAGCCCGGCGGCCCCATCGGGGTCGTCTCGCGCAGCGGCACCCTGACTTACGAGGTGGTGCACCAGCTTACCGGCCAGGGGATCGGCCAGACCACCTGCATCGGCATCGGCGGCGACCCGGTCAACGGGACCAACTTCATCGACTGCCTCGAGGCCTTTGAAGCGGACCCGGAGACCCGGGGGATCGTAATGGTGGGGGAGATCGGCGGCTCGGCCGAGGAGGAGGCCGCCGCCTGGATCGCGGCCAACGGCACCAAGCCGGTGGTGGGATTCATCGCCGGCCTCACCGCGCCCCCGGGCCGCCGCATGGGCCACGCCGGGGCCATCGTCAGCGGCGGCAGCGGGACGGCCGAGGGGAAGATCGCCGCCATGCGGCAGAGCGGAATCGAGGTCTGCGAGGACCTGGGCACCCTGGGCGAGATGTGCGCACGGGTGTTTGGTTAACGCGACAGCGGGGCTGTCTCAAAAATCGTCGGACCGGTCAGAGCTGCCGGACGGGTCCGGCGAGCAGAGGGCGCGCAACGCTCCCCATAAAGGCTTTTCATGCACGAAATGGGCCTGGCTCTGGAAATCATCGACATCGCCACCGCCTCGATCCCGGCCGACCTGGTCGGGGCGCGCGTGGCGCGGGTCAACCTCACCGTGGGCAAGCTGTCGGCCGTGGTGCCCGGGAGCCTGCGCTTCTGCTTCCAGGTGGCCAGCCGGGAGACGCCCCTGGAGGGGGCGGAGCTCAACATCGAGGAAGTGCCGGTGGTGGCCCTCTGCAAGGAGTGCGGCCACCGGTGGACCATCGAGGAGCCGGTGTTCCGCTGTCCGGCCTGCGACAGCCCCCGCATCGAGGTCGTCTCGGGCCGGGAGCTGGATATCCGCTCCATCGAACTGGAAGAAAAAGACGGCGGCTGACCGCTTGTGAGTCGGTTCGACCGGTTTATTGATTCGCAACGCCATCGAAGGCAACAAGGATACGACAACGATGCCCTTTTCCCTCTTTCGCACTCCGATCCGCCGCCACCACGATCACGGGCGGCCCCATCGCCATCCCCACCCGGAGCATGGACAATCGGAGCATGCCGCCGTCCACAGCCGCGGCGGACGCGAGATCAAGGTGGTGCGCCGGGTGCTGGACGCCAACGACCGCATGGCCGAGGCCAACCGGCGCCTTTTCGCCGCCCATCGCATTTTCGTGCTCAACGTGATGAGCTCGCCGGGCTCCGGTAAGACCACCGTCCTGATGCGCACCTTGGATGCGCTGAGACCGGAGTTGCGCTGCGCGGTGATCGTGGGCGACATCTGCTCCACCCTGGACGCCGATCGCCTGTCGGCCTCCGGGGCGCCGGTGGTGCAGGTGAACACCGACGAGTTCGGCGGTGACTGCCATCTGGCGGCCCACGTCATCGAGCGGGCCGCCGCCGAGCTGCCCCTGGACGACCTGGACGTGCTGATCGTGGAAAACGTGGGCAACCTCGTCTGCCCGGCGGAGTTCGACATCGGCGAGGACCGGCGGGTGGTGATCCTCAGCACCACCGAGGGCGAAGAGAAACCGATCAAGTACCCGTTGATGTTCCGGGAGTGCCAGGCCGCCCTGCTCAACAAGATCGACCTGCTGCCTTACCTGGATTACGACCGCCAGTTGGCCGTCGACAACATCCGCCAGGTGCATCCCGACATGGCGATCTTCGAGTTGTCGGCCAAGACCGGCGAGGGCTTCGATCCCTGGTTGGCCTGGCTCAGGGACCAGATCGCAGCCAAGCGCACCTCGAGTAGTTAGAATCGGAACACGGCGGCCACCGGTTGCTGGTCAGGAACTTCCGCCGGTGCCACGGCGTATACCGTACCGCCTCTGAGCATGCTCTGGATGGCCGCCAGGTCAAGAAGATCCTCGTCTCCCGGCTCGGGCTCTTGGTGGATCTGGCAGTGCTGCCGCTGCGGGTCGTAGCGGCCCCAGATCTGGACCCCGACGGCGACGAACAGGGTTTCCACCCGTCCATGATGGGCGGCTACGACAGCCTCTTTAATGTCACAGGTGGTCTGGCCGGTGCCGGCCAGTTGGCGGTAGCGGGCCACGCCTTCTTCGCGTGCCTTCTTGAAGACGGGCTCCACCAACGGCCGGGCCTGGGCGTGGAGTTCCTCGGGTTTCAAGCCTTCCGGGTTTCCCGCCAGTCCCTCGTCCAGAAGGTGAGGATAGGTGTTGGCCTCGCGGTAGAGGGAAAACAGGGAGTCGACCCCGGCCAGGACCAGGGGGGCCTTGGCGTCGCCGAGCACCTCGCGCAGCCTTCGATCGATCATCCGGAACCAGCGCAGCAGTTTGTCCTTGTTTTCCTTGCTGGTGTCGTGGCCGAAGAACATGGCCGCCCGTTGCCCGGTGCCGGGCGGCGTGCCGGTGTGAAATTGAAGCTGCCTGTCCGAGGAGGTGTCTGTCACCGATTCGGCCAGGCTCAAGGGCAACCCCTCCAGTTCGATCTCAAAGGCCGTGTGGCCGGTGGCCTCGAGGAGCCGAACCTGGTTTTGGCTCAGCGCCAGGATGAAAAACCTGCTGTCGCTGGTGAGCAGCGACAGCAGGGGCTTCACATGGCATCGGTCGGAGACCACCAGGGTTTCTTCGAAAGACGCCGGCAGGCGGAAAGCGTGGATGCCGCCGGCCGAGACGAAGACCGCCAGGCCGTCGCTGCGGCGTTTCCAGAATCCTCTGTCCTGCAGCAGCTGATAGGCGTCCTTGAGCCGGTTGCGCGCCTCGGGGCTGCGCAGCCCCTGCGCCAGGAAACGATTTTCCACCTCCCTCAGCAGGTTCTTGAAACGGATGGGATCCTGTTCCGCCTGGCGCCCGGCGCGATGGGTGGGCATGTAAATCGAGACGCA
>DQXI01000063.1 GCA_011042305.1 Desulfobacteraceae bacterium
CGCCGGGCGGGATTGCCCGCCGGCCCGAAACTGTCTGAGGCGCTTAGCGCCCGTTGGCCCGGGCAGTACGCTGCCTGCGCCCAAGAGGTGATTTTTCTCATTGCGGCAGTGCCGCATGGCTAACGTTGCGGACCTGTCCGGGCCTTACGGTCGCTTGGCGCCGAGTTTTTCGGGCCGCCGGACAAGACTGCCCGGCGGACACCGGCGGCAGGGCCTTCGAGCAAGGTATTCTGCCCCGTATTCAGCCCTCTGAAACTACCGGGGGGCGCCGGCGGCAGGGCCTTCGTTGAATATTCTGCGCGGTACAGTTTTAGAGCATGTATTCTGCCCTGCTTCAACTATCTGCAACGACACCAGCCGCTTGGCTGATGCCGGCAAAATGGCCTTGTTCTTGTCGTCTCTTGTCTTTTACGGCGATTGCGGCGAATCGGGCGGGACGGGATCGCTTGCCGGGTCAGCCGCCAGGCGGGCGGCCAGGGGTTCGAGAATGGCCTGCATGCGCTCGATCAATGGGGCCAGGCTGGCGGCCTCCCGGGCGCACACCGGCACCCCGCCCAGGGTGCGCACGCGCCGCGCCAGGGTTTCGGCGTCGAGGCGGTCCTGCTTGTTGAGCACCCGCAGCTGGGGGATCTCCTGGAGTTCCAGGTCTTCGAGGATGGCGTCCACCGCCGCAGCCCGGGCCTGGCAAGCCGGATCACTGACGTCGATGACGTGCAGCAGCAGGTCGGCCAGCTCCAGCTCCTCCAGGGTGGCGCGAAAGGCGGCGCGCAGCTCCCGGGGCAGGTCGCGGATGAAGCCGACGGTGTCAGTGAGGATCACTTCCAGGTCGCGGGGAAACCGCAGCCGGCGGCTGGAAGGGTCCAGGGTGGCAAACAGGCGGTCGGCGGTGGGCACCCGGCTGTGGGTCAGGGTGTTGAGCAACGTCGACTTGCCGGCGTTGGTGTAGCCCACCAGGGAAATAACGGGAACGGCCTTGCGCTGCCGCAGGGCCTTTTGCTGGTGCCGGCGGGAGCGAACCCGCTCCAGGCTGGCCTCGATGCGCCCGATGCGTTCGCGTACCCGGCGCCGGTCGATCTCGAGCTGGGTTTCGCCGGGCCCCCGGCCGCCGATGCCGCCGGCCAGCCGGCTCATGGCCCGGTTCTTGCCGACCAGCCGCGGCAGACGGTAGCGTAGCTGGGCCAGTTCCACCTGGAGCTTGCCTTCGCGGGACTGGGCACGCTGGGCGAAAATGTCGAGGATCAGCTGGGTGCGGTCGATAACCTTCATTTCGATGGCATCGGCGATGGCCCGGCTCTGGCTGGGGTTGAGCTCCTGGTCGAACACCAGGAGGGAGGCCGAACGCTGCAGGGCCTCGATGGCCAGCTCCTGGAGCTTGCCGGTGCCCAGCAGCAGGCTGGGGTCGATCCTGCGCCGTTGCTGGATCACTTCGCTCACCACGGTCAGTCCGCAGGAATGGGCCAACTGGCGCAACTCGTCCATGCCGGCCGCCGCCTGGCGCCGCGGCGCCGTGGTCACGCTCACCAGCACGGCCCGCTCGCCGTTGCCGTCGGCCCGGTGGCGCAGGTTGAGGCGGCCGAGTTCGGCTTCCAGCGAGCGCACCAGGTCCAGGCAATCGATGTCCGGGTGGTGGGGCGACAGGGGCGGCAGGATTTGATGGGTCAGCGCCTGGTGGCCGGGCAGCACGTGGGCCGCATGGATGGTCACGGGCTTGCCTTCCGGGTTCAACGCCAGGGCGGCCATGAGATCCAGGCGCAGCAGGTCCAGGTCGGTGAGATCGTCCCGGGTCAACGCTTCTCCCTTGAGGTGGGTATGGAGGCAGCGCACCCCCCGGAGACGGCCGGGAGCGGCGCGGAAATCCTCCAGGTCCGGGATCACGATGCGCTGGGCGTCACCGACGATCACCGTGGCGATGCGGCCGCGCCGGTCCACCAGCAGGCCGATTTGCCGGCGGATCTCGGCGGACAGGCTTCCCAGCTCATTGGCCAGCTCCGGGGTACAGAGGGCCCCGGGGGCCAGCCGGCGCCGGTAGAGGGCCCCGATACGCCGCACCTGGTTCGGTTTCAGCCCGGTGGTGTTGCCTGCAATCCGGCCCATGGGGATCTTCGCCTCCGATGGCGGCGGCGCTACACCGTCTCCACCATCGCCATGTTCTCGAAACGCGTGTACTGGTTGAGGAAGGTGAGATAGACGGTGCCGGTGGGACCGTTGCGGTGCTTGCTCAGGATGACCTCCGCCTTGCCGCGGTTGGGGTTGGTTTCTTCCTTGTTGTAAACCTCGTCGCGGTAGATGAACAACACCAGGTCGGCATCCTGCTCCAGAGCCCCGGACTCACGCAGGTCCGAGAGCACGGGGCGCTTGTCGGAGCGCTGCTCCAGCATGCGGTTGAGCTGGCTCAAGGCGATGACCGGCACGTCCAGCTCCTTGGCCAAGGATTTGAGCGATCTGGATATTTCGCTGATTTCCAGATCGCGGCGTTCGCTGGGCACCCGGGGCCGCATCAGCTGCAGGTAGTCGACCACGATCATCCCCAGCCCCTTGTCCATCTTGAGGCGGCGGGACTTGGTGCGGATGGTGGTGGTGGAGATGTCCGGCGCGTCGTCGATGTAGATAGGCGCCTCGGAGAGCACCCCGGCCGCATCGGTAAGCTTGCGCCAGTCCTCCTCGTAGAACATGCCGCTGCGCACCCGGGACGAATCGACCCGCGCCTCGGCGCAGAGCATTCGCATGGACAGCTGTTCGCGGCTCATTTCCAGCGAAAAGACGGCCACCGGGACGCCCTCCTCCACCGCCGCGTTGCGCGCCATGTTCAGGGCCAGGGAGGTTTTGCCCATGGCCGGCCGGGCCGCCAGGATGATCAGGTCGCTGTTCTGGAAGCCGCTGGTCTTGCGGTCGAGCTCGGTGAAACCGGAGGGAATGCCGGTGAGCAGGGACTTGTTGGCGGCCCGCTTGTCGAGGGTGTCGAAGTTCTGGGCCACCAGCTCGCTGAGCGGATAGAGGCTTTTCTTGCTCTTGTGATCGGCGATCTCGAAGATGGCGTTTTCGGCAAAGTCGAGAATCTCCTCCGTCTTGCCTTGCTGTTCGAAACAGCGGCGGGCGATGGCGTTGGATTTCTCGATCAGCCGCCGCAGGGTGGCTTTCTCCTGGACAATGCGGGCATAGTACTGGGCGTTGACCGCCAGGGGCGCCTCGTCGATGATCCGTGCCAGGTAGGCGGCGCCGCCGACGGCCTCGAGCTGCCCGGTCTCCTTGAGCCGGTTGCTCACGGTGACCAGGTCCACCGGCTCGCTTCGGGCGAACAGGTCGCCGATGGCCTCGAAAATCTTCTGGTGGGCCGTGCGGTAGAAATCCCCCGGCTTCAATATTTCCAGCACGTCGTTGAGAGTGCTGTTATCCAGGAGCACCGCGCTGATGATCGAGGCTTCCGCCTCGATGCTCTGGGGCGGCACCAGCCGGCCGTCGCTGGCGGGAAGGCGGGTTGTTGAGGCGGTGTCGACCATGGCCGTTGCGGTCCCGGGTTTTCGATACGGCGAGGGCTGAAGGGAAAGGGGCGAGAACCGGCATCGGGCGTCCGCTCCGGGGGGGCCCCCCAAACGACGGACGCCGCGACGCCCACTGCTTACTCGGCGACCACCTCAACCGTGATTACGGGCTCCACATCGGTGTAGATGCGGATCGGCACCTCGAAGGTGCCCAGCGTCTTGATGGGCTCTGAAAGCAGCACCATCCGCTTTTCCACGTTGATGTCCTTTTTGGCCAAGGCATCGACGATCTCGCGCACCCCCACTGATCCGTAGAGGCGATCGGCGTCGCTCACCTTGGCGGGGATGGTCACCGACACGCCCACCAGCTTGCGGGCCATTTCCTCGGCGACGGCCTTTTCCTTGGCGATCTGCAGGTCGAGCTTGGCCTTCTGCTGGGCAAGAACCGCCCGGTTGCTTGCCGTGGCCAGCACGGCCTTGCGCTGGGGCAGCAGGTAGTTGCGGGCATAGCCTTTGGCCACCTCGACTTCGGTGCCGATCATGCCCAGGGAATCAATGGATTCGGTTAAAATCACTCTCATGACACCACCTCCACGGTGTTCTTAGCGGCGCACCTCGGGTTCCAGGCGCCGAAAATTGAACCAAAGATCGAAAAAACCCAGCAAGATCACCAGCAGCAGCAGGATCTGTTGAATGGCGATCAAGCTGTAGAAAAAAATCCGCATCGGCCGAGGCAAGGCCTTGCGGTGGAAAAAGTGGCTGACGATGGCGATGCCCTGAAAAAAGTAGACCACCATCAATACCAGGGCACCGTTGGCGCCGATCAGCTTGAGCGGCAGCGATGGCACCAGGAGCAGCAACGCAGCGCCGATAGCCGCCCAGACCAGCGCTTCCGGCGCCTTCCACCGGTTCAGGGGCCCGAAGTCCGGCGCGCCCAGACCGCGGCGCACCAGCAGCGCCCGTCCCATGATCAAGTTGGCCCAGGTCACCACCAGGATCGTGGTGGCCGCCATGGCGGGCAGCAGCCGCACCAGCACGTACCGGATCCGGTCGAGGGATTCGGTGATCAGCCGGATGTTTTCCTCGGGCATCCCCATGCCTTGGTAAAGCGCCAGGGTCGTCTCGAGGTTTTGCTCCACGTAGCCGCCCACCAAGGCCCCCAGGCCCTGTCCGGAGATGCCGGCCGCCATGAGCAGCGCCAGGATACCGACACCGAGGGCCGCCAGTACCGTGGCCACCACCGTCTGCTCGACGGACAGGCGCTGCAGGAACAACTCGCCCAGCAGGAACCCGACCACCAGCAGATCGATGAAAAAGAAGACATCCGGCGACAGGCCACCGCCCAGGGCCACGAACAAGGTGGTGGCCGCAGCGACGATGGCAGCGCCCGTCTGGCGCCCCGCCTTGATCCGGTAGAACAGGGTCGGCAACGGCAGGAAAACGGCACCGAAGAAACCGAAAATCGGCACCTGGGCGGCGATCAGGAAGATGATCAGGGTCAGCCCAAGCCCGGTGGCGATATCCTTGGCCATAGCGCGAGCGCCGTGCCGCCGGGCCATCCGGCGAGCTCCGGCGGCGTTCAGGTTACTCCAGCGATCCGACGAACGGCAACAAGGCGATGGTGCGGGCGCGCTTGATCGCCTGGGTCAGGGTCCGTTGATGGCGGGCGCAGGTGCCCGAGATCCGCCGCGGGATGATCTTGCCGCGCTCGGTGATGAAGTGGCGCAGCGTCTTGGGTTCCTTGTAGTCGATCACGATGCTGCTGTCGGCGCAGAAACGGCAAACCTTGCGACGATGAAACACTTTCTTGCGGCGCCGCGGACGGGCGCTTCCGCTTCGGGTGCGAGGGGCTGGCATGGCTTACTCCTTGTCTTCTTGGTCGTCTTCGTCGACGTCGTCTTCGGTGTCCTCGGGTGATGCCTCGTCCGCATCGCCGTCCTTGTCCCCGGCCGATGCGCCGGACTCATCCTCCTCCGACGTTGATCCGGCCTCCTCGGTTGACTCGGTCTCCGCGGTTGACTCGGTCTCCGCGGTTGACTCGGTCTCCGCGGTTGCCCCGACCTCCGCGGTTGCCCCGGCCTCCTCGGTTGGCCCGGCCTCGGCGGTTGGCCCGGCCTCGGCGGCGGCCTTGGCGGCGGCCCGTTCGGCCATTTCCGCCTGGACTTCATCGACGTTCACGTCGTCGGCAAGCTTGACGGTCATGTACTTGAGCAACCGGTCGTCGATACGGCAGAAGCGTTCCAGTTCGCCGACCAGCGCCCCGTCACCGCAATAATCGAGGCGCAGGTAGTAGCCACGCTGCTTTTTGCGAATGGGATAGGCCAGTTTTCGTGCCCCCCAGTGGTCTTCCTCCACCAGCACCCCGTTTCGCTGGGGGATGAGCTGGACGAGACGTTCGACCACCGGGGCCCGGCCTTCTTCGCCCAGGTCGGGATCGATGATGAAAATGGTTTCGTACCGCTGCATGATGCCTCCTTTTGGATGTCAAGCCCCGGGCCCATCCCGGAGCAAGGAGTCCCCGCAGCCGAAGGGCTGCGGGGATTGATTTCGAAAATTTTCCTACTAACACCGGATTTGCAGAGATGTCAAGGGAGCAGTTGAGATGGCGCGCCCTCGTGGCGCAGGAAGGCTTCCACCAGCGTCAAAAACACCTCGCCGGCCTCCACCGGCACGCTGTGCCCCGCCTCCGGCAGGCAGACGTGGCGCCCGCCGTAAAGATCGGCCAAGCGAGCGGCCGCCTCGGGCGGCACCAGGGCGTCCTGGCCGCCGCTGATCACCAGGCACGGGGGGCCGGGCATCGCGATGTCGGCCAAGGGGCGATAGCCGAGCACGGCCTCGAAGTGGGCGGCCAGCGAGGCGGCATCGTTGCGCCGCACGATGGCCCGGGCCATGCCCTCGCGCAGATCGGCGTTGGCGGCCAGAAAGCGCGGGCCGAAAACGTCGGCCAGCATCCGGCGCGCCAGGACCGCCAGCCCTTCTTCCTCCAGGATGCGGCGCCATCGCTGCAGGATCTGGAGCCCCTGGGCCGCCGGAACGTCGCCGACCCCGCAGAGCACCAGGCCATCGACCCGCCGGCGATGGCCGGCCGCCATGGCCGCAGCCACGTAAGCCCCGTGGCTCAGGCCCACCAGTTGGGCGCGGGGGATGCGCAGCAGGTCCAGCAGTCGAACCAGGTCGTCCACGTGCCCCTTAAGATCGAGCCGCCGGCCGTTCAGCCGGCTTTGCCCCTGCCCACGGGCATCGTAGAGCACCACCCGGTGGCGGCGCCGCAGCCGACGGGCCGCGTTCTGCCAGTAAAGGGTACTCTGGCCGGTGCCGTTGAGAAAAACCACGGCCGCAGCGTCATCCGGGCCATGCACTTCGTAGCACAGGCCGTCCGGGGTAAAGTATTGGGGCATTGGCACCACCCGTGGACCGCCGGAAAAAGGCGGTATGGCTCAGGCTTGGGTCCCGGGAGGGTTGGAACGGTAAACCCGGGGCACCCGGGCCCCCACGCCGGTGACCACCTCGTAGTTGATGGTGCCAAGCTTGGCGGCCACGTCGTCCACGCAGATCGTCTCATCGCCCTGGCGGCCGAAGATCACGACCTCGTCGCCCACCTGGGCATCGGGCACGGCGCCGGTGTCCAGCATGGTCAGATCCATGCAGACCCGGCCGACGATGGGCACGCGCCGGCCGCGCACCAGCATTTCTCCCGAGTTGGACAGCCGCCGGCTCAGCCCGTCGGCATAGCCGGCGGCCACCGTGGCGATGACGGTGGACGCTTCGGTGACGTGGGTCATACCGTAGCTGACGGGGAAACCGGCCTCCACCGCCTTGACCTGGACGACACGGCACTTGAAGGCCATGGCCGGCGTCAGGGCCACCTGCCCGGGCCCCACGGCCGCCGAGGGGTAAAGACCGTAGATGGCGATGCCGCAGCGCACCATGTCCAGGTGGCTGTCGGGCAGGGCGATGGTGGCGGCGCTGTTGGCGGCGTGGCGCAGGGGGATCTCGATCCCGGCGTAGTAGAGGTGGTCGAGAAAGTCGGTGAATCTTTCCAGCTGATCCAGGGTAAAACTCCGGTCGGCGTGGTCGGCGGCGGCGAAATGGGTGTAAACCCCCTCCAGGACGATTCCGGGCAGGTGGGCGATGGCGTCGGCCACGAAGACCGGGTTGCCGGAAACGGCCTTGCCGGTAGCCGAAAAATGGTGCACCTCCGGCCTCATCCCCAGCCGCCCCATGCCGGTGTCCACCTTCAGGTGCAGGCGCAGGTTCCGGTCGGTGGCCACCGCCACCCGGCTGTAGGCCTGGGCCGTATCGTAATCGTAAACCGTGGCGGCCAGGTCGTGGGCCAGCAGGTCAGCCGCCGACGCCGGCGGGGTGTATCCGAACACCAGGATCGGCGCCTGGATGCCCGCCTGGCGCAGGGCGATGCCCTCTTCCACCCTGGCCACGGCGAGCCAGTCGGCCCCCGCGGCCAGGGCCTGGCGGGCCACGGCCACGGCGCCGTGACCGTAGGCGTCGGCCTTGACCACGGCCATGAACCGGGTCCCCTCGGCGGTGAGCGCCTTCAGCGCGCGAATGTTGGCGGCAATGGCCTCCAGATCGATTTCAGCCCAGATCAGTGCGGCATCCAATTTTTTGCTCCCTGTCGAGAAGGGCTCGTTTTTTACGATGCAAGCAGCGCGTCGACGGATTCCAGCGGCAGGCCGAAGGCTTCAGCCACCCCCTTGTACGTCACTTGCCCCAACACCACGTTGGCGCCGAGGCGGATCTCCGGGTTCTCCCGCATGGCGGCCCGCCAGCCCCGGTTGGCGATCTGCACGGCGTAGGGCAAGGTGGCGTTGGTCAGCGCCATGGTCGATGTCTTGGCCACCGCCCCGGGCATGTTGGCCACGCAGTAGTGGATCACCCCGTCCACCGTGTACACCGGCTGGTTGTGGGTGGTGGGCCGGGATGTCTCGAAGCACCCCCCCTGGTCGATGGCCACGTCCACCATCACGGCCCCTCTTTTCATGGTGGCCAGCATGTCGCGGGTCACCAGCCGCGGGGCCTTGGCCCCCGGAATGAGCACGGCGCCGATGACCACGTCCGCCCGCGTTACCAGCTCGCGGATGGTGGCCGGGCTGGAAGCCAGCAGGAAGCAGTTGGCCGGCATCACGTCGGCCAGGTAGCGCAGCCGGTCCAGGTCCTTGTCGAGCAGGTAGACCTTGGCGCCGAGGCCGCAGGCCATCTTGGCCGCGTTGGTGCCCACCACGCCGCCGCCGATCACCACCACGGTGCCCGGTTCCACGCCGGGCACCCCCCCGAGCAGCACGCCCTGACCGCCCTGGGCCATCTCCAGGTACTTGGCCCCCTGCTGCACCGCCATGCGCCCGGCCACTTCGCTCATGGGCATCAGCAGGGGAAGGCTGCCGTCGGCCTTTTGAATCGTCTCGTAGGCGATGTTCACCGACCGCCGCTCGATGAGCACCCGCGTCAGATCTTCCGCGGCCGCCAGGTGCAGGTAGGTAAAGACGATCTGGCCCTCGCGGATCAGGTCGTACTCCGGCGGCAGGGGCTCCTTGACGTGCATCACCATCTCGGCGCGCTGGTAGATCTCCGCGGCGGTGGCCACGATCTCGGCCCCGGCGGCGCTGTAGGCCCCGTCGCTGAAGCCGCTGCCGGCGCCGGCATTGGTTTCCACCAGCACCGTGTGACCATGATGGCCCATCACCTCGACCCCGGCCGGCGTCATCGCCACCCGGTTCTCCTCCGCCTTGATTTCCTTCAAAATCCCGACGATCATGGCGTACCCCCATTGGGGCGGCGAAACCGGGCCGCCCGGTCCCTTCACCGCCCCCTCGCTTTTGGCTACGTGTCGATTGTCCGAAAACCTTCCCCCTTCGGCGGGGCAGGCTCTGATCAAAAATTTACATGGATCGGGACGAAGCGGCGGAAGGCGATGCGGAAACTTCATCGCCGCCCGGCGGCGCCTCAGTCCCCGGAAGATGACATCAGCCGGATCCCCTCCAGCCGCCGGCGCAGCCCGGGGGGCAACAGCAGCCACTTGCGCCGCGAGGTCATCACCACAAAAGTTTCACTCGATTTAATCTCTCCGATTTTGTATAGCTCCTGCGACAGAAACCGGTGCAGCCCGGCCATTCCGTCGGCCGACACCACTTCGGCCATGATATCATATTTCCCGGTCACCACGGCGGCCCAATGCACCTGGTCCAGGGCGGCGACCTCTTCGAGCTTGGCATCCAGCTTGTAGGTGTCCAGGCAGATCCCCACCAGCGCGACGGTCAGCCCGCGGGCGACCCCGGCATCCAGCAGGGCCGCGATGCGCAGCAGGCCCGAGGCGGTCAGCGCCCTCAGGCGGCTGCGGACCGTGGGCGGCGTGATCGCCAGGGCCTTGGCCAGTTGGCCCACCGGTCGGCGGCCGTCCCGGGAAAGCTCATCGACCATCGCCTTGTCGATGGCATCGATATCGTGTCGCGCCATGGCTGAACCTTCGGGTGATAGAAGGGATGGCGCGCCGGGCGCGCCGTTTCTGGTCAACTACAATATCATCAACTAATGGTCAATATTATTTCTGAAAAGAAAAAAAATCGGCCAGGATTTTTCTTTCAAGCACCTGGAAACGGTCAACCGACCGCCGCCAGCGGGCCGCCGTCCCCCATGCAGACGCTGGACAGCGCCACCCGGGAGCGCTTCGCCAACCAGGCCCGGATGCTCGCCAACCGGGTCCGGAAACGATTCCGGCACCTTCGCCGGCGTTTTTCGAAAGAGCGCATCGACGTTTTCAGGCTCTACGACAACGACATCCCGGAGATTCGTGCCGTGGTTGACTGGTATGCCGGCCACCTCGTGGTGGGCGAATACGCCAGGCGCCAATCGGTGCCCCAATGGCTGCCGCTGATGGGCGCCGCCGCGGCCGAGGCGCTGCAGGTACCGCCGGACAAGCTGCACCTGAAAACCCGGTTTGCCGGGGCCCGTGACGGCCGGCGCTACCGGCGATTGGGCCGAAACGGATCCGGGTGGACGGTCCGTGAACGCGACTTTTTGTTCCGCGTCAACCTGGACGATTTCGTGGACACCGGCCTTTTTGCCGACCACCGGGAAACCCGGCGCCTGGTCGGGGAAGCAGCGGCGGGCAAGGCGTTTCTCAACCTGTACGCCTACACGGGCACCTTCACCTGTTATGCGGCCCGGGGCGGCGCCGCCGGCAGCGTTTCGGTGGACCGATCCGAGACCGCGCTGGACTGGGCCCGGGACAACTTCGCCCTCAACGGTGTAGCGGAGGATGCGCACCGGCTGGTGCAGGCGGACGCGTTCGCCTTTCTCAAGGCGGAAAAAACCAGGGGCCGCCGCTTCGACCTGGCCGTGGTGGACCCGCCGTCGTATTCCACCACGCGCCGCCGCAACCAGGCCTTCGACATCCTCGAGGACCACCCGCGCCTGCTGCGCTCGGTTATCCGCGTGATGCAGCCCGGCGGCGTCATCCTGTTTTCCACCAACCACCAGGGGTTCGTCCCCCGCCTGCAGGGTCTGCCCGTCGCCACCGTGGAGGAGATCACCGCGGCCACCATCCCCGAAGACTACGCGGGCCGGAGGCGGCCGATTCACCGCTGCTGGCGCATCACGGTATGAAAACCCGGGCGGGACCGAAAGTCGCCGTAAGGTTACCAGGCCCTTTCGCCTCCTGCCGGACGAGCCCTGGCGGCATCGCGGCCGGCGGGACCGGACGACTTGCAAAACCGGCGGCTTTCAGGGCATAATGCCCCAAACTATCGACCTGCCTTCAACGATTTGCGGACTTGACCATGACGCCCCCCGACAATCCCGACAGCCCAAGCATCCTGGTGGTTGAAGACGAAGCGGGAATGCGCGAAATCCTGGAGATAATGATGGAGGATCTCGGCTACCGGGTCGCGGTGGCCTCCTGCGGCCGCAAGGCCCTGGAGATCCTGGCCGCCCAACGCTTCGACCTGCTGCTGTGCGACATCCGCCTGGGCGATCTCACCGGCCTGGAGGTCCTCAAATACGCCAAGGAAAAGAATCCGGACACGGTGGTAATCATGATTTCGGCCTACGCCACCACCGAGACGGCGGTGGAGGCGATGAACCTGGGGGCCTACGACTACGTGCCCAAGCCCTTCAACCTGGATGAACTCCGGGAAACCCTGCGCAAGGCCCTGGACCTGAAGACCCTGGAGCGCGAAAAACAGCGCCTGAACGCCGAGCTGCAAAAAACCTTGCACTTCGGCTGCATCGTGGGCAACAGCCCCCAGATGATGCACGTGTACAAGCTGATCATGCAGGCGGCCCCTACTCGCACCAACATCCTGATCACCGGCGAGAGCGGCACGGGCAAGGAGTTGATCGCCCGGGCGATTCACGCCGAAAGCGACCGGGCCGACAAGCCCTTCGTGGTGATCAACTGCGGCGGCATCCCCGAAACGCTGATGGAAAGCGAGCTTTTCGGCCACAAGAAAGGAGCCTTTACCGGGGCCACCCAGGACAAGAAGGGCCTGTTTGCCGTGGCGGACAAGGGGACCTTGTTCCTGGACGAGATCGGCGAGATCAGCCCCCAGCTCCAGGTCAAGCTGCTGCGCGCCATCCAGGAGCGGGCCTTCAAGCCCCTGGGATCCAACGAGGAGATAACCGCCGACCTGCGCATCATCTCGGCCACCAACAAGAACCTGGAGGAGGAGGTGATCGCCGGCCGCTTCCGCGAGGATCTCTTCTACCGGCTCAACGTCATCGAGATCAAGGTTCCGCCGCTGCGGGAGCGAAAGAGCGACCTGCGGCTGCTGGCCCAGCACTTCCTGGAGAAGTACAGCCGCCAGATGAACAAGCAGATCACCAAGATCTCCAGCTACGCCATCGACCTGCTCCAGCGCTACGACTTTCCGGGCAATGTCCGCGAGCTGGAAAACCTCATCGAGCGGTCGGTGGCCCTGTCGACCACCAACATCATTCTACCCGACAGCCTGGCCTTGTCGGTGCACAAGAACCGCTGGATCGAGGGGGTCGGCAAGCGGCGCTTCGACCTGGACGAAGTCAAAAAGGGGGTGGAGCTGGACCAGATTCTCGAGCAGATCGAGCAGGCCTACATCCACAAGGCCCTGGAATGCACCGCCGGCAATACGAGCAAGGCGGCGGAACTGTTGGGGATCACGGTGAGAAGCCTGCGCCATCGCATCTCCAAATTCGACAACCGCTGAGGCCTCCGCCCGGGCCGCGGTGCCTGCCCCACAAAATGCCGGCGCGCCGCGCGTTGACCCTTGAATCCCATGCCTGAATCCTTCCATCGCCACCTGGGTCCCCTGCTGTTTTTTGCCGGGCTCTTCTTTTGCAACTTCGTCTCGCGCATCGTCCTGAGCCCGCTGATGCCCGCCATCGAGTTCGACCTCCACCTGAGCCACGGTACGGCGGGCTCCTTTTTCCTGTTCATCTCGGTGGGCTATTTCGTCGCCCTGGCCGGATCGGGCTTTGTCAGCGCCCGGATCTCCCACCGCCACACCATCACCGCATCGGCGCTCACCGTGGGCCTGGCCCTGATGGTGCTGGCCGCCAGCGGCAACCTGGTCACGATCCGGCTGGCCCTGGTGCTGCTCGGCCTGGCCGCCGGCCTCTACCTGCCGTCAGGGATCGCCACCATCACCGCCATGGTGGACATCCGGCACTGGGGTAAGGCGCTGGCGATCCACGAGCTGGCGCCCAACTCGGGGTTCATGGCAGCGCCGCTGATCGCCACAGCACTGATGCACTGGACGTCCTGGCGAGGGGTGCTCATCGTCATCGGCGCCGTCACGGCCGCCCTGGGACTGGCCCAGGCCCGGTGGGGACGGGGCGGCCGCTTCGCCGGCCAGCAGCCGGATCTCACCGCTTTGCGGCACCTGGCCGCCGAACCGCTCTACTGGCGCATGATCCTGCTTTTCGGCCTGGCTGTCGGCAGCACCCTGGGCGTCTACACCATGCTGCCGCTCTACCTGGTGGTCGAACGGGGCATGGACCAGGGGTGGGCCAACACCCTCATCGGGGTGTCGCGCGTCTCCACCCTGGCCATGGCCCTGGCCAGCGGCTGGGTCACCGACCGGTTCGGCGCCAAGCGGACCATCATCGGCGTGTTCCTGTTCACCGGGAGCGCCACCCTGGCCCTCTCCGTGGCCAAGGGCGGCTGGCTGGTGGCCGCCGTGCTGCTGCAACCCATGGTGGCGGCCTGCTTTTTCCCGGCCGGTTTCGCCGTCCTGTCCAACATCGGCAGCGCCACCGCCCGCAACATAGCCGTTTCCATGACCGCCCCGGTGGCTTTTCTCATCGGCGGCGGCCTGCTTCCCACCGTGATCGGCTTTTTCGGCGACCTGGGCCGTTTCTCCCTGGGCATCGCCCTGGCCGGCGCCCTGATACTTGGCGGCACCCTCGTGGCCCTCTCCCTCAGGATGACCCCGCGCACCTGAGTACGGACCGGGGAATCGGCTTCTCTACCTTGCCGGGAGCGAAAAAAAGCGGGGCCGCCGGGGACGGGCATATCCCGTCCCCAACGGCCCCGCGGCGAACAGTCGGGCGAGGCGGATCAGCCGGCCAGGGTCGACATCACCCGGCCGGCGGCGGCCACGGTAGCCTCGATGTCCGTCTCCGTGTGAGCGGCCGAGACGAAAAGCGCTTCGAACTGGGACGGGGCCAGGTAGATCCCCTCGGCGAGCATCCCCTGGTAGTAACGGGTGAAACGCTCCAGGTCGCTGCGCTTGGCGTCGTCGAAGTTGTGAACGGGCCGATCGGTGAAAAACATGCCCATCATGGAGCCGACCCGGTCCACCGCCACCGGGATGCCGGCCTTTTCCGCCGCGCTTTTCAACCCCGTGGCCAGGCGCTCGGCCGTGCGATCCAGCTTCTCGTAGAATCCCGGGGCCTGCAGCTGGGTCAAGGTGGCGATGCCGGCGGCCATGGCCATGGGGTTGCCGGAGAGGGTGCCGGCCTGGTA
>DQXI01000259.1 GCA_011042305.1 Desulfobacteraceae bacterium
CCTCCCACGCCGATCACCCGGTGGCCCGAAGCGGCCAGCGCCTCGGCGAGGTGGCGCCCCACAAACCCTGAAATGCCGGTGATAAACACTTTCATGGCGCGTTTCCCTTCCGCTTTCCCCTTGCTGCCCCGAAGGCAAGAGGCCGGAGGGCGCCTTTATCCGATGTGAAACTGGCCCGATTCGATGTAGGGGACATCCTCAACGTCGATGGCCTGGATCACATCATGGTTGAGCCGTTTTTTCAGCTCGGCCATCACCGGTCGCTTCTTGGTCAGCCCACGGGCGAAATCCAGGACGTCGGCCATGAGCACTTCAGGCGGGCAGGCCTGCCGGATGATGTGGTGTTCGGCGCACTGCTCGGCGGTGAGGCGGCAGCCGGTGTACTGCATGGTCTCGACCATGTAACGCGGCATGGCCTTGCACAAAAGGGCGTTCATCCCCGGCAGGAACGGAATGCCCAGGTCGACTTCGGGAAAGCAGAAAAATCCGCGGCCGGTCTGCATGAAGCGAAAGTCAAAGGCGCAAGCCAGGATCGCGCCGCCGGCGAAGGCGTGTCCGTTGATGGCGGCGATGGCCGGCAGCGGGTAGGTGGCCAGCCGCTTGAACACTCCGTTGAGCTGGTAAAAAAAAGCCTTGCAGGTGTCCAGGGCGTTGCGCTGGATCTGGGGCACGAGCCAGTCCAGGTCGATGCCGTTACAGAAGATCTTTTCGTGGGCCGATCGTACCACCAGGGAACTGGCCTGGGTGTCGGTCTCGATGAGGTCCAGGGCTTCGCTGAAAGCCGAGAGAAAAGCAGGGTTGAAGCGGTTTTCGCCGTCGTTGAGGGTCACCACCGCCACGGTGCCGTCCAACTGCCAGTCGATAAGTGCCATTGCTGAGTCTTTCTTCCCTTTGGATCGTTGATGATTGCGACGAAAAACACCGGCTGAACATTTTGTCGGGGACGCGGGAAGCAAATATGGCACGAACCGTCCGCACCGTCAACCGGACGGTGGGCGGTGACGTCGGTTCCCGTTGGAGATTCGTTGACCGCGGCCGAGCAAGGACCCAGGCACCTGGATTTACAGCGGTGGGGCGATGGTGACGAGCACCCGCATGTCGGTTTCGGCGCGAAACCCGTGGGGTTCGGCAATGTCGGCGACGAGGATGTCGCCGGCGGCCGCCGGCAATTCGGCGCCGTCGGCGCCGAGAAAGGCGCCCGTGCCTTCCAGCACGGTGACCGATAGCTGGCCGTCCACGTCGTGGTGGTGCAGCGGCATGGCCTGGCCGGCCTTGAGGTTGAAATTGATGATGCGAAAGTAGGGCGAATCGTGGACCAGCAGCTTTCCCAGCCCCTTGTCGTTGAATTTGCCCTCGCTGAAGAGAGCGATCTTCTTGGCCATGGCCGCCTCCTTTTCGATCTGCCGCTGCCGGGGGCACAGAAAAAAAGAGGGCGCTCGGTGTGGAGCGCCCCCGGTGGTGTCAGTGATTGAAAATGGGTTCAGTGGCAGGTGCCGGCAGAACCGCAGCCGGAACAGCCGCCGGCCGCGTCGAACTGAATGGCGCAGTCCACCTTGAACCCGTAGCCGGTGAAGTCGACCTTGATGGGCTTGACCTTTTCGAGGAAGTCCTTGTTCACCAGAAAGGTGAATCCGTTGACGGCGAAGGTTTCATCCGTGTCACGCGGCTCGTCCAGAGCCATGGCCAGGGATGGGCCGCCTCACCCGCCCTCGTTGAGGAAAATCCGGATCGGCTGAACTTGCCGACCGGCGAAATACTCGCTGATCTGTTGCGTTGCCGCGGGGGTTACTTCAAGCATGGTGCCCTCCTTGAATAAAAAATCGGCCCGCCTGGGAGCGGACCCTGATCGGCTCGAAACTTAAAACCAATCTAATTCGTCTTTTTCGCCTTGTCAACAACCGGCGCACCAGTGGGCCGGAAACTTCAGACGGCGTTTTGCCGGGACCGCAGGTACCCCTGATAGGCGGCCAGGTGGTCATCGGAAAAAACCACGAAGATCACTTCGGTGATGCGCTCGTGTCTGGCCAAAAAGGCGGCCGTGGTATCGACGGCGATGGGCACGGCTTCTTCAATGGGATACCCGTAGACGCCGCAACTGATTGCCGGAAAGGCGATGGACCGCAGGCCGTGGTCCACTGCCAGTTGCAGGCTGTTGCGGTAGCAGGAAGCCAGCTTCACGGCATCCTCGAGGCGGCCGGAATACACCGGGCCGACGGTATGGATCACAAAGCGCGCCGGCAATCGGTACCCCCTGGTGATGCGGGCTTCACCGGTGGGGCAGCCGCCCAGGGTGCGGCACTCGGCCAACAGTTCGGGGCCGGCGGCCCGGTGAATGGCGCCGTCAACCCCGCCGCCGCCCAGCAGGGAGGTGTTGGCGGCGTTGACGATGGCATCCACGGCCAAGCGGGTAATGTCGCCTTGTTGAACGCGGACACGGTCCAGGAGGTTCAAAGGCATGGCAACCTTCTTTGGCGGTTTTCGGCTATCCGTTATCGGTTGATGGTGATCAAGAAACGGCGAGCGCCGGTAATCGATAGCCGTTTTTCAAAGCTCATAGAGCGTCTCGTCGTGCCGCGGGGGCGGCCGCCGGCTTCTTCCGCCGCGCTTGCGCGCCGGCAGGACAAAGGGCTCCTCGCTTTCGAGCAGATCCCCCATCTCGGCTTCCACCGCCTCGGGGTCTTCGCCGCGCTCCATGCGGCGAACGGCCTCGTCCATCCCCGCCCCCAGCTCCATTCCGGTCATGCGCGAGAGCTTGCGCATCAACGCCGCTGCCTGTCGCGGATCGTCTTCGTTGATGTGCTCGGCCTCCCTCGCCAGGCTTTGCATGGCCTGCTCCATCTTGTGTTCATCGATGGGCAGGTCGTCCGCGTCCTCGCTGCCCTTGGCCCGGCCGGTGACGGCGAAGGCCGACATCTGGCGGGTCAGCCGCTCCTGCCGGCAGCCGGGGCACCGGGGCCTGGCGGTGGTGTTGATGCTGCGCGAAAAGAAGTTGTAGATCGTGTTGCAGCGGGGACAGTAAAATTCGTAGATCGGCATGAACCTCCTTTCCGCCGGCGCCCTGCGGGCCGTGCCAAGGGGTGAGCGCTCGTGTCGCTGCGCACGGGCAGCCACCCTTTTTATACCGTTGCCGGCGGCTGTGATCAAGCGGCGAAGCGGGCCTTGGCGGCGGCAGGGCAGTGGTTGACTTGCCGGTGGCGCTTCTGGTATGCCACGTTCGACTTTTTGTGCGGCTTTAACCGGACGCCGGGTAACCGGTGCAGAACCTGAAAGGATTGCCCCATGCAGCGTACACTGGCCATCGTGAAACCTGACGGCGTGAGTCGGTCTTTGATCGGCGAAGTGATCAAGCGCCAGGAAGCCAGCGGTCTGAAAATCGTGGCCGCCAAGCTCGTTCGCATGACCCTGGCCCAGGCCGAAGGGTTCTATGCCGTCCACCGCGACAAACCGTTTTTCGGCAGCCTCACGGCCTTCATGTCCAGCGGCCCGGCCCTGGTGATGGTGCTCGAAGGCGACGATGCCATTGCCCGCTGGCGGGAGCTGATGGGCGCCACCAACTACAAGGAAGCTGCCCCGGGCACCATCCGGGCCGACTTTGCCACCGACATCGAACGCAACGTGGTCCATGGCTCCGATGCCCCGGAGACCGCCGCCTTTGAAATCGGCTACTTCTTCAACTGCTTCGAGCTTGTCGGCTGATCCCGCCCGCATCGACCTGTCCAAGGTGGCCATCGTGCTGCACCGGCCGCGCTACCCGGAGAACATCGGGGCCGCGGCCCGGGCGATGTGCAACATGGGGCTCGAGCGGCTCGTGGTGGTGGCGCCGGAACGCTACGAGGCCGAAAAAGCCCTGAAACTGGCCACCCACGGCGCGCGGCACATCGTCGATCACATGACCACGGTCGAAGAGCTGAGCCTGGCCTTGGGCCCCTTTTCCTTCGTGGTGGGCACCACGGCCCGGCTCGGGGGCCAACGCCGGGTCTACCGGCGGCCGGAAGCCCTGGCCGAGGCCCTGATTCCCATCTCGGCCAACAACACCATCGCCGTCGTCTTCGGCCCGGAGGACCGGGGGTTGACCAACGAGGACATCCGCCTCTGCCACGCCCTGGTCAATATTCCCACCGCCGGTTTTTCCTCCCTCAACCTGGCCCAGGCGGTAATGATCCTGTGCTACGAGCTGCGGCGGGCCGCGGTGCCGGCGCCGGCCGAGACCACGCCGCGGCTGGCCAATCGCTTCGAGCTGGATGCCATGTACGACCAGCTCCGCGACGTGCTGGTGCGCATCAGCTTTATCAGCCACGAGAATCCCGAGTACTGGATGAGCCGCATCCGCCATTTTTTCACCCGCATGCAACTGCGGGCGCGGGACGTGGCCATCATCCGCGGCATCTGCCGCCAGATCGACTGGTACGGACGCAAGTGCCACGAAGACGGCCGGCAGGGGCGGCCCAAGGAGCGCTGAAATGAGACTGATCCGATTCGGCCCGCGGGGCCAGGAGCGGCCCGGATTGATGCGCGAAGACGGACGCATCGTCGACCTGAGGCGGCACTTTTCGCAGATTCCGGACATCGGCCGACGGTTTTTCCAAGAAGGCTGGCTGGATCGGCTCGCCGCCCTGGACGATCCCGGGGAGGTGCGCCGGGAGCGCCTGGGGGCCCCGGTGCCGCGGCCGGGCAAGATCATCTGCCTCGGTAAGAACTACGCCGAGCACGCCCGGGAGGGCGGCTTCGAGCGGCCGGCGCGGCCGTTGCTCTTCTGCAAGACGGTCAACACGGTCAACGGCCCCTTTGATCCCATCGTGCTGCCGGTGAGCAGCGGCAAGGTGGACTGGGAGGTGGAGCTGGTCGTGGTCATCGGCCGGGCCGGAAAACGCATCAGCACCGCCGCGGCCTGGGATTTTGTCGCCGGTTACACCGTGATGAACGACGTCTCGGGCCGGGAAGCCCAGTTCGCCGACAGCCAGTGGTTCCGGGGCAAGTCCTTCGACGGTTTCGCCCCCATGGGGCCGTGCATCCTCACCGCCGACGCCATCGGGGACGTGGGCAACCTGCGCCTCACCGCCGCCGTGGACGGGGTGGTCATGCAAGACGGCAACACCGGCGACATGCTCTTCGATATCCCCTCCATCATCGCCGACATCAGCCGGGACATGACCCTGGCCCCGGGGGACATCATCTCCACCGGCACTCCCGCCGGGGTGGGGATTTTCCGCGACCCGCCAGTGGTGCTGCAGCCCGGCAACGTGGTGGAATGCGCCATCGAGAAAATCGGCGCCATCGTCAACCCGGTAGTGGCCGACGAGGGCGCCGGTGAGCTGTCACTTTAGAAGATCATCGAGAAACGTCCGGAAACGGCACGCCACCGGCGCCTGATGGGCATGGAACCGCTGAGCGATAAAATCCTGGTAAGCGCGGTGCGCGAATTCTTCGCGCAGCCGTCGATCCGGCAGCCGCTGGAACAACTGGCCCGGCGGCTGCCCTCGCGTGCCGATGTGCTCGTCGCCGGCGGTGCCCTCCGCAACCTGTTCATCGCCGCCATCCACGGCAGCGCCCCGCCCACCTGCGATATCGACGTCTTCATCGGCGGACTGCCCGCCGACTTTCCCCTCGCCGACGCCTTGACCGGCTGGGCGCTGGAAGTCACGGACCTGCAAGGTCTCCGTTGGCGTCCGGCGGCCTCGGGCTACGCCTTCGACCTTTGCCTGCTGCCGCGGTTTGTCGTCATCGAACGCCTCGGCCTGTCCGCCGACCTGGAAAACTTCCTGTTAGGGATCGATTTTTCAGTCAACGCGGCCGTTTACCAGGCAAAAACCGGTAGCGTCTTCCAGAGAGGAAGCATCGAGGCGGTCAAGCGGCGCGTCATCGACTTCAACAGCGGGCTGGTGGCCGACCGGGACATCATGATTTACCGCAATTTCCTCCTTGCCCACAAAACCGGCTTCCAGATCTCGGAGCCGGTTTTCACCTTTCTCAGGCGCTATCTGGACCTGGAGACGATGAATTGGCTCGACTCGGTCAACCGGGGCAAGCACGGGAAAAAACGGGCGGCGGCCATCCGCAGGGACTACGAGGCCGTGGCCAGGGCCTCGACCTACGAAGGCTACCTGGCTTCGAGGCTGGCCGGCCGATGACGGCCTACTCGAGCGGTTTTTCGATGATTTGGCCCGGCTCGAGGCCCGGCAGCGCCGCGGGAGAAGGGGAGGGGACCGTGCTCGCGGGCGTGGGCGAAGGTGCCGGGGAGGACGAAGGCCTCGGGGCCGCCGGGATGGGCGGCCCGGCGGAAACCTTTAGGCTGGCGACCTCGTTCTGGATTTGATCGATTTTGCGGCGCAGCGCCTCCAGGCGCGCCTCCAGGGGCTGAAGCGCTTGCCGGGTCTGGCGGTCAGATGCCGCCTTCTGTTGTTCCAGGGCCTGCTGGGCCGCCTGGCGGTCTGTTTGAAGGGCGGCGTCGAGGCGCTTCACTTCGTCCGCCAGGGCGGCCTGGTCCTTGCGGACCAGCGCCAGCGTCTCCGCCAGGGGAGTCAGGTCTGCCTTGACGGCATTGATCGCTTGGACCGCCGCTTGCATCTGCTCGTCCAGGCGCGCGCTGAGCGTCTTCAGGGCCGCGTCCTGGCCGTCGAGCCGCTCGGTGAGGGAAGCCACCTGCTGGGCCAGGGCCCCGGTGGCCGCCTTGAGCTGCTGGCCGCCGATTTTTTCGGCTTCCAGGTCCTTGATCCGTGCCTCTAATTTGGCCACCCGGTCGGCCTGCTCGGCCCGTAAGGCAGCGGCATTGGCCATGGTTTTTTCTAAGTGGGCCTCCAGTTCGGCCACGCGCACCGAGAGGGTGGCAAAGCGCGCCATGAGATCGTCGGAAAGGGTTTGCACGGTGGCGGCGCCGCTGTCTTGCAGGCCGGCCACCCGCTGCTTGAGATCCAAATATCCCAGCGCCAGGATCACCACGAGGGCGATGGGCAGCAGGACACTGAGCAGCGTAAGCCGCTGGCCGAGGCGATCGATGCGCAGCTGGGTCAGTTCGTCCCGGTAGGGGTTTTCCCCGTCCAGGGTGGGTGGGGGGATTTTCAAGATGCGCTCCGTTTCAATTTTCATTCCCACTCGATGGTGCTGGGCGGCTTCGAGCTGATGTCGTAGACCACGCGGTTGACGCCGCGTACCTCGTTGATGATCCGGCTGGAAATGCGCCCGAGCAGGCCATGGGGCAGCCGGGCCCAGTCGGCGGTCATGGCATCCTTGCTGGTTACGGCGCGGATGGCGACGATATTTTCGTAGGTGCGGCTGTCACCCATGATGCCGACGCTCTTGATGGGCAGCAGCACGGCAAACGACTGCCAGAGCTTGCGATAGTAGCCGCTGGCGCGGATCTCATCCAGTAGCACCGTGTCGGCGGCGCGCAGAATGTCCAACCGGGAACGATTAACCGGTCCGATCACCCGGATGGCTAAGCCGGGGCCGGGAAACGGCTGGCGCCAGACGAGGGTTTCATCCAGCCCCAGGGCCAGGCCGAGGCGCCGCACTTCGTCCTTGAAGAGGTACTTGAGCGGCTCCACGAGTTGCAGGCGCATACGCTTGGGGAGGCCGCCCACGTTGTGGTGGCTCTTGATCACCGCCGATGGGCCGCCGAAGGCCGATTGGGATTCGATTACGTCCGGGTACAAGGTCCCCTGGCCGAGAAAGCGGGCGCCCTCGATTTTCTTGGCCTCGGCCTCGAAGACCTCCATGAAGACGCGGCCGATGATCTTGCGCTTGCGTTCCGGGTCGGCAACCCCGGCCAGGGCCTTGAGAAAACGCCCGCTGGCGTTGACGGAGCGGATGTTAATCTTCAAGTGTTGCTTGAACTTTTTCCGAAGCTGCTTGGCCTCTTCTTGGCGCAGCAGCCCGTTGTCCACGAAGATGCACGTTAACTGCGACCCCACGGCCCGGTGGATCAGCAGGGCGGCCACCGCCGAGTCCACTCCCCCGCTGAGGCCGAGGATCACCGGCTTGTCGCCTACCTGGTCGCGGATCTGACGCACGGCGTCGCGGGCGAAGGATTTCATCGTCCAACTGCGGCGGCAGCCGCAGATGGCGAAGAGAAAATTGGCCAGCATCTTTTTTCCCTTGGCCGTGTGGACCACCTCGGGATGAAACTGCATGCCGTAGTATCTTCGTGCTGGATCCTGGATGACGGCGTAAGGGCTGTTGACCGTCGTTGCCAGGGCGGCAAAACCTTCGGGCAGGGCGGTGATGCGGTCCCCGTGGCTCATCCAGCAGGTGGTGGGCGAGGGGATCCCCTCCAGGATGCCCTCGGCCCTTGCGATGCTGAGGGTGGCCGGTCCGTATTCGCGCTTCTCGGCCGCTTCGACCCGGCCGCCGAGGGCATGGACCATGAACTGCATGCCGTAGCAAATGCCCAGGACGGGGATGTTCAGGGAAAATATGGCCGGATCGACTTTGGGGCTGCCGGTGGCGTAGATGCTCGCCGGCCCTCCCGAGAGAATGATGCCCTCGGGGGCCAGGGCGCGGATCTTGTCCATGGAGATGTCCGGCGGCTCGATCTGGCAATAGACTCGGCATTCGCGCACCCGACGGGCGATGAGCTGGTTGAACTGGGATCCGAAATCGATGATCAGAATCATGCGCTTTCCCTCGGGTCGGTATCGGTGCAAACGGTTTGCGAAAACGCATCGAATATGTTAGAGACGCCCCCAAAAGTCAAGGCCGATATCCGTTGCCCCTGGCGCCCAACCGATTGTTTCACGGGGAGTTTTCGAAAACCGCGTGCCGCGCTTCATCTGCCAGATCTACGAGGTCCAAACACCTGCCGAGGCCGAGGCCCTGGCCGCCTTGGGGGTCGATCACATCGGTTCGGTGCTCATGGCCCACGACGCCCCGAGCAACCGGCTGGTGGGCGAAACCATCGCCGCCGCCCGCCGGGCCGGGGTCCGCAGCAGCCTGATTCCGCTGTTCAGCGAGCCCGAACCGGTATTGGCCGCTTTGGCCGAACTGAAACCGGACATTGTCCATTTCTGCGAAGCGCTGGGCCCGGATCCGGATACCGATGCCGCCATCGGCCCGCTGATCGCCCTGCAGCGGGAAGTGCGCCGGCGTTTTCCCGAGGTGCGGATCATGCGCTCGATCCCCATCGGGCCTCCCGGCCGGGCCGACGGCGTGCCGACCCTGGCCCTGGCGGCACGCTTTGCGCCGGTCAGCGACCTGTTTCTCACCGATACCTTGCTCGATGGCACAGGCAGCGGGGAGGAGGAACCGGTGGCCGGCTTCGTCGGGATTACGGGGCAGGTCTGCGACTGGGACATGGCCCGGCGCCTGGTGGCGCAAAGCCCACTGCCGGTGATCCTGGCCGGCGGCATCTCGCCTCGCAATGCCGAGGCGGGCCTGCGGCGCGTGCGCCCCTTCGGCATTGACAGCTGCACCCGGACCAACGCGGTGGACGCCGACGGGCGGCCGGTGCGCTTCCGAAAAGACTTTGAAAAAGTGGCGCAGCTGTTGGCGGCGGTTCGCCGCGCCGAACGGGACCTTGAAAATCACAGCTGAAAGCCGCCCCCGTTTTTTGATTTGCCGTGGTGGCGGAAAGAGGAAAAACACCCCCTTCGTTGTCCCGCGAAGCTTTTTATATCTTCAACAAGCTAAAGGAGAACCCATTTCATGTATGAAAGCGGTGACCTGCGCAAAGGTCTGAAAATCGAAATCGACGGCGAGCCTTACGTCGTGGTGCAATTCGAGTTCGTCAAGCCGGGCAAGGGGCAGGCCCTGTACAAGTGCAAGCTCAAGAACATGCTCACCGGGGTCCAGTTCGACCGGACCTACCGCTCGGGCGAGAAGTTCAACAAGGCCGACCTGGAGGAGCTCGACATGGAGTACCTCTATTTCGACGGCGAGAGCTACTGCTTCATGAACACGTCCACCTATGAGCAGGAGTTCTTGACCCCCGATCAGGTGGGCGACGCCAAGGGGTTTTTGAAGGAAAACACCGTCTGCAGCATGCTGTTTTTCGACCGGCGCCCCATCGGCCTCACCCTGCCCAATTTCGTGGAACTGAAGATTGTCAAGGCCGACCCCTGGGTCAAGGGGGACACCGCCTCCGGCGACAGCAAGCCGGCCACCCTGGAGACCGGGGTGACGATCCAGGTGCCGCCGTTTGTGGAAGAGGGAGAGACCATTCGTATCGACACCCGCACCGGACAGTACGTGGAGCGGGTGAAGGGGTGACGGGGAGGCCGGCTAGGAAGTCGTTTCGATGGCCGGTTTTTCGGCGTTCAGCGGCGCCTGGGGCTTGTGGCGCACCGTGTACTTGTTGATTCGCGTGCCTTCCATCTCTTCGACGGTCACCTCGTAGTCGCCGATGACCAGGGTTTCCTTGATCTCCGGCATCCGGCCGATGAGGTGGAGAATGTAACCGGTGAAGGTGTCGTAGTCCCGGGTGTCGGGGATTTCCAGGGGAATGGCGTCATTGACCTCCTCGATGTCCGCCTTTCCCAGCACCATCCAGATGCCGGGCTTGACCGCAACGATGTGGGGCTCTTCCTTGTCGGTTTCATCCGTAATATCGCCCACCAACTCTTCCAGGGCGTCTTCCATGGTGATGAGCCCCGACACTCCGCCGTATTCGTCCACCACGATGGCGATGTGCTGCTTGCGTTCCCGGAATTCCTGCAGCAGCATGTTGAGCTTCATGTTTTCGGGAACAAAGTAGGGGTCGCTCATTATGTCTCGTACCACCACCGAGCCGCCGGTGGTGACGTGGTGGCGGAACAGGTCCTTGATGTTCAGGATGCCGATGACGTGATCGATGTCGCTGTCGATCACCGGAATCCGGGTGAAGCCGGATTCGATAATGGCCTGCAGGTCGAGCTCCCGGTTGGCGTCCACCACGAACATGTCGCCGCGCGGGGTCATGATCTCGGAGGCGGCCGTGTCGTCGAATTCAAAGATGTTGGAGATCAGCTCCCGCTCTTCCTCCCGGATGTGCCCCTCTTCTTCGCCCACCTCCACGAAGGTCATCAGCTCTTCCTCGGTCACGGTAGGCTGGTTTTCCGCCTTGCCCGAGAGCCGGGGGATGAAATTCAGGAAGACGATCACCGGCCACATCAGCATTGATAGCCAGAAGATCGGCAAGATAGCGAAACTGGCGATGGCCACGTTGTGCCGCGTGGCCAGAGACTTGGGAATTACTTCGCCGAAGACGAGGATCAGCAGGGTCATGACGCCGGTGGCCAAGCCGATGGCGTAGCCGGGGAAGGCTTCAATGGCCAGGGCCGTGGCCATGGCCGAGGCACCGACGTTGACCACGTTGTTGCCGATGAGGATGGTGGTCAACAGCCGGTGGGGGTCCTCCTTGAGGCGCATGATCAGCAGGTGGCTGCGGCGCCCGCTCTTGGCCAGGTGCCGGGCCCGGGTGCGGCTGATTGAAAACAGGGCGGTCTCGGCCGAAGAGAAAAAGCCTGAGAGTACCAACAATAAAAGCAGCAGCAGCAATTGGGTTAACATGGCGATTCGAATGCCGCAGGGAATGCGGGCCGTCTTGGCGGCGCAGGATACTGCCGGGGCGCAACGCCGAGCCGCTGACCCTGTAAGGTTGTTCGTGGGCGGTCGTCGGACGGTGGACACCGTTTCGATACGGCGAACGATTTAGGGGGAGGCTCTGGGTGGTCGTCTGGCATCGTTGTCGTTTGAATCAAAATATACGAATCAACTCAATTATAGAACAAATTTAAAACATTGCAAGCCTTGGGGGCGCTTTTTCCAATCTTTCTACTTTCGATTCAGCCCGGCGCGACCAGGCACCGGTCGTACATGCGCCCGATGCCGTATTCACTGCGGCGCACGAATTTTTCCGTTGGCGGCCCGATGATTTGCATCTCCGGGTACTGGCGCTGGACCTCCTCGGCGATCTTCATCTCCTTGGTGCAGCCGGTGGAGTAGGTGGCGTCCTTGCCGACCCATTCGGGGGGAATCCGGCGGCCAAGCAGTTCGAAGGCCTTGGCGATGTCCTCGCTGGTCTGAAAGCGCCAGATGTCGATATAGCCGCTGCGCTGCACGATCTCCCACATGTACATGAGGTCGTCGGCATCCATCCCCGGTTCGTAGTGTTCGCTGGGGTTGATGATAAAGGTGGAGGCGCTCTGGTTGCGCAGGTAGTCGATGAAGGTGGCCATGACCTGCCTGGCGACGTCGATCTTGCCGGGAATCGAGCCGATGATGCCGCTGTAGAACATCACGATCATCCCGTTTCGCTTGGCTTCGGCCATGCGGTCGATGATCGCCTGGGCCTTGGCTTCCAGGTCGGCGTGGGAAAACTTGATTACCTCCGGATGCCGCGGCTTGTATTCGATGCGCAGTTTTCCGTTTTCGTCCGCATCGATGTTGAACAGGTCCTGGGTGAACTGGAACCGTGTGGCAAACAGGCGCCGGTGTTGCTCTTCGCCGCGGCATACCACGGCGTTGACCTCCTTGAAGGCTCTGGCGAAGGTGGTGGAGGTCAGGATGAGGTTGAGCCGCTCGCTGGTGCCGTCACTGATGACGAGGATGTTGTAGTCGCTGCGCAGCATGCGCAGCAGGTCGTTCTTGCTGACCTCGTCGTCCTCGATGAACAGGGCGCCGGCCAGGGCCTTGCGTAACACCGGATCCTCCCGGGCGTCGGCGTAGACCGCCTTGGTAAATATCGGTCCGCCCTTGAACACCACGATGACCTTGTGTCCCAGTCCGACCAGATGCCGGATCACGGCCAGATCCATCACCACTTCCCCCGCCTCATCCATCAGCCAGAGAATCTTGCGCGGCTCCCGCGGCAGCGGCGCCGTGCCATCCGGCCGCACGCCGACAAAGTTGAAGAAGGCTTCCACCCCGCTGCCGGTGGGCGGCTGTCGGCACAGGGCCACGGCGTCCAGCGGCAGCAGGCTCGGCCCCTCGGGCGGCAGCCAGATCGCCTTGCGGGTCGCGGCGCACAGCAGGCGGCTCAACTGGATGGCATCGGCCATCTGCCGGATGGCCGAAAGGTTGTCCAGCGGCCCGGCCAGCTCCTTGGGATCGACATAATCCAGCGCCGATCGAAAGGCCGGCAGGTCCAGGGCTTCGGCGGCGCGCTGGTTGCGCCGCGCCTTTTCCTTGCGAAACGGGTCTTCGATCTGGGTGCGGCGGATGAAGATGCTCATCAACCGCTTTTCCACCCGCGAGGGGATCATGATCTCGTCGTGGGTCTCGTGCTTGTACTTGGTGATGATCAGCGCTTCGAGAAACTCCTTTTCCTTTGGATCCTCGATCTGCTCGTCGATGAGCGCCAGGATGCGCTGGAGCACCGCGTTGTAGGAGCGCTGCAAATACGCCGACTGGGTGCGGTCCATGATGGCGGCAAACATCCGGTCCGAGCACGGGTAGTAGCGCAGACCGTCTTCCGGGTACACCATGAAGCGCACCTGCTCGGGGCTGGCCGCCAAGTGGGGATGGGTGAGGGGGTCCAGGTGGTTTTCGATGAAAAAGGCGGTGTGCCAGGCGTCGATTTCGGGGTTGAGACCGGGTTGATACTCGAATCGATGCCCGCCGGGATCGGGATGGTCGCCCATGGTTCGGTTCCCTCTGCTCGGTGTTTCGGCCGACGGCCGACGCTTCGCGGGATGATGCCGTGGCATTATAGCGCAACCGTTCGTCCGAGACCACGTCAAATTGTCGCCGGAAATCTTTCGCCTCCCGGCATGGCCCCGGACTGGCGGATGAGCGCTGCTGAAAAACGCCGGATCGATTCCGGCCTTCTTTCGTTTTTCACCTAGTCTCCCTCTCCGCCGCAACCCGGTATCGAGTGCCCCGCCGACGACAGGAGCGCCGTCAATTGGTCGAGACGGGTGAGCACCAGGTCCGGCTCGAGGCGCTGGCAGCGCGGATCATCGCTGCGGAGGCGAAGCGAGCGGGCGTCGCCGGCGAACAGCGCCGTTTGCAGCCCGGCCTGCCGGGCGGCCCAGACGTCGTTGAGCATGTCGTTTCCCACATAGAGGGCCTGCCGGGGGGAGAGGCCGACAGCGGCCAGGCAACGGCAGGCGGCCTCAAAGAGCATGGGCGACGGCTTGGCGCGCCCCAGGCGGTAAGAGTAGATCTGCATTTCGGGCGTAATCCCCAGGCTTTCG
>DQXI01000108.1 GCA_011042305.1 Desulfobacteraceae bacterium
GAAAGACCGCGGGATGACGGTCACCGGCAGCGATGAAAAAGTCTATCCGCCGATGAGCGATTTTTTGCGCCAGCAAGGAATCGTGGTGGAAGAAGGCTTCGATGGCCGCCGGCTGGAACGCCGGCCGGATCTTGTGGTGGTAGGCAACGCCGTGCGGCGTGACAACCCGGAAGTGTCGGCCCTGGCCCGGCAGGGCCTCGCCTATTGCTCCATGCCCCAGGCGATCAATCGGTTTGCCGCGGCGGGCAAGCAGCAGGTGGTGGTGGCCGGCACCCACGGCAAGACCACCACCAGCAGCCTTGTGGCCTGGATCCTGCACCACGCCGGACGCGACCCCTCGTTTCTCATCGGCGGCATCCTGCGCAATTTCGGCAGCAACTACCGCAGCGGAAACGGGGATTGCATCGTGTTGGAGGGCGACGAGTACGACACGGCCTTTTTCGACAAGGGGGCCAAGTTTTTTCACTACCGGCCCAAGGTGGCCGTCCTGACCGGGGTGGAGTTCGACCACGCCGACATCTTCGCCGATGTCGAGCAGGTGCGCGACACGTTCCGACGCTTTGTCCGTCAAATGCCTTCCGATAGCCTCCTGGTGGCCTGGGACGGGGATGAGAGTCTCGCTGAACTGGTGACCGGCAGCCCGGCCCGCGTGATGCGCTACGGCCCGAGCGCGGCTGCTGACTGGCGTATCGAGGCGGTGACGGTTTCGCCGCCGTGGACCCGGTTCGACCTGCTGCGCCGGGGACGGCTTTGGGGCCGCTTCCGGTCGCCGCTGCTGGGCGCCCACAACCTGGCCAACACGGCCGCGGCCCTGGCAGTAGTGGAACGCCTCGGCGTGGATGCCAAGCAGGCTGCCGCGGGCCTGGAAGCCTTTGCCGGCGTGCGGCGGCGCCAGGAGATTCGCGGTACCGCGGGAGGGGTGACGGTGATGGACGATTTTGCCCACCACCCCACGGCGGTACGAGAAACCATTGCCGCCGTAAGACCCCATTTTCCCGGCGGCCGTCTCATCGCGGTGTTCGAACCGCGCACCAACACCAGCATGCGCCGCGTGTTCCAGGATGTTTATCCCGCCAGCTTCGACGGTGCCGACCTGGTCCTGGTCCGCCGCCCTTCAGCCATCGACAAGGTCCCCGAGGCCGAACGGTTCTCCTCCAGCCGGCTCGTCTCCGACCTCAAGGCCCGCGGCCTGGCGGCGCGGCATTTCGATACCACAGAGGCGATCATCGACTTTCTCGCGGCCCATTGCCGCCCGCAAGACCTGGTGCTGGTGATGAGCAACGGCGGATTCGACGACATCCACCGGCGCCTGCTGGCCGTCCTGGCCAGCTGCGGCGCCTCGACCCATCCCTGAAAACCGGACCCCGGACAGGGCCGGACAAGCCTTTCTCTCCGGAAATTTCTGAGGCGCCTTCAGCCCATCGGCTTGTGCAGGTAGACCACCAGGCTTTTTCCCATCAAGGGGTTGAGCAGCCGATCCAGAAGACGGGTGAGGGGCGGTTTTTTCATGATGTCCCAGGTGAGAAACCGGTGGTAGAGCTGAACGGCTTTGCAGTCGGTGCGCTGAGGCCCCACCAGGCACTTGAGCCACCAGTAGGGGCTGTGGAGACTGTGGGCGTAGTGGGCGCCGTCATAGCGAAGACCGGTGGCCTTCAACAGCTTCAGCAGGCCCTGCTTGCGGTAAATGCGCACGTGTCCGCCGTTGGCGGCGCTGTAGTCCGGTGCCAGGCGCCAGCAGATGCGCTCGGGCCAAGCCCGGGGCACGGAGACCACCATTTGGCCGCCCGGCTTGAGCACACGGGCCAGTTCGGCGGCGGCCCGGGTGTGGGCCGGGATGTGCTCCAGGACCTCGGCGCAGATCACCAGGTCGAAAACCGCGTCGGCAAAGGGGAGGAGCCGGTTGTCAGCCGCGGCGAGCCCCCAGGCGCCGCCTCCCGAGGCGCCGACACGGTGATGGTACCGCAACCGTTCCCGGGCCTCGCCCAGGTCGGCGCAGCAAAGGTCCACGCCGATAGCCGTGGCGTTTTGCAGGCCGTATGCCGCGGCCGTATGCCGGCCGTTGCCGCAGCCGGCGTCCAGGATCCGCATGCCCGGCTCGATCTTCAGTCGTTCGAAATCCACCGTGATCATTCCAGTACCTCCCGGTAGGCGGCCACGGTGCGCTGGGCTGCCCGGTGCCAGGTGAATTCCCGCTGCACCCGCTGGAAGCCGGCCTGGCCCAATGCCGCGGCGTGCTGGGGATGATCGAGAAGGGTGGCGATGGCCTTGGCCAGGGCTTCCGGGTCGGCGGGCGGCACCAGCCATCCGGCATCGCCCACCACCTCGGGCAGGGCCCCGCCGGTGGTGCTGATCACCGGCACGCCGCACGCCATGGCTTCTCCCGCCGGCAGTCCGAACCCCTCGTAGACGGAAGGAATCACCGCCAGGCTGGCCCGGGCGTACTGGCGAATGAATTCTTCGTTGCTGATCCGACCGGTGAAGCGCACCCGGTCGCCGATGCCGAGGCGACGAATCAGCTTGACCACGCCCCCGTTCTCCTTGGGAGTGCCCACCACCACCAGTTTCAGCGGCCTGTTTTCCAGGCGATGGACGGCTTGCAGAAGGTAGTACAGCCCTTTCAAAGGGGTGTCGGCGCTGTTGGTGACGATAAGGCGGCCCGGCTCCCGTGCCACCCCGGGCAGGGGGTGAAACAAGCCGGTGTCGATCCCGTTGGGTACCACCCGAAACCGTTCCGCCGGCACTTTGAAGTCCCGGCAGATGTCCCGCCGGGCGCAATCGGAGACGGTAATGATGGCCGGCAGGGCGCGCGCCACCCGGGCCTGCATGCCGATGAACGAGTACCAGCGCAGGTGCTTGAGTTTTTTCCAGAAGGCGCGTACCGCGGCCAGGGCGATATCCAGGTCCACCGTGATGGGATGATGGATGGTGGCCACGGTGGGGATGCGGCGGCTGATGGCCCAGAGGCCGTAGGAGAGCGACTGGTTGTCGTGAACGATGTCGAAACGCCGACCATGACGCTGCAGAAAATTCAAGGCGCGCCAGCCGAAGGTGAACGGCTCGGGGAAGCCCATGGTCGACACCCCCAGCCACTCGACCAGGTTCAGGGGCTGGCGCAGCTCGGCCAGGGTCGGCACCCGGAACGGGTCAGCCGGATCGTACAGGTCGAGGCAGGGCAGCCGGTGTACCGGAATGTCCGGATCGAGCTGGGGGTCGGGCGGTCCGGAGACGACTTCCACCCGGTGGCCCAGGTCGACCAGGGCCCGGCTCAGGTTTTTCAGGTAGACGCCCTGGCCGCCGCAGTGCGGGTTGCTGCGGTAGCTGAGCAGGCAGATGGAAAGGGGGCGACCAGGGCTCCCCCGGCTCTTTGTTGGCTTCGGAGAAATCACGGGCATAACTCCCGGGTAAGCAGAAAACGACCTGGTCCCTTTACCGGCTGAACGAAGGCCGGTCAAGATCCGCGGTGCCGTGCTCACGGGGTCAAACGGTGGAGGCGGCCGCTGAATCGGGCGGCGCAGACCGATTCCAGGCGCCGCGAGAGGCGGGACAAGGCCGCGATGTCGACGCCGGTGGCCACGCCGAGGCGGTCGAGAAAAAAAACCGCCTCCTCGGTGGACAGGTTGCCGGCAGCGCCGGGGATGAAGGGACAGCCGCCCATGCCGCCCAGGGCGGTATCGAAATGCACGACCCCGCGGCAAAGGCCGGTGAAAAGGTTGACCAGGCCGAGGCCGCGGGTGTCATGGAGGTGCAGGGCCAGGGGAATGTCGCCGGCCAGGGGGGCAACGGCGTCGAGGACGGCGACGATGCGTCCGGGATCGGCCATGCCGGCGGTGTCGCAGAGGGTGAAGCGCTCCGGCTCCTCGGCCAGCAGCACACGGGCCGCGGCGGCGACCCGGTGCGGATCGAAATCCTCCGGAGCCCGATAGCCGAAGGCGCATTGCAGGCTGGCGATGGTCTTCAGGCCGGCGTTCCTGGCATGCCGGAGCATTCGGCAGCCTTCGGCCAGGGCCCGGCGGCGATCCATTCCCGTGTTGGCCCGGCTGTGGCCGTCATTGACCGACAGGGACACCTCCACCGTGTCGATGCCGGCCGCGGCAGCCCGCTCCACCCCGCGCCGGTTGAGCACCAGGGCGCTGTAGGAAAGGCCTTCCAAGCGGGGCAGCCCCGCGACGACGGCTTCGGCATCGGCCATCTGGGGCACCTTGGCCGGGTGCACGAAGCTGGTCACCTGGATTTCGCGCAGCCCGGCTTCCGCCAGGCCGACGATGATCTCGAGCTTGAGGCCCGTGTCCAGGATTTGGGGCAGATTCTGGAAGCCGTCCCGCGGGCCGACCTCGTTGAGGACGACCCGGGGCGGTGGACGGTTCAGATCCAGCTGCATGGCAGATCCATCACTTGTCCGCCGGCGCTTGCTTTTCGATCACCCGGCCGTCTCCGTCGAGCAAAAAGACCAGAAATCCATTGGCCGCGGCGCTTCGGCACAGTTCCAGGTAGCGCATGGCCTGGACTTCGTACTTGTGCCCGGGAGCGCGCGCCATGAAGTGGTAGCACTTCAGGGCATCGTCCTTTTCCAAAAACACCGGTATGAAATCGACATTTTCAGCCTCGTCGTGGAGCCCGAGAAATTGCTCGCCGGGACCCGGGTCGATGATCGTTACCCAGACGAAAGGGTTGTCCGCCAGAAATCGGCTCATGGTTGCATCACGCTCCTTGGGCATGGTGGATGGTATTGACGTCTAATGTAGCAGAATCCGCGCGAGACGCAATCCACATCGGCGATGGCTCGAACCCGATTGACAAGACCGGGAAATGGCTTTAGTCTCGCAGGGTTGAAATGGCAGGAGGATCGTTGATGCAAGAAATCCTGGTCGTTGGCGGCGCCGGCTACATCGGCAGCTACATGTGCAAGCATCTTGCTGCCAAGGGGTATCTGCCGGTGGTCCTGGACAACCTCAGCTCCGGTCACCGCTGCGCGGTGTGCTTCGGCCCGTTTTTCCATGGCGAGATGGCCGATGCCGCTGTGCTGGAGACGATCTTCCGGCAGCACCGGATCGAGGCGGTGATGCACTTTGCGGCCCACTGTTACGTCGGTGAATCGGTGACGGACCCGGCCAAGTACTACCGCAACAACGTCGGGGCCACCCTGGCGCTGCTGGAGGCCATGGAGAGGGCCGGGGTGCGGCGGCTGATTTTTTCCTCGTCCTGCGCCGTCTACGGGGAACCGGAGCAAGTGCCCATGGAAGAAACCCATCCGCTGCGGCCCGTCAATCCTTATGGTCGCAGCAAGTTGATGGTGGAGCAAATCCTGGAGGATTTCGAGGCTGCCCACGGCTGGGTGGCCGTACGGCTGCGCTACTTCAACGCCGCCGGCGCCGACCCGGACGGAACCCTCGGCGAGGATCACCGCCCAGAGACCCACCTGATTCCTCTGGTGCTGCAAGTCGCCCTCGGCCAACGGCCGGCCATCGATATTTTCGGAGATGATTTTCCCACCGCCGACGGCACCTGTATCCGCGACTACATCCACATCGCCGACCTGGCCCAGGCGCATCGACTGGCCCTGGAGCGGATCCTCAACGGGGGCGCTGGAGGCGCGTTCAACCTGGGAAACGGTAACGGGTACTCGGTGCGGGAAGTGATCGACACGGCCCGCCGGGTAACGGGTGCCGCCATTCCGGCCCGGGTGGTGGAGCGGCGCCCGGGCGATCCCTCGGCCTTGGTGGGCTCCTGCCGCAAGGCGCGCCAGGAGCTGGGCTGGCAGCCCCGGTACCCATCGTTGGCGGATATCATCGAGACCGCCTGGCGCTGGCATCGCCGCCATCCCCGGGGCTACGACGAGGTGCAGGCCGGACCGGAGGGGGGCAGGTGAGCGACGAAAGCGATGCCCGCCGGCTTTTGCCCGCTGCCGTGGCAGCGGCTTTGGCTGCCGGTCGAGAAATTCTGGCGGTATACGCATCGGATTTCGCCGTGGCGGCCAAGGCGGATGATTCTCCGCTCACCGCCGCCGACACCCGGGCCCATCGGGTGATCCGCGATGCTCTGGCACCCACCGGTCTGCCCCTGCTCAGCGAAGAGGGCCGCGAGATTGCCTACGCGGAGCGCAGTGGCTGGGCTCGTTTGTGGATCGTGGATCCTCTCGACGGCACCAAGGAGTTCGTCTCCAGAAACGGTGAATTCACCGTTAACATCGCTTTGGTGGCCGGACAGGAGCCCGTGATGGGCGTCATCTACGAACCGGTGGCCGATCGTCTTTACGTGGGCCTTCGAGCAGAGGGCGCCTGGCGTATCGAGGCTGCATCCCAATCTTTGGCCGAGGGGCGGGATGCGATCAACTGGCGCAACGCGGGGACCCCTCTGCCACTGCCCGGGGCCGCCGGTCGCCCCTTTACCGTGGTGGGCAGCCGCAGTCATGCCAACGCCGTCATGGAGGATTTCGTGGCAGCGCTGCGCTGTCGGCATGATCCCCTGGATTTCGTGGCCGCCGGCAGCGCCCTGAAATTCTGCCGCCTGGCCGAAGGCGCGGCCGACATCTACCCGCGGCCGGCGCCCACCATGGAATGGGACACCGCCGCCGGCCAGGGCATCCTGGAGGCTGTCGGCGGGCGGGTGCTGATCTGGCAATCGGACCAGCCCCTGATCTACAACCGGCCGGATCTGGTCAACCCGGGGTTTGTCGCCCTGGCCCCCGGCGTGAGGATGTCCTGATGAATGCTGTTTCGCCCCCCAAACCCCACGGCGGCCGGATAGTGGACCTGCGCGTCGATGCCGAGCGGGCCGCGCTGCTCAAGCAGCTCGCCATGGATCTGCCCGACGTGGTGCTCAACGAACGGCACATGTGCGACCTGGAGCTGCTGGCCACCGGCGCCTTCTCCCCCTTGACCGGCTTCATGGTCCAGGCCGACCATGCGGCGGTCTGCGACCGGATGCGCCTGTCCGATGGCACCCTGTGGCCCATTCCGATCTGCCTGGACGTCTCCGAGGACCGCGCCCGGCGGCTGGAGGCGGGCCAAAGCGTGGCCCTGCGGGACCCGGAAGGATTCCTGCTCGGGGTGATGCACCTGGCGGACATCTGGCCCGCAGCGGTGGAAGACGAAGCCCGGGCGGTTTACGGAACCTTGGACCGCTCCCATCCCGGGGTCGACTTTTTGCTGCAGCGGGCCGGAAACTTCTACCTCGGTGGCCCGGTGGAGGTCATCAGCCTTCCGATCCATTACGACTTCAAACAGATCCGCCGGACACCGGCAGAGATCCGTGCCCTGCACCAGCGCCTGGGATGGCAGCGGGTAGTGGGGTTTACCACCCGCAATCCGGTCCACCGGCCCCAGTATGAACTGACCCTGGCCGCCATGCGCCAGGCCCGCGCCAACCTCCTGCTGCTGCCCTTCGTGGGGGTGGCCCGTCCCGAAGACATCGACCACTACACCCGGGTGCGTTGCTACCAGGAGATTCTGCGGCACTATCCACCGGACACGGCGATGCTGAACCTCTTGCCGCTGGCAGTGCGCCTGGCCGGGCCACGAAATGCGCTGCTGCACGCCATCATCGCCAAAAACTTCGGCTGCACCCATTTCATCGTCGGCCGTGACCACGGCAGTCCGGGCCTGGACATGGAGGGCCGCCCCTTTTACGATTGTCGCGAAACCCGGGCGCTGGCCGCCGACATGGCCCAGGAACTCGACATCGGTATTTTGAGCTTTGACGAGATGTGCTATTTGCCCTATGAGGACGAATACCGGTTTGCCGACCAGGTCCCGGCGGAAACCCAGACCCTGCGGCTCACCGGTTCGCAAATCCGGCAGCGGCTGCGCAGCGGCCGGCGCATCCCCGAGTGGGCCTCGTTTCCCGAGGTGGTCGCCGAGCTGCAGCGGGCCTGGCCGCCGCCGCGGCGCCAGGGGTTCACCGTTTTTCTCACCGGACTCAGCGGAGCGGGCAAGTCCACTATCGCCAAGGTGCTCTATTCGCGTTTCCTGGAAATCGGCGACCGTCCCGTGACCCTGCTCGACGGAGACATCGTGCGCCACCACCTGTCCAGCGAGCTGACCTTTTCCAAGGAACACCGGGATGTCAACGTGCGGCGCATCGGCTTCGTGGCATCCGAGATCACCAAGAACCGGGGCATCGCCATTTGCGCGCCCATTGCCCCCTACCGAAGCACGCGGCGCGAGATCCGCCGATCCATCGAAGCCTACGGCGGTTTCATCGAGGTGCACGTCAGCACGCCGCTGGCCGTCTGCGAGCAGCGCGACCGGAAAGGAATGTATGCCAAGGCCCGGGCCGGGCTGATCAAGGGGTTTACCGGCGTGGATGACCCCTACGAAGCGCCCGAAAAACCCGAGCTGCGGATCGACACCGAGGAATTGACGCCGGACGAAGCCGCCCAGCAGGTGCTGGTTTATCTCGGGCAGAGGGGCTTTTTGTGACCGGGCAGAACCGATGACTTTTTGGGGCAATTGCCCGCGACAGCGATGAGAAGCCGTATCCCATGACTTCAACTGCAGATTTCAAAGCTTCCGCCCTCCACGAGAAGCCGACGATTCTTATCGTCGACGACGAACCGAGCCTGCGCGAAGTGGCCGGCGAGTATTTCCAGGCCAAGGGCTACGAGGTGTTCACGGCCGCCGACGGCCTCGAAGCCCTGTCCCTGCTGGAATCGCAAAAGGTGGACTGCTGCCTCTCGGACATCGACATGCCGCGCATGGACGGCTTGCAGCTGGCCGAGCGGATTCGCCAATTGGACGGCTCGATTCCCGTGGTCATCATGACGGGGTACCCGTCGTTGGAAAACACCATCTCCACGTTGAAAAACGGCGTGGTCGACTTTTTGGTCAAACCGGTCAACCTAAAACAGATGGAACTGTCCGTGCGCCGCGTGATGCGCGAAAGGGACCTGTTCCTGCGCAACCTGCTGCTGGCCAAGGAGGTGGAGGGCAAGCGCCGGCTGGAGCGGATCAACCGTGAGCTGGAGCGCAAGGTAGAGGAGCTTCACACCATCAACCGGATCATGAACGATTTTGCCGGGGCGGGCACCAGTGACGAAGTGCTGCAGCGCATTATCGCCCTGTCCATGGAGATCACCCCCGCCACCGAGTCGCGCTTTTTCGTCCTCACCTCGGAAAACATGCAGCCTTTCGAAATCCTGTCCACGGCGGCCGCGGCGGCGGATCCGGCCATCATCCACCTGGTCGAGGACGCCGCCCGGGACGAGCTGCCGCTGCTGGTGGCTGAAAAGGGCGGCGTCAAGGCGCTGCCGCCGGATGTCGTCTCTTTTGCGGCGGTGCCGATGAAGATTCGCGGCAAGGTGTTCGGCGTGCTGGCCACGGCGGTGCGATCCGGTGACGGGAAACTGGACGAGAGGGACCTGTACTACCTTTCCTTCATGAACCAGAGCGCCGGCAGGGCCGTCGAAAACCTCGCCCTGTACGAAAACATCTACGAAAACCTGTTTTCCACCCTCTTTGCCTTCGTCAGGGCGGTAGAGGCCCGGGACTCCTACACCCAGCAGCACTCCAACCGCGTCACCGAGATGGCGTTGAAGATCAGCCGCGTGATGGGATGCAGCAACGAGGAACGCGACATCCTTCGGTTCGCCGGCCCCCTTCATGACATCGGCAAGATCGGCATCCCGGACGACATTCTGCTCAAGCCCGGTCCCCTGGGCAAGGCGGAATTCGAGCGGATCAAGGCCCATCCGGTCATCGGCGCCGGCATCATCGGCCAGCTCGGGTTGTGGGAGCGTGAACAGCAGATCGTGCGCTGGCACCATGAGCGCTACGACGGCAACGGCTACCCGGACGGGCTGGCGGGAGAGGAAATTCCCCTGCTGGCCCGCATCCTGGCGGTGGCCGATGCTTTTGACGCCATGAGCTCCAACCGGGTCTACCGGGAGGCCATGGACGAGGCGCAGATCCTGGCCAGCTTGAAAAATGGCGCCGGCAGTCAGTTCGACCCCGCGGTGGTGGAGGCCTTTCTGACGATTTACGCCGAGGAGCAGGCACAGGGGCGGCGGCAAACCGCGACGGCTGACGGATGATTCGGTCTTTTTACGGTCTTGACGAAAACGCCGCCATCGGGCAGAATGGCTCCCGGTTTGGCTCGGATACAGGCCAGTAGCTCTAACGGTAGAGCGCCGGTCTCCAAAACCGGATGTTGGGGGTTCGAATCCCTCCTGGCCTGCCACCTTGCACCGGGCGATGCGCTTCTGCGATCGCCCGGTTTTTTATTGGTCGATTTCCTCGGCCAGCACCAGGTTGTCCCGGTGGATGGCCTCGTCGTCGTGGCGAAAACCGAGCAGGGGCTCGATCTGGCTGCTCCTGGCGCCGGCGATCCGGGTCAACTGCTCGGCACTGTAGTTCGCCAACCCGATGCCGATGCGGCGACCGTCTTCGCTGTGGATGGCCACGGCGTTGCCCACCGCGAACCGCCCCGCCACCTCCCGGATTCCGCTGGGCAGCAGGCTCTTGTGGCGTTCAACCAGGGCCTTCTCGGCGCCGGCGTCCACCACCAGGGTGCCCTTGATCGCCTTGGTGAAGGCGATCCACTGCTTCTTGCGGCTCAGGACCGTCGGCTCGGGCAAAAAGAGGGTGCCCACCGGCTTTCCGGCGAAGATTTCCCCGATAATCCCCGTCGTGGTGCCGTTGGCGATCACCGTGGGCACGCCGCCCAGGGCCGCTTTGCGGGCCGCGGCGACCTTGCTTGCCATGCCGCCGGTGCCCAGGACGCCGGGAATGGTGCTGGCGTACTGCTGGATGCGCCGATCCACGCGGCCTACCACGGCAATGCGCCGGGCTTCGGGATGTTCCCGGGGGTCGCGGTCGTAGAGCCCGTCGATGTTGGTGAGATTGACCAGCAGATCGGCGCCGATGAGGCTGACCACCATGGCGCTGAGGGCGTCGTTGTCGCCGAACTTGATCTCGTCGGCCACCACGGTGTCGTTTTCGTTGATGATGGGAGTCACTTTCCAGGACAGCAGGGTGAACAGGGTGTTGCGGGCGTTGAGGTAGCGGCGCCGGTGGGTGAGGTCGTCGCGGGTGAGCAGTACCTGGGCCACCTTTTCCCCGTAGCGGGCGAAGGCTTCCTCGTAGGCCATGATCAATCTGCTCTGGCCCATGGCTGCCAGGGCCTGCATGGCCGATACGCCCGCCGGGCGCTTGGCCAGGCCGATTTTGCGCATTCCCGCGGCGATGGCCCCCGATGAAACCAGGACCACCTCGGTGCCGCGGCGGCGCAGTTGACAGATATCGGCCGCCAGGTCGTCGATCAAGTTCAGGTTCAACCCGCTGCGGCGGGTGAGCACTCCGCTGCCCACCTTGAGCACGATGCGTTTTACGCCGGAAAAAATTTTTTTGCGCTCTCGGATGTCCATGGTTGCCCTAGCGGTAAGGCTTGTTCAGGGGACGATGGGTAAACGGCCGGGCATCGGGGCCGGTGTAGTCGGCCACCACCTGGCCGCTGCCGATCAGGCGCCACTTGTAGATGGTCATGCCTTCCAGGCCCACCGGGCCGCGGGCGTGGATCTTGTGGGTGCTGATACCCACCTCGGCGCCCAGGCCGAAGCGAAACCCGTCGGCGAAACGGCTGGAGCAGTTGGCAAACACGTCCGCCGAGTCCACGGCGTCCATGAAACGCCGGGCCCGATCCTTGTCACGGGTGACGATGACGTCGGTATGCCCGGATCCGTAATGGTTGATGTGGGCCACGGCCGCCTCCAGGCTAGCGACAATGCGGATCGAAACGATCAGATCCAGGTACTCGGCGCGCCAGTCGGCCTCGGTGGCCGGCACCGCCTGGATGTATGCGGTGGTGCGCTCGCAACCACGGATTTCGACGCCGCGTTCGGCCAGGGCCGCCGCCAGCGACGGGAGCACGTCGGCCGCCACGCCGGCGTGGACCAGGAAGGTTTCCGCCGCGTTGCACACCGCCGGGTACTGGCACTTGCTGTCAACGCAGACCCGCACGGCCGTTTCGATGTCGGCCGACCGGTCGATGTACACGTGACAGATGCCGTCGGCGTGGCCCATCACCGGAATGCGGGTGTTTTCCATGATGTGGCGCACGAAGGCATTGGAACCCCGGGGGATGATCAGGTCGATCTCGGTATCCAGGGCCAGCATGGCGGCCACGTCGGCGCGGCTTTCCAGCAGGGCCATCCAGCCGTCGGGAATGGCCGCCCGGCGCGCCGCTTCCGCCAGAATTTCGGCCAGGATACGGTTGGTGGCCGCCGCCTCGCTGCCCCCCTTGAGCAGGGCCGCGTTGCCGCTTTTAAGGCACAGTGAAGCGATCTGGACCAGGGCGTCGGGACGCGATTCGAAGATCACTCCCACCACCCCGATGGGACAGGTGACTTGATAGAGTTCCAGGCCGTGGTCCAGCTCAACGGCCCTCAGGGTACGGCCCACCGGGTCGGGCAGGGCGGCCAGGGCCCTCAGTCCGCCGCAGGCCTCCTCGATCTTGGCCTCATCGAACTTCAACCGTTTGCGCAACGGCGCGGCCAGGTCGTTTCGGGCCGCCGCCTGCAGATCGGCCTGATTGGCCGCCAGGATGTCGGAGGCCCGCCGTTCGAGTGCCTGCGCCATGGCGTTGATGGCCTTGTCCTTGATCCGTGAATCAAGGGCGGCCAGGGTGACGGCGGCTTGTTTGGCCCGTCGGGCGATTTGCTTCAGGTCCATGGCGATTTCTTCGCTTTTTTAAAAATGTCCTTGTAGGTTTGGCGCATCTCGCGCTTGAGGATCTTGCCGGTGGGGGTCTTGGGCAGGGCCGAGACGAAGACCACCGACTTGGGCACCTTGAAGGGCGCCAGCTCCCGGCGGCACAGTTCCAGGATCTCGTCTTCGGTGATGGTTTCACCCTGCCGCGGCACCACCACGGCGGTGACCGCCTCGACCCACTTGGGGTGGTCCACCCCGATCACGGCGACCTCTTCCACCCGCTTGTCCTTGTATATGGCCTCCTCCACCTCCCGGGTAGGCACGTTCTCGCCGCCGGTCTTGATCATGTCCTTCTTGCGGTCCACCACCGTGATGTAGCGGTCTTCGTCCATCACCCCCACGTCGCCGGAGTGAAACCAGCCGCCGCGCATAGCCTCTTCGGTCTTTTCCGGATCCTTGAAATACATGATCATGGCATGGGGACCCCGGCCGCAGATTTCTCCCGGTTCCCCGGGAGCTTCGATAGCCCGGCCCATGTCGTCTTCGAGCCGGGTTTCCATGTTCAACCCGGCCATGCCGGCCGAACCGAGCTTGGCCAGGGCGTCTTCGGCCTTGAGGATCGTGTGGTAGGGGGCCAGTTCGGTCTGGCCGTAGTAGTTGTAGATCTTGGCTCCCGGCAGTCGCTCGAGCATCTCCTTGAGCACCTCCACCGGCATGATGGAGGCCCCGTAGTAGCATTTTTTCAAACAGGTGAGATCGTGCTTGTCGAATTCCGGATGCCGCAGCATCCCGATCCAGACCGTGGGCGGGGCGAAGAACATGGTGGCCCGCTGCGCGGCGATGGTCTTCAGGATCTGGCCGACGTCCGGCAGGACAAGGATGTTGGTGCCGCCCACGTAGAAGATCGGATTCATGAACACGTCGCGCTGGGCGCAGTGGTAGATCGGCAGGGCGTTGACGTTGATGTCATCGGAGGCGTAGCCGCCGTCGATGATGGCGCCCATGTACTGGGAGATGAGGGCCTGGTTGCCGATGATCACTCCCTTGGGCAGGGACTCGGTGCCCGAGGTGTAGGTCATCTGGCAGGGCTCCTGGATGTGCAGGACGGCCTCGGGTTCGGTGGCAGGGTAGGGGGCCATCCAGGTATCGAATTCCCGAAAGCGGCCGTCGGCCGGCGGTTGCCCGGCGCCCTGGTTGGACCAGATAAAGGTCTTCACCGAAGGCATGTCCGCCAGCACGTCCTTGACCAGATCGTAGAGGGCGTCCTCGACGATAAACACCTTGGCTTCGGAGTGGTTGATGCAGTAGGTGATATCCTTGCC
>DQXI01000074.1 GCA_011042305.1 Desulfobacteraceae bacterium
AACCTGGAATCCGCGCAGCGGCAATCTGAAACCTGAAATCCGCTTCGCGGCAATCCGGAACGCGCCGCAGGCGCCTGCCGCGTGGCTTGACAGCCCGGCGGCCAGCCTCTAAGTAGTTCTTTCCGGGGATTTGAATTTCCTTCACTTTTCAAAACATGAGGAGATGTGATCATGGTTGAATTCGCCTACCAGGACCTGCTGCCCCTCGGGCCGGACACCACCGTTTACCGTCGACTCAGCACCGATTACGTGAAGACCGTGCCTTCGGCCCGCGGCGAGATCCTCGAGGTGGCGCCCGAAGCCCTCACCCTGCTGGCCGACCAGGCCTTCCGGGACATCTCCCACCTGCTGCGCCCTACCCACCTGGGCTTGCTCAGAAAGATTTTCGATGACCCCCAGGCCTCGGCCAACGATCGTTTCGTGGCCCTGGAGATGCTCAAGAACGCGGTGATTTCCGCCGATATGGTCTTTCCCCTGTGCCAGGACACCGGCACGGCGGTGATCATGGGAAAGAAGGGCCAGCAGGTCTGGACCGGGGGCGGGGACGAGGCCGCCTTGAGCCGGGGAGTGTTCAACGCCTACACCCAAGCCCACCTGCGCTACAGCCAGAACGCCCCCCTGACGATGTACGAGGAGAAGAACACCGGCTGCAACCTGCCGGCCCAGATCGAGATCTACGCCACCGACGGCGATGCCTACAAGTTTCTCTTCATCGCCAAGGGGGGCGGCTCGGCCAACAAGGTCTACCTGTTCCAGGAGACCAAGGCGGTGCTCAATCCCAAGACCCTGGTCGCCTTCCTGACGGCCAAGATGAAGACCCTGGGCACGGCGGCCTGCCCGCCGTACCACCTGGCCTTCGTCATCGGCGGCACCTCGGCCGAGTTCAATCTGAAGACCGTCAAGCTCGCCTCGGCCGGCTACCTCGACGGCCTGCCCACCAGCGGCAGCCCCACGGGCCACGGCTTTCGCGATCTGGCTCTGGAGGCCGAGCTGCTGGCCGCCTCCCGCGAGCTGGGGCTGGGAGCCCAGTTCGGCGGCCGCTACTTCTGCCTCGACGTGCGCGTGGTGCGCCTGCCGCGTCACGGGGCCTCGTGTCCCATCGGCATGGGGGTGAGCTGCTCGGCCGACCGCAACGCCAAGGCCAAGATCACCCGCGAGGGGATTTTCCTGGAGCAACTGGAGACCGATCCGGCCCGCTACCTGCCCGAACCGGACGCCGCCGGCGGCCAGGCGGTGCCCATCGACCTGAACCGGCCCATGGACGAGATCCGCGCCGAGTTGAGCCGTTACCCGGTGGCCACGGCCTTGCGTTTGAACGGCGATATCATCGTGGCCCGGGACATCGCCCACGCCAAGTTGAAGGAACGCCTCGACGCCGGAGAGGACCTGCCCGATTACTTCAAAAACCACATCATCTACTATGCCGGCCCGGCCAAGACCCCGCCGGGCTACCCCGCCGGCAGTTTCGGCCCCACCACCGCGGCCCGCATGGACCCCTACGTGCCCGTTTTCCAGGCCCGCGGCGCTTCGATGGTGATGCTGGCCAAGGGTAACCGCAGCAAGGTGGTGACCGACAGCTGCAAGCAGTACGGCGGCTTCTACCTCGGCTCCATCGGCGGCCCGGCGGCCCGCCTGGGCAAGGAGTGCATCACCGCCATGGAGCTCATCGAGTACCCGGAGCTGGGCATGGAGGCCATCTACCGCATCACGGTACGCAACTTTCCCGCCTTCATCCTGGTGGACGACAAGGGCAACGACTTTTTCGAAGGGCTCTTGTAGTCTGGCGGCTTGGGCACACCGGTGCCGTTTTTTGAACGCGGTGCCGCAGCGGCGGAATCCGGTTGCCGGGCACGGCGATTTTCCCGGGTGTTCCAATTTGTCGACATGTCGACAAATTGGAACACTTTTTGGGTTTCGCCATTGGCCCCGGCCTGGTTCGCGGTTACCCGAAAACGATGCTGGGAATGTAGGTTATGAGCGCCGGAAAGAGAATGCAGAGCAAGGTTCCTAATGCCTGCAAAATGATAAACGGCGTCACTCCCTTGTAAATCTCGATCATTCGGTATGTCCCCACAGGTGCGGCACCGGCAAAGTAGAAAAGTGAATAACCGAAAGGAGGGGTCAAGAAGGAGGTTTGCATAACAATACAGATGAGCATGGAGAACCACAAGGGATCGAAGCCGAGTTCCATGCTGACGGGCATGTATACAGGAAGACACACCAGGAGGATGGCCACCCAGTCGATAAACATTCCAAGGACAAAGACGGCAAGGAGCATGATGGAAAGGACTACGCCCGGAGGAAGGTTTCCTCCGATGAGCAGGTCGGTGATGACATCGCCCCCGCCCACGAAAAGAAATGTCGCGCTGAACAGGTTGCCGAAGAGCACAAGGATCATCACCATGGAGGTGGTCCGGAGGGTCGCTTTGCAGGAATCAAAGATGACTTGCCAGTTGAGGTTGCCTCTGGCCAAAGCAAGGATGGCGGCACCTAAGACACCCACGCCGGCGGCTTCCGAAGGGGTGGCGACCCCCCCGAGGATTGTCCCCATAACCGCAAATATCAACACCAGCGGGGGGACCATGGACTTGATTACCATCCACATCTTTTGTTGACTGGAATAGGTGGATGCCTCTTCTGCGCTGATGGCTGGCCCATAGGTCGGTTTCACCTGGCAGACGACAAATACATAGCCCATGTAGAGCAATGCGAGTAGCATCCCGGGCGCAATGGCGGCGGCAAACAGGGCGCCCACCGACGTCTCTTTCAATCCGGTCAGACCACCAAAGACCACAAGCATGATGCTTGGCGGGATCAAGATACCGAGCGAGCCGCCGGAACAGATCAGCCCGGCCGCCATTTTTTTATTATAGCCCTTTTCGAGGAGTTTCGGGCCGGCCAGAAGCGTCATGCCCACTACCGAGGCGCCCACGATGCCGGTAGTGGCGGCCAGGATGACACAGACGAAGATGACCGCCAGGCCGAGTCCGCCCTTGATGCGGCCCATCACCACGTAGAGGGCTTCGAAGAGGGCGTCCGAGATCTTGGCACGATCCAGCAACTGGGCCATTAAGATGAACAAGGGGACCGCCACGAGTACGAAATTGTTCATCGTGCCCCAGGCGTTGTTGATAAAGAAGCCCAACAGTCCGTCCACATTGAATCCGTTTTCAAGCAGGCCGAAAATCAAGGCGGTTCCGGCCAGGGAATAGGCCAAGGGCAGCCCGAGAACGATGAAGACGATTAGGGTGACAAACATCCCGATGGTCAAGAATTCTGGACTCATGGCATCCTCTTAGCGGTTGGCCTTGGTTCGACTCAGGGCTGAAAAACGTTTGATCAGGTTGGAGAGCACTTGGAAGAAAAGGAAGGTGAACCCCAAGGCCATCAGCAGCTTCACCGGCCAGATGGGCGGCTCCCAGGCCGATGACAATCGCTCTAAAATTTTGGTGGAAGTAATCGCATTATCCCAGGCCCAGATTCCCAGCAAGGCCACAAGAGGCAGGGTAACGCAGATCGTCAGCACGATGTACAGGATGTCCTGTGTTTTCTGGGTAAACCGGCTGCTGAAGATGTCCACCCGCACATGACCGTCGAAATGCTCGGTGTAGCTGTAGCCCATGACAAAATGCACGCCGAAAAGAAAGGTGGTGAACTCCAGGCTCCAGATGGTCGGTGCGTTGAAAAAATAGCGCCGCACCACTTCGTAGCAGATCATCACCACCAGGAGCGCCATGAGCAGGGACGACGCCTCCGCCTGCTTGACGACGACCTTGTCGATCATTTTTGTAAGCCGATTCATAGCTTTCTTCCGTTTTTCTCCAAAAATGGGCCCCACTGCGGCGTTGGTTGCAATGATAAACCTCCGGCTGGATTGCGCCCCTAAAGGCGAATCCAGCCGGTTCGGATTTCCGGGTTGATCCCCGCTTGGAAGGGCGCCTCTATTCGTGCAGCTTCCCCTTGACCACTTCATCCAACGGCCACGGGGTTACACCGGCCCTGGCGGAACGCCAGTCGGCGAAGTCTATTTTCAAGGCTTCTTGGGACTCGAGCAGGCGCTTGCAATCCGGGCAGCGTTCCTTGACTTTTTCAAGATAAGCCTGGGTGGTCTTGGCGAAGTCGACGATGGCGCTTTCATCCATCATGACGATTTCAGATGTTTTCTGGAAGCGCCGGATCGCTTCGGCGTTGAGGTTGTTAAGCCAACTGTAGCTCCAAAGCTGGGTCTCTTTGGCGGCGGTATCGAGGATCCATTTCAGGTCGTCCCCCAGGGCGTCGTAAGACTGCTTGTTGAAAAAGAAGGCGAACTGGCAGGCGGGCTGATGCACGCCGGGCTGGATGATGTACTTGGTGACTTCGTCAAAGCCCATCGGGTAGTTCACCGCCGGCGAGGAGAACTCGGCTGCGTCCAGAACCCCGGTCTGCAGCGAAAGGTAGATCTCTCCGCCCGGCGTGGCGACTCCGGAAGCCCCCAGTTCATTGAGGATGTCGAGGTACCAGCCCCAGGTCCGGACCTTCATCCCCTTGAAATCCTCCATCTTGGAAGCCCTTCGGTTGGAATTGAGCCCCATCTCCTGGCCGGCCTGTCCGCCGGGCAGGGCAAAGAGATTGTACTGTCCGTAGAGCTTCTGCATCTCTTCCAGGCCGCCTCTCTCGTAGAGCCAGATGTTGTAGAGTTCGGCATCCAGCCCATAGGGCACTGAACCAAAGGCGATGAAGGCCTCGTTTTTGCCCTTCCAGTACCCCGGCCAGTCATGGCCGGCATCGAAGGAGCCCTTGCTGACGGCGTCGAAAATTTCCATGGCGGGAACGAGTTCGCCGGCCGAGTAGGCCTTGATGTCCAGGCGTCCGCCGGAAGCCAGGCGAACCGTGTCGCAGAAATGGACGGCCATGTCGTAAAAAAGCAGGCCCTTGGTCCAGGGGAGCACCATCTTCCAGCGGTGCTTTTTGTCGCTGGTTTTGACTTTCAGGTGCTTCACCTGTTCGATTCTCGGGTCGGCGCCGAACTTCTGGCGGTCGGACTTTGTCTTCTTGTCCTGGGCCAAGGCCATGCCGGTGACCAGAAATATCATCGCCGTGAAAATCGCTGCTGCTTTGAGTCCCTTTTTCATGGTTCCTCCTCCCTTTGGGCGGCGCTTGTTTGCGCCGCGCGATTGCGTTGTAGCCCGAGCATATCAGCGGATCTTCATTTTGGGAAACCGCATCACCTCCTTCGATCGATGAATGGGGGGTGTTTTTTTGTATTAATTTTGATACATCATATAGACGAATTGATACATCACGGCCGGCCTGATCCATCCCCGCCGGGAGGTTGCCCAAACATCTGGCGCAGTTCGCGTTTCAACGTTTTGCCGGCGACGTTTCTCGGAAAATCCTTGATGATTTTGACGGCGGCAACCCGCTGAAACTTGGCGCCAACCCGCGCATTGATCCATTCCTTGAGGGCTTCTTCCGAGACGGCAGCCGAAGGCACCATGGTGACGGCGGCGTAGGGGACTTCGCCCCAACGAGGATCCGGAACCCCGAAGACCGCCACTTCACAGACGTCCGGATGCTGAACGATGATCTCTTCGATATCCTTGGGGTAGACATTGACGCCACCGGAAATGATCATGTCCTTGATCCGGTCCACCAGGTAGAGAAAACCGTCTTCATCGACATATCCGAGGTCTCCGGAATGGAGCCACCCGTCCACGATGGCCTTTTCGGTCAGATCGGGACGCTTGTAGTAGCCGGGCATCAGGATGGGGCCCTTGCCGCAGATTTCCCCCACCTCGCCCGGCGGCAACTCGGCACCGTTTTTGTCGAGGATCTTCATTTCGAACAAGGGCAGGGGGATGCCCACCGACGCCGGCTTGCGGGGGTAGTCCAGCTTGTCCAGGACGGTAACGAAGCCTTCCGTCAGGCCGTAGAGTTCATAGAACCGTCCGGGAAGCAACCGGTTCAGGGTCTCCTTGTGTTCGAGGTGCAGGGGGGCGCCCAGGGCGAGGATCATTTCCAGGGAGGCCAACTTGTCGGCATCGAAGTTGGGGGCATTGAGCATGGCGATGATCTGGGCCGGGACCATCATCACGTGGGTCACCTTTTCCCGGTAAATGCACTCGATGTAGTCGACCGGATTGAACTGGGGCATCAAGACGTAGGTGGCCCCCTGAAAAACCGTGGGCATCAGGTCGACGAAGGCGCCGTTGAAGACGATGGCGCCGGCGTGCAGCGTGATGCTCTCGGGCGCCAACCGAAAGGCGGCGGCAAAGGAGGTGCCATAGGCGATGCGGATATCGTGGGTATGAACGATCCCCTTGGGCAATCCGGTGGTCCCGCTGCTGTACATGATGTTGAAGGGATCGTCGCCGCGAACCTCGGCGACCTCCGGCTCGCTGTCGGCGGCGGCGTTTTTGAGTTCCTGATAGCCCTGGAATCCCTCCACCCCGACGGCGTCCGTCAGCAGGCAGCATCCCGGCCGAAGATCGGGCAGGTCGGGCTGGATTTTGCCGATAACCGGCGCAAAGGCTGAATTGGTGATGATCATCTGCGCGTCGGCGTCTTTCAGCAGCGAACGCAGGGCGCCCTCCATCAGCAGGGTGCTCATGGGCACCACGACGGCGCCCACCTTGGCCGCGGCCCAGTAGGCTTCCAACAGCTCGACGCAATTGGGCAAGACCGTGGCGACCTTTGAACCCTTGCCGATCCCCAGGTGAACCATGGCATTGGCCAGCTTGTTGATCTGTTGGTTGAACTGCAAATAGGTCAGCCGCTGGTCACCGAACACCACCGCGGTGTGATTCGGCCGATAGCGGGCGTGGCGGGCGAAGAGCATCCCCAGGTTCATCAGGTCCTCCTTGGTGCTGAATCCGGTTTCATGGCAGGTTGGGACGGGCGCCCAAGTGGTTCTTGGCAGCGGTTTCGCAAAAGGTGTGCCGAAATGCCTTCATTTTCTATGTATGATCATATCGATTTGGAATGCTTCACGGATTTTGTCATTTCGCGCCGGTTCAATACCGTTTGGCGGTTGAACGGACTTCGACAGGGGTGTAGCAGAAATGCTACGTATCGGTCCGGATCGGGCCGGGGCGAGGGGCAGGGCCGGCGCTGCGCTTATCCCTGCGTTGTTCTCGGGCTGTCGGTGCGCCGCGGGATGCCGGACCCGACGAGACGGGACCGGAAACAGCGGTCCCTTGGATGACGGCATGAGATTTGCTGAGTTTGGCGACCAGCCTAAACTTTCCCAGGAGGTTGCTCATGCTGGAAATCAAAGACGCCGTCGCCGTGGTGACCGGAGGGGCGAGCGGAATCGGCCTTGCCTTTGCCAAGTACTGGGTGAAAAGGGGCGGCAGGGTTCTCTTGGGCGATGTTTCCGTGCCGGCCCTGGAAGCCGCCAAGGCGTCCATCGGCGATGCGGCCGAGATCGTTGCCTGCGACGTCACCTGCGAAGCTGACAACCAGCGGCTGGCCCAAACCGCCATCGACGCCTTCGGCAAAATCAACCTGGTGGCGCCCTTTGCCGGCATCATCAAAGACGGGTTGATGCTTGCGCCCGATCGGGAGACGGGCAAGGTGGTGTCGAAAATGTCTCTTGACCAGTTCCGCGCCGTGGTCGACGTCAACTTGACCGGTGTTTTTCTCACGGTGCGGGAGTGCGCCGAGCAGATGATCAACAACGGCGACCGGGGACTGATCTGCCTGGTTTCCTCCACCGGCTCCCTCGGGACCGCCGGCCAGATCAACTATTCGTCCACCAAGGCGGCGGTGTCGGTGATGCCCAAGGTCATCACGGCCGAATTCTTCCGGCGGGGGGTCGCCGATCGCATCCGATGCGTGGCCGTGGCCCCGGGATACGTGGCCACCCCCATCCTGGAGGGGATGAACCAGAAGGCCCTCGCCCGGATCTTGGAAAACGTGCCCATTGGGCGGCTGATCGAGCCGGACGAAATCGCCTCGCTGGTGTGCGAGCTCTATCGCAACGAAGCCCTTACCGGAGATGTCTATTTCATCCATGGCGGCCTGCGCCTGGGTTCCAAGGGATAGCCGGGCGATACGGTTTGGCTGGGATTCAGCGTTGCGGTCACATTATTGGCGTTTTACTTAAAAACTCGGTGTGGTCATCCATTACTTTACCTTAATAGAGGAGACGGACGATGAGTCGTGTCAGCATCATCGGGGCCTACAATACAAAGTTCGGGGCGTTCGTGGAAAAAAAACGGGAAACCGGCCAGGTCCAGGATACCAAGTCCTTTTACGACCTGATCATCGAGGCCGGCAAGGGGGCCATCGAAGATGCCGGCCTGCACCCGTCGGACATCGACGGGATATGGATCGGCGCCTGCTCGCCGTCGATGTTCGTCAACCAGGAGCATGTGGGCCCCCTGGGCCTGGAGGTTGCGCCGGAATTTCTCCGCTTTGTCCCGACGACACGCACCGAAGGGGCTTGCGCCTCATCTTCCCTGGCGCTCTACAATGCCATTTTCGGCATCGAGTCCGGCCGATTTCGCCGGGTCCTGGTTATCGGCGTGGAGAAGATGAGTCTCCTCACGACTCCCGAAGTCACCCATGCCCTGGCCTGCTCCTCCTACTGGCCGGAAGAAGGGGCCGCCGGAGTAACCTTTCCCGGTCTTTTCGCCGAGTATGCCAAGGGTTACATGGCGCATTACGGCTATGGCCTGGAAACGCTGCAGAAGATGTTCGCGGCCGTCTCGGCCCTTGCCTATCGAAACGGGGTCGAAAACCCGCTGGCCCATTTTGGCAAGGGGGGGCCGGCGGACCGTCTCCAGCTGTTTACTGCCGAAGCGATCCTGAACCTGCCGGAATCGGGAAAAGGAAGCAACCCTTCCATCGCCTGGCCGCTTCGGCTTCATGACTGCTCCCTGATTTCCGATGGCGCCGCGGCGCTGGTGCTGGCGCCCACCGAGGAGGCGCGAAAGATCAGCCAGAGGACGGTGGAGATCGCCGGCATCGGTATGACCACGGAACGGCTGGCCGAAAGCGTCAGGCCGAACATGCATGAACTGGCGGCGGGCAAACGGGCGGTGGCGCAGTCCTTCAAGGAGGCGGGCATCACCATCGCGGACGTCGACCTTGCGGAGGTCCACGACTGTTTTTCGATCAACCAGATCCTTTGCACCGAAGCCCTGGGCCTGTCGGCTGACGGCCGGGCCGGATGGGACTATCTCGATGGGCGTTTTACCGCCGATGACCGCTGCCCGGTCAACCTGTCGGGCGGGCTGAAAGCCAAGGGGCATCCGGTGGGGGCCACGGGCTGCTCCATGCATGCCCTGGCGTACAAACAGTTGGTCGGGGAGCCCATCGGCGCGGCGCCGTCGTCGAGAGCCCCGGAAACCGCCGTTGTTTTCAATGTCGGGGGATCAGCGGCCACCAACTGTGTCACCACCCTGCGCAGGATTTGATCTGTCCGCCGGATTGTGCTTACACTGGTTGCGCGGCCTGGGTGCTCCGGTACCGGAAAGCCGCGCCATACCGGTTTTGCTCGCCCATCGCCGGTTGATCCGATTGCGGATGTTTTGGGGACCAAATGGTTGAAGCGATTCCTTCCAATCCCATCGATGGCGCCGGATTTTTCAAGAATCTCGTCGATCACATGGAGATCGGGGTCATCATCGGTGATGCCGAAGGCAAGATCGTCTATATCAACCAGACCTACGCCCGTTTCCTGGATATCGACATCCAGGCCTCATTGGGCAAGCACGCGACCCAGGTAATCTCCAACAGCCGGCTGCACATCGTGGCCAAGACCGGTATGGCGGAAATCAATCATCCCCATCGGTTCAATGACACCGGCTTCCTGGTGCACCGCGTCCCGCTCTTCGAAAACGGCAGGCTCATCGCCGTGGTCGGCATGGTCCTGTTCGATTCGGCCACGACGGCCGCCCAACTGGCGCAGAAATTGGCGCAGTTGGAATCCAAGCTTGTCGATGTGCAAAAAGAACTCGCCAGGCTGCACAGTGCGACCTTTACCTTTGACAGTATCGCCGGCAAAAGCGGGTCCATCAAGAAATCGTTGCGTGAGGCTGCCGTGGCGGCGGACACCTCGATGCCGGTGTTGATTACCGGAGAGTCGGGAACGGGAAAGGAACTCTTCGCGCACGCCATCCACCAGGCGAGCAACCGCCGCGCCTTCCCCTTCATCCGGGTCAACTGTTCGGCCATGCCGAGGGACCTGCTCGAATCCGAATTGTTCGGCTACGAGAAGGGCTCCTTCACCGGCGCTCATCCGAAAGGCAAGCCCGGTAAATTCGAACTGGCACACCTCGGCACGATTTTTTTGGATGAAATCGGCGATATGCCGTTGGACATGCAGCCCAAACTGCTCAGGGTGCTCGAGTTGAAAGAATTCGAGCGCGTCGGCGGGGTAAAGGTCATCTCGTCGGATTTTAGGGTCATTTCCGCGACCAACCAGAACCTGGAACAGTTGATGAAAACCGGCCAGTTCAGAAGGGACCTGTACTACCGCATCAGCGGGCTTCCGGTGGAGATCGCGCCGTTGAGGGAGCGCCGCGAAGATATCGTGCCGATCGCCTACCACTTTATCGAAAAGACGCTCAAGGGCCCCGCGGGAAAGGCGATCCGTATCCATCCCGCGGCCCAAAAGGCCCTGGAGAGGTACGACTGGCCCGGAAACGCCCGCGAATTGTGCAATGTCATGCAACGGGCGCTGTATCGCGCCACTGCCGGGGTCATCCGTTCCGAGGACCTTCCGGGCTATCTGGGCCAGGCCCCGGACTTCCCCAGGCGATCCGAGGCCACGACGCTAAGCGGCTACATGCGCGCCGCCGAGCGGCTGTTGATCGAGCAAACCCTTAAGCAGGTGGGCGGCAACAAGACCAAGGCGGCCGATTTGCTGGGGATTCATCGCACCTTGCTCTACCGGAAAATCAAGCTGCTCGGCCTGAAGGGATGACGATGCGCCGGCGCCCGATCAATCGCCAAGCCCTGGGTCACGCAACAGGCCATGGGCGTCGTGGCCAGCCCGGTCAAAAGCGGCCGGGCTAGTAGGTCAGGACCATCCCGCCGTCGAAAAGCAGATCTCCGCCCACCAGGTATTTGGCGTGCCGTGAAAAGCCGAGGATGAAGAGATTGGCCACCTCGACGGGCGTCATCATCTCCTTGACCCGGGATTTGCCCATCATGACGTCACGGACGACCGCTTCCGGGGCGATGCCCCGTTGGGCCGCCTGGGCCGGGATCTGGTTGAGCGCCAAGGGGGTCTGGACAAAACCGGTGCTGACGGTGAAGGAGCGGATTTTTCCCTCGCCTTCGGCCGAAATCGACTGGGCCAGGGCGCGCAAGCCGAACTTGGTGATGTTGTACACCGGCTTGTTCATGGTGCAGATATGGGCGTGTACCGACGCCATGTGGCCGATGACGCCGACGCCGTCGGCGTTTTGCCGCATCAGGGGAATGCAGCGCTGAGACAGGTAAAATGGCGCCCTCAGCATGATGCGCATCATCAAATCGTACTTTTCCATCGGAAAACGGTCCACCGGATCGATGTGCTGCAAGCCGGCGATGTTGGCCAGGTAACGGATTTTACCCAACTTCGCCGCTTCTTCGACCGCGGCCTCGATCTGCTCGTCGCGGGTGAGGTCGGTGGGGATAAAAATCATCTGCCCGCCCATGTCACGGGCCATTTGCTGTGTTTTTTGCCCCTCGGCCTCATTGATGTCGAGACCGACGGCCATCAGGCCGTTGGCCGCGGCGGCGATGGCCACCGCCCGCCCGATGCCGGTTCCGGCGCCGCTGACGATGCACACATTTTCCGGGGTGAAGGCCTCGTCGGCAATGATCATGACCTGGTCGCGAGAAATTTCCGGTTCCCTGATTTCCATGGCACTCCTCCGTTCGGTTTTGGGATCGACCCATGCTTCGACAGGGGTAGATGGGGTGTCCATCGTAACCGATAACATGCAAATCCAGGGCCATTGACAACGTCGGTGGACTCCAAAGGGGCCACCGGGATGGGATGAACCCATCACCTGCAGGATACGGCATGCCAGATTTCTTAGGGGGGGCGGGGTTTATCCCCGCCCGCAGTCCGCCGGATCGCAACAGATCCGGATATTTCAGTGGCTTTCGCGTGGAAATGATCATCTGCGCCCCCGATAAACGGCGTAGCCAATCCGAAACACTGGACAAATAATGGAGTCGGGTGTATCAAAAAATCTACATGTTTGTGGTTCAAGTTTCCCATCGACGGGTTCCCCGGGGGCTCCCCGGGATAACAAAAGTTGTTGGGCGGGTGTATTGCGAGAATTTGAGCGGGAGGCAAAAATGAGCGCACCGGAAGGGTTCCCGCAGGAATTGAAAAGGCTCCAGGATGAGCTCGAAATGTATCGCCTGATCTTCGACAGCATCTACAATGGAGCGATGGTCACCGATGCCGAAGGGTACGTCACCCATTTCAACAAGCCGTACGGCATCTTTCTCGGCGTGGACCCGGAAGCTCAAATCGGGCGGCACTGCAGCGAGGCGGTGGAAAACAGCCGGATGCACATTGTGGCGAAAACAGGCCGGCCGGAGATTAACGACAGCCACGTGGTCAAGGGGCAGCGCATGGTGGTCCAGCGCATCCCGATCCGCAAGGACGATCAGGTGGTGGCGGTTTTCGGGCAGGTGATGTTCAAGGATGTACGCGACGTGCGCAAGCTGGCCGACCGCCTATCCCTGCTGGAGTCGAAAGTCAAGTTATATGAGGAGGAGCTGCGTTCGCTGCGTTCCACCCGCTACACCTTCGACAGCATCGCCGGCGTCAGCCGCAGCGCCATGCAGCTGAAAAAAGAGGCCCGGCAGGCGGCCGGCAACACTTTACCCGTGCTGATCACCGGAGAGAGCGGAACCGGAAAGGAGCTTTTCGCCCAGGCGATCCATCATGCCGGGGCGCGCAATATGCATCCGTTCGTGCGTATCAACTGCGCCGCCATCCCGCGGGACTTGCTGGAATCCGAGCTGTTTGGCTATGAAAAGGGGGCTTTTACCGGGGCGCGCACTACGGGCAAGGCCGGCAAGTTCGAGCTGGCCCACCGAGGGACGGTGTTTCTCGACGAGATCGGCGATTTGCCCGTGGAGATGCAGCCGAAGCTGCTCCGGGTGCTGGAGGAAAAGGAGTTCGAACGCATCGGCGGCACCCGGCCGATCCGTTCCGACTTTCGCGTCATCGCCGCGACTAATCAGAAGCTGGAGCAGCTCATGGCTGCCGGCCGCTTTCGCAAGGACCTGTTTTACCGACTCAGCGTCATCCCGCTGCATATTCCGCCATTGCGGGAGCGCCGCAGCGACATCGTCCCGATTGCGCGGCACCTTCTCGCCCGGTTGCAGGATGATGCCAACATCGGCCCGGTTGAGATCGGTGAGGATGCTGAAGCGCTCCTGAAGGCGTATGGATGGCCGGGGAACGTGCGGGAGCTTTCCAACGTTTTGGAAAGAACGGTTTCGACCCTGCAAGGGAACGTCATCCGTGATCCAGACCTTCCGTTTTACTTGCGCCGAAACGCGCAGGGGGCTGCCGGGGAAGGAGAGCGCTCCATCCGCGCCGCCCAGGCCAAGGCGGAGATTCGCACCATTTTGGAGGCGCTGGAACATTGCGGCCACAACAAGTCGCAGGCCGCGCGGCTGCTGGGCATCCACCGGACCTTGTTGTATCGCAAGATCAAGAAATACGGGATTGCCACAAAGAATTAGCGCCGCAGGGATTTCCGGCGCCGCCAAGGCCGCTGCCGCGATGGCCGGAAAACGGGCAGGGGGGCACCTTCAAAGTGGGACAACGGGCGGGGAGCTTGATCCTAACCCCCGTGGAGGCCGTGCTTTTCCATGCGCTGAAACCAGCCCGCGGGGACTCGTAGGTGCCTTCCAGCGCTTCGATGCGTTTTTGGA
>DQXI01000178.1 GCA_011042305.1 Desulfobacteraceae bacterium
AGACAACGTGACCATTGAGGGGGCGTTGATTACGCCGATAGCGATGGAGAAGGAGCTGCGTTTTGCCATTCGCGAAGGCGGCCGGACGGTGGGCGCCGGCGTGGTCAGTGAAATCATCGAGTAGCGCCAAAGGAGTCGACGGGTGAGAATCATCATTACCCTGGCCTGCACCGAGTGCAAGCAGAGAAATTACACAACGACGAAAAACAAGCGGACCACGCCGGACAAGCTCGAACTGAGCAAGTACTGCCGTTTCTGCCGGCGGCATACCCGCCATCGGGAAACCAAGTAGACGTTTCCCGGGCCACCGACGGCAGACGGTCCGGCTGGATGCAGGCCAGTAGCTCCAACGGTAGAGCATCGGACTCCAAATCCGGCTGTTGGGGGTTCGAATCCCTCCTGGCCTGCCAACTTTCCGTTGGTGAAGCTCAGGCTGCGTCGCCGCGGGCAGGCGCCCAGCGCATCGCAACGACGCGGCTTTGAGCTTTCACCGTTTTAGGAGTTTCATGGCACGGCTACAGCGCAAAAAGCAGACGTCCGCCAAAAAGAAAACGGCTCCCGAAGCCGGGGCAGCAAAACCCGCGGGGAGCGCTGCCGGCGATGCGGCCGGAGTGGAGACGGTTGAGCGGCCGTCGGCGGAAAAAGAGAAAAAAGAGGTTCGCAGGCGCAGCGCACCGGCGCCCGTGCGGCGGCCAGCCGGCGAACGCCTGCCGCCGGGAAAGGTACGCCAATGGATCGACCGTGGCGTCCAGTTCCTGCGGGAAGTCAAGGTCGAACTGAAAAAGGTGACTTGGCCGTCGCGTAAGCAGACGGTCGGCTCGACGGTGGTGGTGATCGTTCTCGTGCTGGTGATATCATTGTTTCTGGGAGTGGTGGATGTCGGCCTGTCCAGTCTGATCCGCGTCGTTTTGCAACAAGGATGAAGACGAGGAGGCAATCGCGTGGCGTTTAAATGGTACATCGTCCATGTGTATTCAGGCTTTGAGGGCAAGGTCAAGGCGGCCCTGGAAGAAAAAATTGCCGCCAGCCCTTACCGCGATCAGTTCGGCGAGGTGCTGGTGCCTACCGAGCAGGTGGTGGAGCTCGTCAAGGGCAAGCGCCGGGAGTCGTCGCGCAAGTTTTACCCCGGCTATATCCTGGTGCACATGGAACTGAGCGACGAGACGTGGCACATCGTCACCAGCACACCGAAGGTCACCGGGTTTCTCGGCGGCCGGGACCAGCCCTCGCCGCTCACCGACGAGGAGGCCGACCGGATCATCAACCGCATGGAGGCCGGCAAGCACAAGCCCAAGCCCAAGTACCAGTTCGAACCGGGAGACGAAATCCGCGTCATCGACGGTCCGTTCGCCAATTTCCACGGAACGGTGGACGAAGTCAACGCCGAGAAGGGAAAGATCCGGGTCCTGGTGAGCATCTTCGGGCGCAGCACGCCCGTGGAGCTCGAGTTCGTCCAGGTGACGAAGCTGTAATCTCGAAGTCTCAGTCTCAAGGAGCAAAGAAAGATGGCAAAAAAGGTAATGGCCCAGGTTAAGCTTCAGGTTCCGGCGGGCAAAGCCACCCCGTCGCCGCCGATCGGCCCCGCCTTGGGCCAGCATGGCGTGAACATCATGGATTTTTGCAAGGCCTTCAATGCCCGCACCGGCGGACAGGAGGGGATGATCATTCCCGTGGTGATCACCGTCTACCAGGACCGGACGTTTACCTTCATCACCAAGACCCCGCCGGCCTCGGTGCTGCTCAAAAAGGCGGCCAAGATCGCCAAGGGGGCGGCCGATCCCAAGCGCGATCGGGTCGGCAAGGTAACGCGAGCCCAGGTGGAGGAGATCGCCCAGTTGAAAATGCCCGATCTGAACGCCGACGATTTGGAAGGGGCCCGGGCGATCATCGAGGGCACGGCGCGGAGCATGGGGATCGAAGTCGTGTAAAAAAACCGTTGCGGGAGCTGCGGCGGCTGTCACGGCGTCCAGCGCATTGCCGGCCCCTGGATGCAACCGGCATATACCGAATCGAAGGAGCACGGAAGGAAAGATGGCCAAACGGGGAAAGAAATATATAGAAGCCAGAAGCAAGATCAAGCCCGGCAACCGCTACGATTTTCGGGAAGCGGTGGAAACGGCGCTTGCTGCCACCTATGCCAAGTTCGACGAAACCGTGGACGTGGCCGTGCGCCTGGGTGTTGACCCACGCCACGCCGATCAGATGGTGCGCGGTTCCGTGGTGCTGCCTAACGGCATCGGCAAAGAGGTCCGGGTCCTGGTGTTTGCCAAGGGCGAGAAGGAAAAGGAAGCCCTGGATGCCGGCGCCGATTTTGTCGGCAACGATGATCTGGTGGAGAAGATCAAGGGCGGATGGTTCGATTTTGACAAGGCGGTGGCGACGCCCGACATGATGGGCACCGTGGGCAAGATCGGGCGCTTGCTCGGTCCCCGGGGGCTGATGCCCAACGCCAAGGTGGGCACCGTCACTTTCGACCTGGCCCGGGCGGTGCAGGAACTCAAGGCTGGCAAGATCGATTTCCGGGTGGAGAAAGCTGGCATTGTGCATGCGCCCATGGGCAAGGTTTCTTTCGGGCCGGAAAAGATACTCCAGAACATCGCAGCCTTCATCGAGACCTTGCTGCGCTTGAAACCGGCCACCAGCAAGGGGGCCTACCTGCGCAGTATCGCCGTTTCCACCACCATGGGGCCGGGGATCAAGATCGATACAGCCGCCGTCAAGGATCTGGTCAAATAAGACCGTCTTGCGTTTCATCGTCTGCCGCCGGGACGGGCCCGGTGGATGACAAGAGAGACAGCCACATTCGACCTGTCGAAGACCGTAGGTGCACGCTGGTGTTTAATCGGTGCAGTCACCGGCCTACCGAGACGGGAGGTGACGTATAGCCGTAGCCTCCGGTTTTTCACAGATGGGGAAGGGGGTGTGAAAACAACGTGCAATTAGAACAAAAGCAACAGATCGCGCAGGATCTCCACGGTCGCTTCGAGCGGGCCAAGATCGTGATTCTCACCGATTACAAGGGGTTGAACGTTGCTGCGATGACCGAGCTGAGGCGACGGCTCAAGCAGGCCGGCATCGAGTACCGCGTGGTGAAGAATTCCCTGTTGGAGCGCGCTGCCACCGATACACCGGCGGCGGCCATCAAGGATGCCTTCAAGGGGCCAAGCGCCATCGCCTTGAGCTACGACGACCCGGTGGCCCCGGCCAAGGTGCTCACCCAGTTTGCCAAGGAAAACGACAAGCTCAAAATTCGCCTGGGGATGCTCGGCGCAAAGGTCATCAGCGAGGCGGACATCAAGAGCTTGGCCGACCTGCCGTCGCGCGAGGTGCTGCTGGCCCAGCTGCTGGGCGTGTTCAACGCGGTACCCACGTCCTTGGTCCGGGTGCTGAGCGCCGTTCCGGGGGGCCTGGTCAATGTGCTCAACGCGGTCAAGGAACAAAAGGAACAGAAAGAGGCCGCCTGAACCCGTCGGTTCGGCGGCGCAGATCAATCAACCGGAGGTTAAAGCGTTATGGCAAATGTCAGCAAGGAAGATGTAATCGAGTTTATCGCCAACATGACGGTGCTCGAGCTCAGCGAGTTGATCAAGGAGCTGGAAGAGAAATTCGGTGTGTCGGCGGCGGCGCCGGTGGCCATGATGGCTGCCGGACCCGGCGGCGGCGATGCGGCTGCGCCCGAGGCCGAGGAGAAGACAGAGTTCGATGTCATTCTGGTCTCGGCCGGCGACAAGAAGATCCAGGTGATCAAGGAGGTGCGCGCCATCACCGGATTGGGGCTCAAGGATGCCAAGGATCTGGTCGACGGTGCGCCCAAGCCGGTCAAGGAGGGCATCGCCAAGGAAGACGCCGAGAAGATCAAGGCGCAGCTGGAGGAAGCCGGAGCACAGGTCGAACTGAAGTAACCCCCAAGGGGGCAACCTGTCACGGCCGCGGCATCCCTTTTTCCGCAGAGCGCAGGATGCCGCGGCCGTTGTCGGTCACCCCCGCCCCCGCCGCCACCCGGGCAACCGGGGCGCCCCTGGCGAAGGCGCCAGAGAACCATGGGGATCGTCTGGCTGCCGGTCTCGCAGATGCGCTTGCACGAGCCGGGCGGCGAAGCACGGTACCCCGAACGATCCATTGGAGATGCCATGTCGGACAGGTCATCGGCCCCTCGCAGGCTACGTAAAAATTTTGGCAAAATCCGCAAGATCGTCGATATTCCCGATCTGATCGGCGTGCAGCGCGAGTCTTACGAGCGTTTTCTGCAGATGGACGTGCCGCCTGAAAAACGCAAGGATATCGGTTTGCAGGCCGTTTTTCAAAGCGTTTTCCCCATCAAGGACTTCACCGGCACCGCTTCCCTGGAGTTTGTCGCTTACCGCTTCGGCGATGTGAAGCACGGGGTCAAGGAGTGCATCCACCGCGGCATGACCTACGAAATTCCGGTGCGCATCACCGTGCGCCTTGTGGTCTACGACCTGGACAAGGAAACCGGTTTTTCCAACATCCGGGACATCAAGGAGCAGGAGATCTATTTCGGTACCATCCCCTTGATGACCGAGAAGGGCACCTTCATCATCAACGGCACCGAACGGGTGGTGGTCAGCCAGCTGCACCGCAGCTCGGGGGTGTTCTTCGACCATGACCGCGGCAAGACCCACTCCAGCGGCAAGATCATCTACAGCTCGCGGATCATTCCGGTGCGCGGCTCGTGGATCGATATGGAGATCGATCCCAAGGACATCATCTACATTCGCATTGACCGGCGGCGCAAGTTCCCCATCACGATTCTGTTCAAGGCGTTCGGCTACACCGACGAGGACATTCTCAACTACTTCTACCACACCGACCGGATCATCGTGCAGGGCAAGCGCTTCTTCAAGGCCTTTCAGCCCGAGTTCCTCCGCGGCCAGCGCGCTACGCACGAGATCAAGGACCCGGAAACCGGCGATGTGCTTGTCAAAAAGGGCAAGCTGATCAGCCAGCGCGCCATCGCCCGGCTCAAGGCCTGCGGGGCCGAGATGATTCCCATCGACATGGAAGACAGTGTGGTGGGCAAGGTGGCGGCCCACAACATCGTGCATCCGAAGACCGGCGAGGTGCTGGCGCGGGCCAACGAGACGGTGGACGAGGAAACGCTCCAGAAGATCCTCGCCGCTGGTCTCACTACCTTCGAGGTGTTGCTGAGCGACAGCGGCAGCAGCGACTCGATCCGCAAGACCCTGCTGCTGGACAAGGTGGAGAGCAAGGAAGAGGCGTTGATCGAGATCTACCGGCGCATGCGTCCGGGCAACCCGGCCACCCAGGAGGTGGCCCAGGATTTCGTCGATCAGCTTTTCTTCAAAGCCTCCCACTACGACCTGTCCGGGGTGGGGCGGCTAAAGATCAACCTGCGCCTGGGAGTGGACACCAGCATCGATCTGCGCACCCTGCGCAAGGAGGATATTCTGCTGACCGCGCGGACCCTGGTCGAGTTGCGCGACACCCAGGGACAGGTGGACGACATCGACCACCTGGGCAACCGGCGGGTGCGGGCCGTTGGTGAACTGCTCGAAAACCAGTACCGCATCGGGCTGGTGCGCATGGAGCGGGCCATCAAGGAGCGCATGAGCCTGCAGGAAGTCGACGCTCTCATGCCCCACGACCTGATCAACCCCAAGCCGGTGTCGGCGGTGGTCAAGGAGTTTTTCGGCACCAGCCAGCTGTCTCAGTTCATGGACCAGACCAACCCGCTGTCCGAAACAACCCACAAGCGACGCCTGTCGGCCCTTGGGCCCGGTGGCTTAACCCGGGAGCGGGCCGGCTTCGAGGTGCGCGACGTGCACCCGAGCCATTACGGCCGCATCTGTCCCATCGAAACGCCGGAAGGCCCGAACATCGGCTTGATCGTCTCATTGTCCACCTACGCACGGGTCAACGAGTACGGCTTCATCGAGACGCCTTATCGGGTGGTGAGAGACGCCACGGTAACTGACGAGGTGCGTTTTCTCTCCGGTTTCGAGGAAAAGGCGCACCCCATTGCCCAGGCCAACGCGCCGGTGGACGAGCACTGGCGTTTTGTCAACCCCCTGGTCACCTCGCGGGTCGAAGGCGAGTTCATGATGGTGCCCCGTGAGGACATCGAGCTGATGGACGTCTCCCCGGACCAGCTCGTGAGCGTGTCGGCCTCGCTGATCCCCTTCCTCGAGAACGACGACGCCAACCGCGCCTTGATGGGCTCCAACATGCAGCGCCAGGCCGTGCCTCTGATCCAGGCCGATGCCCCCCTGGTGGGCACCGGTATCGAAGAAGTGGTGGCCCGGGATTCGGGGGCGGCCATCGTGGCCAAGCGCGAGGGGGTGGTGGTGGACGTGGACGCCGGCCGCATCGTGCTGCGGCATGACGACGATGCGCGCGATCGGCCGCCGGTGACCGTCTACAACCTTTCCAAGTTCGTGCGTTCGAATCAGAACACTTGCTTCAACCAGCGGCCCATCGTGGCCAAGGGGCAGCGGGTCCGCGCGGGCCAGGTCATCGCCGATGGCCCGGCCACCGACAAGGGGGAGCTGGCCCTGGGGCGCAACGTCACGGTGGCCTTCATGCCGTGGGGCGGGTACAACTTCGAGGACTCGATTCTGGTGGGCGAGCGGCTTCAGCGCGACGGCATCTACACCTCGGTGCACATCGAGGAGTTCGAAGTGGTGGCCCGGGACACCAAGCTGGGCAAGGAAGACATTACCCGCGACATCCCCAACGTGGGCGACGAAGCCCTTAAGGACCTGGACGACAGCGGCATTATCCGCCTGGGCGCTGAGGTCAAGGCGGGCGATATCCTGGTGGGCAAGATTACTCCCAAGGGGGAAACCCAGTTGTCGCCGGAGGAGAAGCTGCTGCGGGCCATTTTCGGCGAAAAGGCCGGCGACGTGAAGGACACCTCGCTGCGGGTGCCACCGGGGGTCACCGGCATTGTCATCGACGCCAAGGTCTTTTCGCGCCGCGGCACCGAGAAGGATGACCGTACCCGGGAGATCGAGGATGAAGAGATCCGCCAGATGGAAAAGGACCGCGCCGACGCCCTGAAGGTCATGGGCGATGTGGCCGCCGAACGGCTGCTGGGATTGTTGGAGGGGGCCACGGCGGCCGCGGCGATCAAGAAGGGCAAAAAAACGTTGGTGGCCAAGGGCGCCAAGATCAGCGCAGCCGCCCTCAAGGACCTTCCCCTGGCCCAGCTGGAGGCGGTGGCGGTGCAAGAGGCCGAGACCACCGAGCAGATCCAGGACCTTCTCGAGCGCTATCGCGCGCAGGTCAAGCGGGTCCACGAGGACTTCGAAAACCAGGCCAGCCGCTTCGAAAAGGGCGACGACCTGCCGCCGGGGGTCATCAAGATGGTCAAGGTGTACGTAGCGATGAAGCGCAAGCTCTCGGTAGGCGACAAGATGGCCGGCCGCCACGGCAACAAGGGCGTCGTTTCGCGGATTCTGCCGGAGGAGGACCTGCCCTACTTCGCCGACGGCACTCCGGTGGACATGGTGCTCAACCCCCTGGGGGTTCCGTCGCGCATGAACGTGGGCCAGGTGCTGGAAATCCACCTGGGCCTGGCGGCCAAGGGGCTCGGCGACCAGATCAACCGGTTGCTGGCGGAACGGCGGCTGGAGGAGTTGCGCGCCAAGTTCAAGCGGATCTTCAACGACGCCGATTCCGGCAAGGTCATCGACGCTCTGGACGATGCCGGCCTGACGGATTTCGCCGCATTCTATCGCAACGGAGTGCACATGGCTACGCCGGTGTTTGACGGCGCCAAGGAGGAGGAGATCAAGGCGCTGCTCAAGGAGGCCGGCCTCCCCTCCTCGGGCCAGGCGACCCTCTACGACGGGCGCACCGGCGAGGCGTTCAAGGAGAAGGTGACCGTCGGCACGATGTACATGCTCAAGCTTCACCACCTGGTTGACGACAAGATCCACGCCCGCAGCATCGGCCCCTATTCCCTGGTGACCCAGCAGCCCCTGGGCGGCAAGGCTCAGTTCGGCGGTCAGCGCCTCGGGGAGATGGAGGTCTGGGCCATGGAGGCCTACGGCGCCGCCTTCGCCCTGCAGGAGTTTCTCACGGTTAAGTCGGACGACATGGCCGGGCGCACGCGGATGTACGAAAAGATCGTCAAGGGCCAGAACACCCTCGAACCGGGGCTACCCGAGTCGTTCAAGGTTTTGACCAAGGAACTTCAGGCCTTGGGGCTCGACATCACGCTCATCGAGGACAAGTAAGCAAGGAGAGGATCTTGGAAACGTTATACGATTTTTTTGCCAAGCCCACCGATCCGCGGCGCTACACCGGGGTGCAGATCGCTCTGGCCGCGCCGGAACAGATCCTCAAGTGGTCCCACGGCGAGATCAAGAAGCCGGAGACTATCAATTACCGGACGTTCAAGCCGGAGCGCGACGGGTTGTTTTGCGCCAAGATTTTCGGTCCCACCAAGGACTACGAGTGCAACTGCGGCAAGTACAAGCGCATGAAGCACCGCGGGGTGATCTGCGAGAAGTGCGGCGTGGAGGTCATCCAGTCCAAGGTGCGCCGTGAGCGCATGGCACACATCGCCCTGGCCACCCCCTGCGCCCACATCTGGTTTCTCAAGAGCCTGCCGAGCAAGATCGGCAACCTGCTCGACCTGACGCTCAAGAACATCGAAAAGGTCCTCTACTTCGACAGCTACATCGTCATCGACCCCAAGGACACGCCCTTGACCCGCGGCCAGCTGCTCGCCGAGGACAAGTACCGGGAGGCCCTGGAACTCTACGGCAATAAGTTCGAGGCCGGCATCGGGGCCGAGGCTGTCAAGGCGATGCTCGAGCAGCTCGACCTGGACCGCGAGTACCTGCAACTGCGCGAGGAGCTGCGCGCCACCGGCTCCATCGCCAAGCGGCAGAAGCTCTCCAAGCGGCTGAAGATCGTGGACGCCTTTCGCCGCAGCGGCATTGATCCGGCCTGGATGATCATGGACGTGATCCCGGTGCTGCCGCCGGACCTGCGGCCGCTGGTGCCGCTGGAGGGGGGACGCTTTGCCACCAGCGATCTCAACGACCTTTACCGGCGGGTGATCAACCGCAACAACCGGCTCAAGCGCCTCATGGACCTCAATGCGCCGGACATCATCGTGCGCAACGAAAAGCGCATGCTCCAGGAGGCGGTGGACGTGCTGTTCGACAACGGCCGCCACGGCCGGGTGATCACCGGCACCAACAAGCGCCCCTTGAAGTCGCTCTCCGACACCCTCAAGGGCAAGCAGGGGCGCTTCCGGCAGAACCTGCTGGGCAAGCGGGTCGACTACTCCGGTCGGACGGTGATCACCGTCGGGCCGGACCTGCGACTGCACCAGTGCGGGCTGCCCAAACAGATGGCCCTGGAGCTGTTCAAGCCCTTTATCTACTACCGGCTGGAGCAGAAAGGGCTGGTATCCACCGTCAAGAGCGCCAAGAAGATGGTTGAGCGGGAGATTCCGGAGGTCTGGGACACCCTGGACGAGGTGGTCAAGGAGTACCCCGTGATGCTCAACCGGGCCCCGACCCTTCACCGGCTCGGGATCCAGGCCTTCGAGCCGATCCTCATCGAGGGCAAGGCGATCCAGCTCCACCCGCTGGTGTGCACCGCCTTCAACGCCGATTTCGACGGAGACCAGATGGCGGTGCACGTGCCGCTGTCGGTGGAAGCCCAGATCGAGGCGCGGGTGTTGATGCTCTCGAGCAACAACATTCTCTCCCCGGCCAACGGCAGCCCGATCATCGTGCCGAGCCAGGACATCGTGCTGGGCATCTACTACATGACCCGGGCCGTTGAGGGCGCCCGGGGTGAAGGCCAGTGCTTCGCCTCGCCGGAAGAGGTGCGGGTGGCCTACGACGCGGGCACGGTGGACCTGCACGCCAGCATCTCGGTGCGGCTGGGCGCGCGTCGCTACGAAACCACCGTGGGAAGGATCCTGCTCTGGGAGGTTATTCCCCAGGGCAATCTCATGGTTTTGCAGCACATCCGGGTGGGTAGCGGAGCCCGGGCCCGCGAGGTGGCTGAAGCCCTGGCCAGCGGCCGGCCCTTCGATGACCTGGTGGCCGAGTTTTCCGAAAGCGAAGACAAGGCCAACGCCGGCATCCTGGGGTTGCTGCACAACGAGGAGTTCCGGCGTGTCTACAGTTTTTCCCAGGCCGATGCCGACCAGGTTTTTGCCTTGGCCGAAGGTGCTGCCACCGGCCCCATCCGCAGCCCGGAGGGGGAGCATTTCTTCAAGGTGATGGAGCGGCGCCCGGAAATAGCCTTCGACATCGTCAACCGGGTGATGGACAAGAAGGCCCTGCGCAACCTCATCGACTACGCGTACCGCAACCTCGGGCCCAAGGCCACCGTCATCCTCTCCGACCGGCTCAAGGACATCGGCTACTGCTACTCGACCCTGGGCGGCATCTCGATTTCCATCGATGCCATGATCATTCCGTCGACCAAGTGGGACATCATCGGCCAGGCCGAGGCGCGGGTGGCCGAGATCGACAAGCAGTACAACGAAGGCTTGATCACCCCGGGGGAGAAGTACAACAAGGTGGTGGACATCTGGGCCAAGGCCACCGACGACGTGGCCAACGAGATGATGGAGGCCATCAAGGTGGTGCCGCTGCTGGACGAGGATGGCAAACCGTTGTTCGGCGAGGACGGCCGGTCGGTGGTTTCGAAGATGAACCCCATCTACATGATGGCCGACAGCGGGGCGCGTGGCAGCAAGGACCAGATGCGCCAGCTGGCCGGGATGCGCGGCCTGATGGCCAAGCCTTCCGGCGAGATCATTGAGACGCCGATCCAGGCCAATTTCCGCGAAGGCCTCAGCGTGCTGCAGTACTTCATCTCCACCCACGGGGCGCGCAAGGGGTTGGCCGACACGGCGCTCAAGACTGCCAACTCCGGCTACCTCACCCGCCGCCTGGCCGACGTGGCCCAGGACTGCATCGTCACCGAAGAGGACTGCGGCACCCTGATGGGCGTGGAGGTGGAAGCGCTGATGGAAGGCGGCGAGGTGATCCAGGACTTGGGCGAACGCATCCTGGGCCGCGTCGCCATGGAGGACATCCTCGATCCGTTCAACGACGCCGTACTCGTGCGCGCCGGCCAGGAGATCGACGAAAAGGCGGTGAGCCTCATCGAGGAGGCCGGCATTACCCGGGTCAAGATCCGCAGCGTGCTCACCTGCAAGACCAAGGTCGGGGTCTGCGCCGCCTGCTACGGCCGGGATCTCGCCCACGGCAAGCGCGTTGAACTCGGCCAGGCCGTCGGCATCCTCGCGGCCCAGTCCATCGGCGAGCCGGGCACCCAGCTGACCATGCGCACCTTCCACATCGGTGGCACCGCCAGCCGGCGGGTGGAGCAGGCCGACGTCAAGGCCCGGGTTGACGGCAAGGTCCAGTATCTCGACCTGAAGGTGGTCACCAACGCCAACGGGGCCAAGGTGGTGATGAACCGCCGCGGCGGGGAACTGGCCATTATGGGTGAGACCGGGCGCGAACGCGAGCGGCTGCCGGTGATCTTCGGGGCGCATTTGCAGGTGGACGACGGTGCCGAGGTCAAGGCGGGCGACCTCATCGCCGTCTGGGACCCCTTCGCCACGCCCATCATCTCCGAGGTGGACGGGACGGTGAAGTTCGGCGACATCTTCCCCGGCCGTACCCTCCAGGAGAAGGTGGACCCGGTGACCGGCAAGGTGATCCGGACCATCAGCGAGTCCAAGAGCGGGGAGGAACGGCCGCGTATCTCGATCAAGGACAGTGAAGGCCGCACGGCCAAGCTGCCCAGCGGCAACGGCATGGCGCGCTATTTCCTGCCCATCGAGGCAATCCTCCTGGTGGAGGAAGGCGACCCGGTGCGGGCCGGCGACGTGATCGCCAAGCTGCCGCGGGCCACTACCAAGACCAAGGACATCACCGGCGGTCTGCCGCGGGTGGCCGAACTGTTCGAGGTGCGGCGTCCCAAAGAGGTGGCCGTATTGAGCGAGATCGACGGGTACGTGTCCATCTCCAAAGCTTCCAAGAAGGGCAAGCAGAAGATCACTATCACGCCGGTGGAGGCCGGGGAGAAAAAGGAGTATCTCATCCCCCGGGGAAAGCATATCAACGTCTACGACGGCGATTACGTGCGCGCCGGCGAGCCGCTGATCGGCGGCATGGCCATTCCCCAGGACATCTTGAGCATCAAGGGGGAGATCGCTCTGGCGCGCTACCTGGTGGACGAGGTGCAGGAGGTCTACCGTCTTCAGGGCGTGCGCATTAACGACAAGCACATCGAGGTGATCGTACGCCAGATGATGCGACGGGTTAAGGTGCTCAACGTGGGCGACACCGACTTCATCCACGAAGAACAGGTGGACCGGGTGCGTTTCGAGGAAGTCAACCGCGAGGTGATGGAAAAAGGCGGCGAACCGGCCATCGCCGAGCCGCTGATCCTCGGCATCACCAAAGCTTCCCTGAGCACCGAAAGCTTCATCAGCGCCGCCTCGTTCCAGGAGACGACCAAGGTGCTCACCGATGCGGCGATTCAGGCCAAGGTCGACACTCTCAGCGGCCTGAAGGAAAACGTGATCATGGGACGCCTGATTCCGGCCGGTACCGGGGTGGATTATTACAAGGGAACCGATGTTGAATTGAAAAGCGCTTGACTTTCGGCCGCAAGCGGGATACACATCCCCTTTTATCGACTCTGAGTTTTCCAATTGCGGTCTATTCGAGGCGTGAGCGAGGAGATTATGCCGACCATAAACCAGCTCGTTCGTAAAGGCAGGCAGCGGGTCAAGAAGAAGAACACCACCCCGGCGCTCAAGGGCGCGCCCCAGAAGCGGGGCGTGTGTACCCGGGTCTACACCTCGACGCCGAAGAAGCCCAACTCGGCGCTGCGCAAGGTGGCCCGCGTGCGCCTGACCACCGGGATCGAGGTGACCGCCTATATCCCCGGCATCGGGCACAACCTGCAGGAACACTCGGTGGTGTTGGTGCGCGGCGGCCGTGTCAAGGATTTGCCCGGCGTGCGCTACCATATCGTGCGCGGTACCCTGGACACGCTGGGTGTCGAGGATCGGCGCCAGGGGCGCTCCAAGTACGGCGCCAAGCGACCCAAGTAGGAACGAATCATTCATGCCGTCGCATCCGTCGACGGCCAGTGCGAAACTTTATTTTCTGGAAATGGTGTAGCCGATGCCGAGAAGAAGAGAAGTCCCCCAGCGGCAGGTTCAGCCGGATGCCAAGTACAACAACCGGCTGGTGGCCAAGTTCATCCGTTCCCTGATGCGTGACGGCAAGAAGAGCACCGCCGAGAAGATTCTCTACGATGCCTTGGCCATTGTCGAGCAGAAGACCAAGGAGGCGCCGGTTAAGGTGTTCGAGCAGGCGGTGGACAACGTGCGGCCCATGATCGAAGTCAAGAGCCGCCGGGTGGGAGGGTCGACCTACCAGGTGCCTACCGAGATCCGGCCGAGCCGGCGCACGGCCCTGAGCATCCGCTGGATCATCGGCTACGCGCGCAGCCGGGCGGACAAGGGGATGGCCGCCAAGCTGGCCGGCGAGCTGCTCGACGCTGCCAACCGGCGGGGGGCGGCGGTGAAAAAGCGTGAGGATACCCACCGCATGGCCGAGGCCAACAAGGCGTTCGCCCATTTTCGCTGGTAGCGGACGGGCGGTGCAGCGGAATCGGAAATTTTGAAATCTCATCAACGGATGGCATGCATCCCACTGGCCTGACAGCTGGAGGACGGGAAGATGGCGAAGGAAAAGTTTGAGAGGAAGAAGCCGCATGTGAACGTGGGGACGATCGGGCACATTGACCACGGCAAGACGACGTTGACGGCGGCGATCACGAAGCAGTTG
>DQXI01000250.1 GCA_011042305.1 Desulfobacteraceae bacterium
CGGCGGTCAGATCCGCAGCAGCCCATGCGCCGTTTCGCCGAACCCTTTGTGCAGTGAAGCGGAAAGCGCAATACCCAGTACCTTAGGGTGATCTTCGGCACATCCAGGTTGGACTGCACCATGAGCATCTTTGCGCCGTTTTTGGTAATGCCGCCTCGTTCATACTCTTTCCCCACCATGAAGCCGGTGATGTTCTGAAAGAAGAGAATCGGCGCCACCGGGATACTTTATCCAGGCTGGTGGTGATGGCCTTGGCTTCCTGGTTCTCCTTGACAAAAGCGGCGTGTTCGATTTATACGGTGACTGTCCGGTCAGTCATGCACCGTCGGAGCCCTTCATGCCAAAGGAAACCTTCTTCAAGATCGACGAGGACAAACGCGAACGGCTGCTGCGCGAGGCGGCCGGCCTGTTCGCCGAGCGGGGCTTCAACCAGACCGACATGGCCCAGCTGGCCAGCCGCGCGGGGATCGCCAAGGGGTCGATCTACAACTATTTCGAGAGCAAGGAGGACCTCTACCTCTATGTCTGCCGGGACGGCATGCAGCGCTCCCGCGAGGCGATCTACGGCCGGATGGATCCTGAATGGGACATTTACCGCCAGATCGAGCACATCTTCCGGCAAGGGGCGCGCTTTGTCCAAAGCCACCCGGAATACCTGATCCTCTATGCCAACATCTCTTCGGCCGGCATGGAACGCTTTTCCGAGCAGATGTCCCTGGAGGTGGAAAAGTACACCGCCGACCACCTCAAGCGCCTGATCAGAAGGGACATGCAGCGGGGCCTGGTGCGCGATGACGTAAATGTCAATTTCGCCGCTTTCATGGTCAACAGCCTCTACATCATCTTGATGGCATCGCTCGTCTCCAGCCACTTCAAGATCCGTCTGCAGGAGTACCTGGAGATGGGCGACGATTTTACCGAGGCGGCCTTGGAACCCCTGATTCAGGGCACCACGAACATGATCAACAATCTGCTGAGGCCGGTATAGACGACAAAGAGGAAAAGTATCCGCCGGGCGCACAGATCCCTCGCTTCGCCCGGGATGACAATCCGGGGTTTTTACGACCCCATGATACGTTGAACCACTTCAAAACGCGGGATTCGAGGAGGCATCATGTCAGATTCAACCGGCGGCCAGATCATCGCCAAGATGTTGAAAGCCGAAGGCGTCGAGAAGTTCTTCGGCATCGTCGACGGCACCTATCTGCAGCTTTGCGCCCATTGCGTGGAAGAGGGAATCCAGATGATCACCCCGCGCCACGAGGCGGTGGCGGCCCACATGGCGGGCGCCTATGCGCGCCTGAGCGGCAAGCTGGGGGTCTGCATCGCCAGCAACGGCCCCGGCGTGGCCAACATGCTGGCCGGCGTGGCGGTGGAGAACGTGGAGGGCAACCGCGTGCTGTTGATCACCAGCTCCCGCCGCACCGGCATCACCTACCCGGACCGCGGCGGGGCCTACCAGTGCTTCGACCAGGTAAACGTAATCAGGAACATGGCCAAGTGGTCGGCCACCTGCGCCTACGCCGAGCGCATTCCCGAACTGCTGCGGGCGGCCCTGCGCAAGTGCTACCAGGGCCGACCGGGCGTGGTGCACCTGGATGTCCCGGAAAACCTGATCAACGGACCGTGTCCCGCCGCGCCCATCCTGGCCCCCGAGCGGTATCGCCGCACCATGCCCATCGCACCCCTGGCCGAGCAGGTGGAACAGGCCGCCGAACGGCTCATCGCGGCCCGGCTGCCCATGATTCATGCCGGCAGCGGCGTCATCCACGCCGGGGCCTTCGAGGGCCTGCGCCGGGTGGCGGAACAACTCCATGCGCCGGTGACCACCTCCTGGGCCGGTCGCGGCGTGCTCGACGAGCGCCACCCCTTGGCATGGCCGATGGTATACATCGAGGCCAACAACGCCCTGCGCAACGCCGCCGACGCCTGCCTCTGCCTCGGCTCGGACCTGGGCGAAACCGACTGGTGGGGCAAGGCGCCCTACTGGGCCAAAACCGCGGACCAGCAGTTCATCCAGGTGGACATCGATGAAGAGCGCCTGGCGCGCAACCGGGCCAACGACCTGGCCATCGTCGGCGACGTGGGCCTCTTTCTCGAAATGCTCACCGCGGCCCTGGACCGCCGCGGGGCCGGCGTGGACCTGGCGGCCCGCAAGGCCCGGGTGGCGGAGCTGGCCGGGCTGAAAGACGAAGAACGCCGGAAACTCGACGAGATGCTCTCCCTGCCGGGCGACCCCATGATTTCGTGCCAGGTACCCAGGGTCTGCCGGGAGATGTTCGCAGATGATGCCGTGGTGGTCTTCGACGGGGGCAATACGGCCGTCTGGGGCAATTTCTACACCGAGCTGCGATGCCCCAACAGTCAGCTCGGGACCCACCACATGGGCCACCTGGGGGCCGGTGTGGGCCAGGCGCTGGGGGCCGCCGCGGCGCGGCCGGACAAGCCGGTCTACTGCCTCATCGGCGACGGCGCCATGGGATTCAACATGCAGGAGGTGGAGACCGCCGTGCGCCACGGCCTCAAGGTGATCTTTCTCGTCCTGGTGGACAGGGCCTGGGGCATGGTGAAAATCAACCAGATCTTCGCCCTGGATGCGGTCAAGGAGATGTTTCAAACCGCCCTGGGACCGGACAAGAAGGGAACCATCAACACCGACCTGGGCGAAATCGCCTGGGACGAGCTGGCCCGCGCCATGGGGGCCTTCGGCGCCCGGGCCGCCAGCGCCGAGCAGTTGCGCAGCGCCCTGGAACAGGCCCGGGCGGCCGGCACCTGCGCGGTGATCCACTGCCTGGTCAATGCCGAGGCCCACATGATGGCCCCCGGGCTGCTCCACTTCAAGGCCATGCACCAGGAACCCGCCGGTGAATAGAACCCCCTGCCCGGGGCCTGCTCCCGGCGTTACAGGCGCCTTGCCCCGGGCCTGACCGGAGGGTTTGAAACCAGTTATGGATGATTCGTGCCGCCAGGTGACGTCTGCGGGAGAAGGAGGATGAATGGATGCGGCCGCGGTGGACCAGATCAGCTTAAATTTCAGCAAGAGCGGCTTGTTGGGCCTCAATGCCGTCATCGGCCTGATGATGTACGGCATGGCCCTGGACATGAAGCTGGATGACTTCAAGCGGGTCCTGCGCTCGCCCAAGGGACCGGCCATCGGGTTGGGGGCCCAGTTCATCATGTTGCCCGCCTTCACCTTCCTGTTGACCCTGGTGCTGCCCGTCACCCCGTCCATGGCCCTGGGCATGATGATGGTGGCCGCCTGCCCGGGCGGCAACCTCTCCAACCTGATGACCTACCTGGCCGGCGGCAACGCGGCCCTCTCGGTAAGCATGACGGCGGTCTCCACCGCCGCGGCCGTGGTGATGACGCCCCTCAACCTGTCCGTCTGGGGCAGCCTCAACCCGGCCACCCGGGTCATCCTGCGCAAGGTGTCCCTCGACCCCATGGACGTCTTCCAGACCATCGTGTTGATCCTGGGGATCCCCCTGGTGCTGGGCATCGCCACCTCGCGCTTCCGTCCCCACCTGGCCGACCGGATCCGCAAACCGTTCAAAACGGTGTCGGTGGTGATCTTCTGCCTCTTCGTGGCGGCGGCCCTGGCCGCCAACTGGCACAACTTCCTGCGCGCCATCGGCCTGGTGGCGGTGGGGGTGTTTTTGCACAACGCCCTGGCCCTGACCCTGGGCTATACCGCGGCCCGGCTCTTCGGCCTGCCCGAACGTGACCGCCGCGCCGTCGCCATCGAGGTGGGCATCCAGAACTCGGCCCTGGCCCTGGTGCTGATCTTCCAGTTTTTCGCCGGCCTGGGCGGCATGGCCATCATCGCCGGCTGGTGGGGCATCTGGCACATCATCTCCGGTCTGACCATGGCCTTTTTCTGGTCCCGCCGGCCCTTTCCCGCAGTTCAGGAGGAAGCGATCCCATGAGCACCCACAGCACCCCTTACCGTTCGGTCCTGATCACCGGTGCCGGTGGGTACATCGGCCGCCAGGTGGTGGCGGCCCTGGCCGCCGACCGCCGCGACCTGACCACCATCGTGGCCAGCGACCTGCACCTGCCGCCCGCCGAAGGGCGCCTGGCCGGCATCGACTACCTGGCCGCGGACATCTGCTCGCCCGAGCTGGCTGGCGCCTTCGAGCGGTACAAGATCGACGTGGTGGTCCACCTGGCGGCCGTGGTGACGCCGGGCCGCAGGTCGAACCGCGAGCTGGAGTACAAGGTGGACGTGCTGGGCACCGAAAACGTGCTCGAGGCGTGCGTGGCCGCCGGGGTGAAAAAGATCATCTACACCTCCAGCGGCGCGGCCTACGGCTACCATGCCGATAACCCGGCCTGGCTGGAGGAGCACCATCCGCTTCGCGGCAACGATGAATTCGCCTACGCCTGCCACAAGAGACTGGTGGAGGAGATGCTGGCCCGCTACCGCGAGCAGCACCCGGCGCTGGAGCAGCTCATCTTCCGCCCCGGTTTCATCCTGGGGGCCACCACGCGCAACCAGATCACCAACCTGTTCGAGCAAAAGTGCATCGTCGGCCTCAAGGGCGCGGACAGCCCCTTTGTCATCATCTGGGACCAGGACGTGGTGGGGGCGATCCTCAAGGGCATCTTCGACGGCGGCAGCGGCGTCTACAACCTCGCCGGCGACGGCATCCTGACCCTTCCCGAGATGGCCCGCCTGCTGGGAAAGCCCTACATCGCCCTGCCGGTGGGGCTGGTCAAGGCGGCCCTGTGGGCAGGCAAGCGCCTGGGGCTGACCCAGTACGGTCCCGAGCAGGTGGGTTTCCTGCGCTACCGGCCGGTGCTGTCCAACCGCCGGTTGAAGGAAGACTTCGGTTACATCCCCCGCAAGACGACCCGGGAGGTGTTCGATTACTACCTGGAGAGCCGGCGCCGTGCGAAGTAAAAGAAGTTTCGCCGGCAAGCAGGAAGGTGATCTCCGCTGCGGCGGGCGGTGGCGGATGGAAAGGCCAATGATATCGATGACATTGATTTCATTTTAACTTCAAACGTCCCGCAAGGCGGGTTGAGGAGAACACATCATGCCGAAAATGACCCCTTCAGAAGCATTGGTGGAGACCCTGGTGGCCGAACAGGTCGACACGGTCTTCGGGATCGTGGGCAGCGCCTACATGGATGCCCTGGACCTTTTCCCGGCCGCCGGGATCCGTTTCGTGCCCGTGGCCCACGAGCAGGCCGCGGCCCACGCGGCCGACGGCCTGGCGCGAATCACCGGCCGGCCCCAGGCCTGTATTGCCCAGAACGGGCCGGGGGCGGCCAACTTCGTCTCCGCCGTCACCGCCGCCTATTGGGCCCATTCACCGGTGGTGGCCATCACCCCGGAGACCGGCTCCATCGGCATCGGCACCGGCGGTTTCCAGGAACTGGACCAGATGCCGATGTTCCAGCGCCAAACCGTCTACCAGGTGCGCGTCAACCAGCCCCAGCGCATGGCCGAGCTGACCCGGCGCGCCTTCTACATGGCCAAGAATTTCAACGGGCCGACCCAGCTCAACATCCCGCGGGATTTTTTCTACGGCGAATGCAACGACGAGATCTACCCCACGCCGCTAATCCGGCGCGGCCCGGGATCAATGCAGGACGTGGAGGAGGCCGTTCAGCTTCTCGGCCAGGCCCGCTACCCGGTCATCATCGCCGGCGGCGGGGTGTCCCAGGCAGACGCCGTGGCGCCGGTCGAGGCCCTGGCCGAGTATCTCACCGCCCCGGTGGTCAACAGCTACCTGCACAACGACAGTTTCCCGGCCAGCCAACCGCTGGCCTGCGGTCCCATCGGCTACTGCGGCGCCAAGGCCGCCATGCGCATCCTGGCCAAGGCCGACGTGGTCCTGGCCCTGGGCACCCGCCTGGGCCCCTTCGGCACCCTGCCCCAGTACGACATCGATTACTGGCCGCACCAGGCGCGCCTGATCCAGTGCGATGTCAACATCGCCGCCCTCGGCCTGGCCAAGCGGGCCGATGTCTACAGCTGCGGCGACGTCAAGGAATTTGCCGCCCTGCTGCTGGAGCGTCTCAAGGCTCTGGAGCCCAAGCGGGCGGCGGACACCGACCGCCTGGCCGACGTGGCCCGGGAGAAGGAGACCTGGCAGGCCGAACTGGACGCCTGGAGCGCCAGTGACCAGGCCCGGCCCATGCATCCGCGCCGTTTTCACCAGGAATGGACCCGGGCCCTGCCCAAGGGGGCCATCGTCACCACCGACATCGGCAACAACGCCTCCATGATCAACGCCTACCTGCGTTTCGAGGGGGTACGCCAGCACATCAGCGCCCTGTCCTGGGGAAACTGCGGCTTCGCCTACGGCGCGGCCCTGGGCTGCAAGGTCGCCCGGCCCGAGGCGCCGGTGATCGCCTTCCAGGGCGACGGGGCCTTCGGCATCAGCGGCCTGGCCGAGGTGATGACCGCCGTGCGCGAAAACATTCCGGTAGTCGCCATCGTGGCCACCAACTACGAGTGGGGGGCGGAAAAGAAGAACCAGATCGACTACTACGGCAACCGCTTCGTGGGCGCCAACCTGCCCGACAACCCCGACTTTGCCCGTATCGCCGAGGACATGGGGGCCCTGGGGATCACGGTGGACCACCCGGACCAGGTCGGCGACGCGATGCGCGAGGCCATTGCTTCAGGCCGCCCCTGCGTGATCAACGCCATCCTGGAAGGCGGAGAGAGGGTCCTGGCCGAGCCGTTCCGGCGCGACGCGCTCAAGATGCCGGTGCGCTACCTGGACAAGTACAAGCACCTCAACGCCTGATGGACGCCCATGAATGTCCTGGTCTTCAACGCGGGCAGCTCGTCGCTCAAATTCAAGCTGATCCGGATGCCGGAAGAGCGCGAAGTGCTGCGCGGCATCGTCGAGCGGGTCGGTGAAACCCGGGGCCGGGCGCGCGTCTTTTGCGCCGGCCCCGCAGGCCAGGTTCAGGAGCACGTCCAGGCCTGTTCCGGCCACAGTGAGGCCCTGGCCCAGGCGATCGAGGCCATCGACCGGGCCTTTCAGGCATCGACGGGGCGGGCTGCCGCCATCGACCTTTTGGGCCATCGCGTCGTGCACGGCCGGGACATCTTCACCGGCCCCACCCGCGTCGACGACCAGGCCATGGAGCAACTGGCGTCGATCCAGGAACTGGCCCCCCTGCACCTGCCGCCGGCCCTGGACGTGTTGCGCGCCTGTCGGCAACGGATGCCCGCCCTGCCCCAGGTCGCCTGTTTCGACACCACGTTTTACTGCAGCATGCCGGCCAAGTCCTACCTCTACGCCGTGCCGCGGGAGTGGCATACCCGCTACGGGGTACGCCGCTTCGGTTTCCACGGCCTTTCCCACCAATACGTGACCCAGGCGGCCGCCGACCTGCTGGGCATCCCCATCGGCGAGCTCAAACTGATCAGCGCCCACCTGGGCAACGGGGCCAGCATCACGGCCTTTTCCCGCGGCCGGGTCGTGGACACCAGCATGGGATTCACCCCCCTGGAGGGGTTGATCATGGGCACCCGGGCCGGTTACCTGGACCCCGCCGTGCTGCCCTACCTGCAGCGCCACACGGGGTTGGACCTGGCGCAACTGGTGGAACTGCTCAACAACGAAAGCGGACTCAAGGCCATCGGCGGCTGCGGCCGCGATCTGCGGACCATCATGGCGGCCCGCGCCGAGGGCAACCCTGACGCGGCCCTGGCCGTGGAGATGTATGTGCACACTCTGCGCAAGTACATCGGCGCCTACCACTTCGCCCTTTCCGGGGCCCAGGCCCTGGTCTTCACCGGCGGCATCGGGGAGAACGCCCGCGACGTACGCAGCCTGGTCCTGGCGGACTTGGAAGCGCTGGGCCTGGTCCTGGATCCCGTTGCCAACCACCACACCGTGGATGGCCGGTGCGGCTTCATCTCCGCCCCCCACAGCAAGGTCAAGGTACTGGTCGTTCCCACCGACGAGGAGCGCATGATCGCCCGCCAGGCCTTTCAACTGATCGTCGGGCCGGCGGGATGATTTCATTCCCGCCGGCCTCCTTCCTGGCCGGCGCCGTGGCAAAAGGGAATGGTGGGGTCTTTTCCCGGATGTACAGCGCCGGCGAATCGACAGAATCGATTCAAGCCGCGCCTTGTATCGAAATTATCGACTGGACAAGAACCGGGGACGGATTTAACACAAGGGACGTTTTGCGCTGCGGCCGGACTGGCTGCTATCCCAAAGCGAAAGGACGGAATCGGTGAATTTCGCCTTCAACTGCCCACCAACGGGTAAAATTTTGAGGCGGAAAAATTCACCATTTCGGGCCTTCCGGGATGTATTCCGCCGTCTCGGTGCGGTGAACATGGATTCCTGCTTTCGCGGGAATGACGGAAGAGGGAAACACATGACCGACGACAAGCTGCATTCCAGGCTCACCACCACCGTCGCCGGGGCCGGGTGAGCCTCCAAGATCGGTCCGGGGGACCTGGACCGGGCGCTTTGCGGGCTGGCCTTTCCCACCGACGGGAACGTGCTGATCGGGCTGGAACGCGCCGATGACGCCGGGGTCTACCGCGTCAGCGACGAGCTGGCCCTGATCCAGACGGTGGATTTCTTCACCCCCATCGTGGACGACCCGTACGACTTCGGCCGCATCGCCGCGGCCAACGCCCTGAGCGACGTCTACGCCATGGGGGGTGTCCCGAAGACGGCCATGAACCTGGTGGCCTTTCCGGTAAAGACCATGGACCTGTCCGTGCTGCGCCGGATTCTGGAGGGCGGCATCGCCGTGTTGAAAGACGCCGGGGTGGTACTCATCGGCGGCCACAGCATCGAGGACGCGGAACTCAAGTACGGTCTCTCGGTCACCGGGTTTGTCCATCCGGAACGGGTCTTGGCCAAAAAGAACCTGCGGCCCGGCGATCGGCTGGTACTCACCAAGCCGCTGGGCACCGGGATCATCAACACGGCCATCAAGGGCGGCCTGGCCTCGGAGAGCGTTACGGCCACGGTGACCGAGCAAATGGTCACCTTGAACCGGGCGGCGGCCGAAACCATGGCGGCCTTCGATGTGTCGGCCTGCACCGACGTCACCGGGTTCGGACTCCTGGGGCATCTGGCCGAAATGGTCGACGGCGCCGGGCTCGGGGTGCGGGTCACCGCCGCCCGGGTGCCCATCATCGCCGAGGCCCTCGATTTCGCCGCCATGGGGCTGGTGCCGGGCGGGGCACACCGCAATCGGGAATTTCGTCAACAGATGGTTGCCTTCGACCCAAAAATCGATGCCGTGATGCAGGATGTGCTCTTCGATCCCCAGACCTCCGGCGGACTATTGATCAGCGTGGCCGGGGCGCAGGCCGAAGATCTGGTCGAAGCCCTGCACAAGGCCGGCGTGACAGACGCTGCAAGGGTTGGCGAGGTGGTCTCCGGGGGAGAAGAAAAAATTTGGGTTGCCTGAAACCTCCCGGCACTTGAAAGAAAAGATCCAATGAAAACAACGGAAATCGACGCCCGGGGGCTGGCCTGCCCGGCCCCGGTTCTCCAGACCAAGGCGGCCATCGAAAACGAGGGCGCCACGGTGGTACGCGTGACGGTGGACAACGCCGCCTCGGCCCAGAACGTTTCCCGCTTCCTGCAGAGCCGGGGTTTTTCAGTTGAAATCGAGTCCGAAGGCAGCGGCCAGGTGGTCGTCGGCCGCGGCAGTTCGGCGCAAGGCCTCGCGCCGGCGGGAAGCGCACAGCCCCGCGGGCCAAAAACCCCCTCGGCGCGCGGCGATCACCGTCGGATTATGGTGATGATCACCTCCGACCGCATGGGCCACGGAGACGAGGAGTTGGGCGCCAAGCTGATGGTCAGCTTTCTGAAAACCGTGGCGGAGATGGGGGACGAACTCTGGCGCCTGGCCTTTGTCAACAGCGGCGTCAAGCTCACCATCGACGGCAGCCCGGTACTGGATGTGCTTCAGCAATACGAGGCGGGCGGGTTGCAAATCCTGGTCTGCGGCACCTGCCTGACCCACTTCGACCTGCTGGAGCGCAAGCAGGCGGGCGTCACCACCAACATGCTCGACATCGTCACCGCCATGCAACTGGCGGACAAGGTGATCAATATCTGACTCAGCTTTCGGAATTCTCGCAAGCGAGGGGCGTCCGGGACAAGCGCTTTCGTCAAACAATGTCGCAGGCGGTGTCAAAGGCGACCCGGGGCCAGTTCTCCATGCAGATCTCCAGGCGGTACTCGCTGGCGCTCAAGTACACCAAGCGCCCCTCGGCATCCAGGGCCAGGTCGGCGCCGTGCTGGTTTTTGAACGCCGCCAGCTCCCGGGCATCGGCGCAGTGGATCCAGCGCGCCACATGGACGTCCACCGGCTCGTAGACCGCCTCCACCCCGTACTCGTCCCGCAGCCGCGCCATGGTCACGTCGAACTGCAGCACCCCCACGGCCCCCAGGATGGGATCGGTGTCGGTAAACCGCCGGAAAACCTGCACGGCCCCCTCTTCGGCCAACTGGGTCAACCCCTTCTGCAGCTGCTTGGTTTTCAAGGGATTCTTCAGCCGCACCCGCCGGAAGTGCTCCGGGGCGAAGTTGGGAATGCCGGTAAACTGCAGCGGTTCCTTTTCGCTGAAGGTATCGCCGATCTTGATGGTGCCGTGGTTGTAGATGCCGATGATGTCGCCGGCCACGGCCTGCTCCACGTTCTCGCGCTCCTGGGCCATGAAACAGGTGGCGTTGGCCAGGGTGAAAAGCTTGCCGGTGCGCTGCTGCACCACTTTCATTCCCCGCTGGAAACGCCCGGAGCAGATACGCAGGAAGGCGATGCGGTCCCGGTGAGCCGGGTTCATGTTGGCCTGGATCTTGAAGACGAATCCCGAAAACGCCTCCTCGGAGGGCGCCACCTCGCGCGTCAGGGTCGCCCGGGGGCCGGGCGGCGGGGACATCTCGACAAAAGCGTCCAGCAGCTCCTGAACGCCGAAATTGTTGATGGCGCTGCCGAAGAACACCGGGGTCTGGGTGCCGTTGAGAAAATGACGCCGGTCAAGGGGATCGGCGGCGCCCTCCAGCAGCTCGATGTCTTCGCGCAAGCGGTCGGCCGCCGATCCGATCAACCGGTCCAGGGCCGGGTCGTTCAGGTCGTCGATCACGGCGGCCTCTTGGCTGCGTCGGTCCAGCCCCGGGGTGAACAACCGCACCTGCCGCCGCTGCAAGTCGTAAACGCCCTGCAGCCCCTTGCCCTGGCCGATGGGCCAGGACAGCGGCGCGCACTCGATCTGTAGCTTGTCTTCGATCTCCGCCAGAATGTCCAACGGCGCAAGCCCCTCGCGGTCGAGCTTGTTGATGAAGGTGACGATGGGGGTGTTGCGCCGCCGGCACACGGCCATGAGCTTTTCGGTCTGGGACTCCACTCCCTTGGCGCTGTCGATGACCATCAGGGCGCTGTCCACGGCGGTGAGCACCCGGTAGGTGTCCTCGGAAAAGTCCTGGTGGCCCGGGGTGTCCAGGAGGTTGATCTCGTAGTCGCGGTAGTTGAACTTCATCACCGAGGTGGTGACCGAGATGCCCCGCTCGCGCTCGATGGCCAGCCAGTCGCTGGTGGCGTGGCGGGCCGCCTTGCGCGCCCGCACGGCGCCGGCCTGGTGGATGGCGCCGCCGAAAAGCAGCAACTTTTCGGTGAGGGTGGTCTTGCCGGCGTCCGGGTGGCTGATGATGCCGAAGGTGCGCCGGCGTGCGATTTCCTGTTGTTGATGACGGTCCATAAACTCTACAAAAACGCCGCCAGGATCCGGCGGCGTCCTTAGTTGATTGTTTTTCCCGTGGGAAGCCGAAAACACGCAAGGCGCCCCGGCAGGGCGCAGGCGGGCTTCACCCTCGTTGAATCCTGGCTTGACTGGTGCCCGGGACCGGAATCGAACCGGTACGGTGCGTTGCACCGAGAGATTTTAAGTCTCTTGTGTCTACCTGTTCCACCACCCGGGCGATATTATCGACAACGTGGATCCAATATCTTAAAAAAGGAAAAATTTGAACCCCAAACAATCCGCATCGTTGTTTTAATCAACACGGATGTCTTTCGGGTTAAGCGCGATCCCCTTCTCCTACCCCTGGCCCTGTTTAGGCATAGCAAGGGCTTGCTTTTTGCCGCCCGCCCCGCTAAAACCCGGGGCATGATCCGTGCCGCCACCATCAATGACGTGCGGGCGATCCACGCCCTGCTGCAAATCTACGCCGAGCGCGGCGAGCTGCTCTCGCGCCCCCTGGGCCAGCTCTACGACCACGTGCGCGACTTCGCCGTGGCCGTGGACGAGCAGAGCCGCAAAGTCATCGGCTGCTGCGCCCTGCAGATCTGCTGGCAAGACCTGGCCGAGATCCGCTCCCTGGCGGTGGACCCGCGCCACCAGCACCGCGGCATCGGCAGCCAATTGACCCACCGCGCCCTGGAAGAGGCCCGCCGGTTCCGCCTCGACAAGGTCTTCACCCTCACCTACCGCCCCGGTTTCTTCGAGCAGTTCGGCTTCGAACGCACCGACCGCTCCCTGTTGCCCCGCAAGATCTGGGCCGACTGCGTCCTGTGCCCCAAGTTTCCCGACTGCGACGAGACCGCCATGATCAAGACCCTCGGCCGGCGGTCCTGAGCAGCAGAACGGTTTCGGTCACCCAAGAGACCGAAGTCTTCAACAGCTTTTCAGGAATAGATGAAATTGAGCGGCAAGGGCGGATACTTCCACACATCGGGCTTGGGCAGCACGTGCTGCCCGCCCACGGTAAGCCAGTTCAGGTCCGGCTTGAGTTCGCGCAGCTTGCCGTCCTCCGGTGGGCGGGAGTGTTCCGTGTAGGCGTAGGTGGCCCGGAAGATGCACAGGTTGACCTTGCCATGGTGGTTGATGACGTAGTTCTTGCGGAAGGTGCGTTCGGTCATGGTGTTGGCGGCGGCGATCTGCTTAACCTCCCCGTCGCTAAGATTCAGCAGCACAGCCTTGGCGGTGCCCCGCTCGCTGATGCGCATCAAGGATCGCGACTCGCTGCTGCCCACGTAGATGGTGCTGATACAGGGGATGCGCTTGAGGTACTGGGCCGCCACCACGGCGGCGGTGCGCCGCCCGCCGGCCATCGCCGGCACGCCGTAGTACTCGAAGAACTTTTTCTGAAGATCCTCGGCCCACTTGTCCCCTTTTTCGTACAGGTCCTTGGAAATGTAGCGCAGGTGTTTTCCCAGGTCCTCGGCCGCCTCGGCGATGGGCCAATCGATGCGCACGTGAAAATGGCTCAGGATGTAGCGGTCCCGGTGCCGCGTGACGGGATCGCGCTGGATCAACAACGCGTAGTCGACGGGCAGCAACTCCTTCATAAAATCGAAAAAGCGCACGTTTTCAAGGCTCTTCTGACTGCGGTCGAACGCCTTGTCCAGGGGAAGGGCTTCAAGCTGCAGCAGGTTGGACTTGGTGGTCTTGTTCAGATCGTAAAAACGGATGTATTTCTTGAAGGACACCGGCAGGCTGTCTTCGACGAAAATCACCAGGAAGGCGTTCTGGCACTCGTACTCCAGCCCGGGGATGCGGGCACGGGGTTTCAACTCCCGCTTTTCAACAAACGGGTAGGCCTGGTCACGGGCACGAAACTTCTCGTAGGACTGGGTCAAGGCGTAGGAGAGGATAAACTGGTCCATCTGGTCGCGCAGCAGCTCGTAGTAGGACCGCCGCAGGCAATTGGCCCGGCTCAGTTCTTCGCGCACACTCCAATGCGCCACAAGCCCTCCTTTCTGTGCCCGGCAGGACAGCTCCC
>DQXI01000083.1 GCA_011042305.1 Desulfobacteraceae bacterium
CCCGGCCCCGATGATCAACGTCTTGGGGTTGGCGATCAAGGGGCCGAAATCGGTCATGGCGCCCAGGCCGAGAAAAATGACGCAGGGAATGACCTCCCATTCCACCCCGTACTTATAAAAGGCTCGGATCAGCTCCGGGTGCCCGCTTTCGGTGTAGCCCATCAACGGCGCCAGGGGAAAATTGACCAGAAAGATGCCGAAACCGATGGGCACCAGCAGCAGCGGCTCGTAGTTCTTGGCCACCGCCAGGTAGAGAAAGAAAAACGCGATGCCCATCATGACCACCTGCTTGAAGACCAGGTTGGGCATGCCGGTCTGGGTGGTGAGAATGCTGATGATCAGCTCCAGTATTTGATCCCAGGACATGTTGCCGCCTCCTCGCAGCTGTAAGCATCAAAGCGGGATGTTGCCGTGCTTCTTGGCCGGGTTGGCGTCCCGCTTGCTGCGCAGCAGGGCCAGGGCGCGGATCAGCCGGCGCCGGGTGTCGGCCGGGTCGATCACCTCGTCCACATACCCCAGCTCGGCGGCCCGGTAGGGATTGGCGAAGCGCTCTCGGTAGTCTTCCACCAGCCGGCGGCGCTCGGCGGCCGGATCCTCGGCGGCCTTGATCGCCTGACGGTGAATGATGCCCACGGCCCCCTCGGCCCCCATGACGGCGATCTCGGCCGTGGGGTAGGCCAGCACCAGGTCGCCGCGGATGTGGCGCGAGTTCATCACACAGTAGGCGCCGCCGTAGGCCTTGCGGGTGATGACGGTCACCCGCGGCACGGTGGCTTCGCAGAAGGCGTAGATCAGCTTGGCGCCGTGCTTGATGATCCCCCCGTGCTCCTGTTGGATGCCGGGCAGAAAGCCGGGCACGTCCTCGTAAACCACCAGGGGTATGTTGAAGGCGTCGCAGAAGCGCACGAAGCGTGCCCCCTTGAGCGAGGCGTCGATGTCGAGGCACCCGGCCGCCACCGACGGCTGGTTGGCCACGATGCCCACGGTAGCCCCGTCCAGGCGGGCGAAGCCCACCACGATGTTGCGGGCGTAGTGGGCGTGGACTTCCAAAAAGACGCCGTCGTCCACGTTGGAGTGGATGATGTCATGGATGTCGTAAGGCTTGTTGGGATCGGCGGGCACCAAACTGCGCAGCGCCGGCTCCCGCCGCTCGGGGTCATCGGTCACTGGAGCCCGGGGCGGCTCCTCCAGGTTGTTCTGGGGCAGGTAGGCCATCAGGGTACGGATGGCTTCGAGGCAGCTGCGATCGTCGGCGGCGGCGAAATGGGCCACCCCGCTCTTGGCGTTGTGGGCCATGGCCCCGCCCAGGTCCTCCTTGGTGACGGTTTCATGGGTGACGGCCTTGATCACCTCCGGACCGGTGATGAACATATAGCTGGAGTTTTCCACCATGAAGATCCAGTCGGTAAGAGCGGGCGAGTAGACGGCGCCGCCGGCCGACGGCCCCATGATGGCGGTGATCTGGGGCACCACTCCCGAGGCCATGACATTGTGCAGGAAAATGTCGGCATAGCCCGCCAGGCTCATCACCCCCTCCTGGATGCGGGCTCCGCCCGAGTCGCACAGTCCGATTACCGGCGCGCCCATCTTCATGGCGGCGTCCATCACCTTGCAGATCTTCTCGGCATGGGCCAGCGACAGCGAGCCGCCGTAAACGGTGAAGTCCTGGGCGAAGACGAAGACCGGCCGGCCGTGGATCAGACCGCTGCCGGTGACCACGCCGTCGCCGGGAATCTTCTGGTCATCCATGCCGAAATCGGTGCATCGGTGGGTCTTGAAGCGGTCGATCTCGTCGAAGGAGCCCGGATCGAGCAGAATCTCCAGGCGTTCGCGGGCCGTGAGCTTGCCGCCGGCATGCTGCTTGGCGATGCGTTTCTCACCGCCGCCGTCAAGGGCGCTGCGGTTGCGGGCGTTCAGCTCCTCCAGCAATCGGTCGGTGTCCATCAGCGGTGTGTCTCCTCGATTTCGTGGGGGCAGGCCCCGTAAGGATTGAATTTTAGCCATTTTAGACCAAGACGCGGGCCACGGATACAAAAAATCGAAAGACCGGCTCCCCACCGAGGCAGGAACCGGCCTTTCGATTCTCAATGCACGTGTTTGTTCGTCGAAATCAGTGGGCGAACAACCCGGCGATCGCTGCGGCCTGCGGATGGGCGTAGATCAGGATCAGGGACACGACCAGCGCGTAGATACACAGCGACTCGATCATGGCCAGACCGATCAGCATGGTCACGGTTACCTTGCCGGAGGCCTCGGGATTGCGCGCAATGCCTTCCACGGCGCTCTTGAGGCCAAGGCCTTGGCCCAGGCCGCACCCGAAGGCGGCGATGGCGATGCCGAAACCGGCGGCCGTCACACAGGCGATAAAGAACTGCAGGGCTTGAGCTTCCATTCGAACGCTACCTCCTTTGGTGATGAATGATGGTTGGCTTCTTCCAATACCCCGTATATTTTACGACCCGCATCGTAAAATCGATGAAAGGATGTCTCCCGATCAGTGGGCGTGCTCCATGGCGCCGGTAAAGTACATGATCGAGAGCAGAAAGAACACGAACGCCTGGACCAGGGCCACGAAGACGCCCAGGGCCATAATGGGCAGCGGAGCGAAAAACGCTCCGGCCAGAAAGAAGAGAATCCCCAGCACCAGCTCGTGGCCCATCATGTTGCCAAAAAGCCGGAAGCTCAGCGAAAGGATCCGCGCCAAGTGGCCGATGATCTCAATGGGCATGATGATGGGCACCATCCACCAGATCGGCCCCATGAAGTGCTTGATGTACTTGGCCCCATGGTACTTGACGCCGATCACGTGGGTGAAGATCACCACCACCAGCGCGCACGACAGGGTGGTGTTGAGGTTGGCGGTGGGCGGAAAGAATCCCGGCACCAGGCCGATGAGATTGCAGGTGAGGATGTAGATGAACACGGTGGCCGCCAGGGGAAAGAGCCAGCGGCCCTCCTCGCCGGTGACCGAAATCATGAAATCTTCGATCCCGCCCACGACGACTTCGAAAAAGTTCTGCCCCTTGCCCGGAACCAGGGTGACGCTCTTGGCGGCCAGGGCGCCGGCGGCGATCAGAATGGCCATCACCACCCAGGAGTAGATCACATGGGGATAATGATGGGCGAAACTGCCCAACCCGATGACCTCGAACAGTTTGACCAGAAACAGATACGGGTGTTCCATGCCTAGACCGCCTCCTTGAAGATGAGTCGTTTCAGTTCACGCGCGGTGGCGAGGGTGATACTGGCCACCACCACGGAAAGGCCGACAAACAAGCCCAGCGGATTGACCAAGTGATTGGAAATCAGCAGAAAGAGAATCACCCCGCTTGCGGCGAAGCGCAGGTAGTACTTGGCGAGTACCGCATGATGCGACGCCAGGTGGGGAGGCCTGAGGGCCTTTTTGAGGGTGCGGTGAAGCAGGTGAAAATTCACCGTCACGATCAGCCCGCCGCAGACGATCCCAAGGGCGAAAGACCGCGATGCCACCAGGAGGCCCACCAGGCTGGTCAGGAAGAACAGCACCCAGTTGGTCCGGGTCACGAAGGTCAAGATGCGCTCCTGGATGTTCACCACCGCTCCTGTGGTCAGTCCACCTAAAATTTCCGGCTCTTGCGGATTGCCAGCCCGATGTTGCGGAATCCGGCAGCGATGCCGGCGGCCATCCCGATCAACGTCAGCCAGGGATGGGTTTCCCAGCGACGATCCAACCAAACCCCAAGGCCCAACCCGATAAAGATCGACAGGGCCACCTGCAACCCCAAACTGCTGTAGTAAGCCAGCTCCCTTAAACTGCGCAGGGTCTCGCGCTTCATTCAAACTGATGGCGGCCGAAACGGCCTGAGGCGGTATCGATCATGAAGGTATGGCACTTAACACAAGATACAGGTCAAGTCAACGCGTAATCGTCTCCGCCGGCACCGACCAGTCCAACTCGCTGACCTCAAAGACCGGGCCCTCCCGGCAGACGTGCCGGTAAGGGGCCGCGGGGTCGCTGCCGCTGACGGCACACCCGAGGCAGGCCCCCAGACCGCAGGCCATGAGGGTCTCGATGGACACCTGGCAGGCGATCTTCCGCGCCAGGGCCGTCTCGGCCACGCAGCGCAGCATGGCCGGCGGACCGCAGGCGCAGATCAGGTCGGGGGGACGCCGGGCCGCCGCCGACTCCAGGGGGACGGTGACCCGGCAATGATGGCCGGCCGAACCGTCATCGGTGGTCACGGTCACCGGCAGGCCCAGGCGTTGAAAGTCCTCCCGGCACAACAGATGGTCGCGGCTCCGCCCGCCGAGGAAAACCTCGATGGCGCACCCCGATGCCAAGCGGCCGGCCAGGGTCTCGGCCAGAAAAACGATGGGAGCCGCACCGATGCCGCCTGCAGCCAAGACAATCCGACCCAGTCCTTCGGTCACCCGAAATCCCCGGCCCAAGGGCCCCACGAGATCCACCGCCGCCCCCGGCGTCAGCTTGGCCATGGCGCCGGTCATCGCCCCCACCACCCGGTAAAGCAGTTCCAGACGCCCGTCGGCCTGGCGATGGATGGAAAAGGGCCGCCGCCACAACCGTGGTGCGCCGGGGCCGAGCCCCACCATGACAAACTGACCCGGCTCGCCCAGGGGAAAGAAAGTTTCGGGCTCCAGCCTCATGCGCCAGTAGCCCGGGGCCAATTCGGTATGGGCCTGGATGCGGGCCTTGGCCTGGACGCGACGCCCACGGGACAAGACAGCCTGGATCATGCCGTCCTCCTGGACCCGTCCGACACCTCCGGCCGGTCTTCGGGTGCCATCCCGATGACGGCGGCAAAGCGGCCCGTGGTCCTCTCTTTGCGATAAGAAAAAAAGGTGTCAGTACGGCAGCGGGTGCACAGCCCGGCGGTTTCAATCCGGCCGGGCGCCACCCCGGCGGCGCAAAGTTGGGCCCGGGTCACGGCCCAGAAATCGAAATGGTGGGGGCCAATCCGGAAGGCCCACAGGGTTTCCGGAATCTCACGGCGATAATTGACGAACTCGCCGCAGCACGGCCCGAGGGATGGGCCAATGCCGGCCACCAAATCCCCTGGCCAACTCCCGTAGCAGTCCTGCATGGTGCGCACCGCCGCCGCCACCACGTTGACCACACTGCCTCGCCAGCCTGCGTGGACCACGGCCACCGCCCGGTGCACCGGATCGCAAAGCAGCACCGGTTGGCAGTCGGCCACCTGCACCATCAGCAGCACGCCGGGCACATTGGTTACCAGAGCGTCGGCTGTCGCGGGCCCAGCGCCGGCGTCCTGAGCATCCTGGACGGTCACCACCTTGACCGCCCGACCGTGGACCTGCCGTATCCCCACCAAGGGGCCGCCACCGAGTACCGCGGCCACGCGACGCCGGTTTTCCACCACGTGCTCCGGCGCCTCACCGTCCACCCGGCCTACGTTAAGACTGGCGAACGGCCCCCGACTCACCCCGCCGTGACGGGTAAAAATCCCGTGGCGCACCCCTGTCAAAGCGGAAAGACCGGCGAAGGTCAGGTAGCCGATCCCGTCTTTCTGTCGCTGCTGCATCCCGTTCCACCCGTTCGCCGACCTCAATGGCGGTGGCGCTCCAGAATGGTTTGGATGATGGCGCTGGTGGAAACTCCCGGCACCAGGACGATGGTTTCCACCCGTCCGCCGTGGGCCCTGACAAAGTCGGCGCCGACAATGTCCGCCTCGGCCCAATCGGCGCCCTTCACCAGGATATGGGGCCGGATGGTTTGGATGAGCCGCAGCGGATCGTCCTCGTCGAAAATTACCACCCGGTCCACGCAGGCCAGGGCCGCCAGCACCTCGGCCCGTTGCTCTTGAGGGGTGATGGGCCGCCGCGGCCCCTTGATGCGACCCACCGAAGCGTCGCTGTTGAGGCCCACCACCAGCAGATCGCCCAGGGCCCGGGCGGCCGTCAGGTAACGCACGTGCCCGGCGTGCAGCAGATCAAAGCAGCCGTTGGTGAACACGCTGCGCCGCCCGGCGCAGCATGCGGCGGCCTCGGCCGCCGTGGCGATCTTGGGGTTCATCTTTGTCCCTTTTGAAACTCGAGATTCGAAACTGGAAACTACGATCCCCGGGACCCTTTTAGCCTTCCCCCGTCACCGCCCCGCCAGGGCTTGGTCCAGATCGGCGATGAGGTCCCGGGGGGCCTCGATCCCCACCGACAGGCGCACGAGGCTTTCGCTCACCCCCATGGCCCGCCGCGCCGCCGGGGACATGCCCGCGTGGGAAGTGGCCGCCGGACGGGTCACCAGCGATTCCACGCCCCCGAGGCTCGGCGCCACCACCGGCAGCCGCAGCCGGCTCAAGAACGCTTCGGCCGCCGCCACGCCGCCGTCGATTTCGAAACTGAGCATCCCGCCGTAGCCTTCAAAAAGCCGCCGGGCGCGGTGATGGTCCGGATGGCTCTCCAAGCCGGGATAATTGACCCGGGTCACGGCCGGATGCGCAGCCAGGAACCGGGCCACGGCCTCGGCGCCGCGGTTTTGCTGGCGCACCCGCACCCCGAGGGTCTTCAGCCCCCGGTGGAGCAGAAAACAGGCATGGGGATCAAGAGCGGCGCCCAGGTGGTCGAGACGCTGCCTGACCCGGTCCACGAGGTCGGCCCGGCCCATCACCGCGCCGGCAACAATGTCCGAATGGCCGTTGAGATACTTGGTGGCGCTGTGCAGCGACAGGTCGAAGCCGTGCTCCACCGGTCGGAAGTTGACCGGGCTGGCGAAGGTGTTGTCGATGATCGACACCAGGCCGTGCTCGCGGCTGAAGGCAGCCACCGCCTCCAGGTCGGCCACCCGCATGGTGGGATTGGTGATGGTCTCCACGTAAAAGGCGCGGGTGGTGGGTTGCAGGCGCCGGCGCCAGTCGGCCGGATCGTCATTGCAGACCACGTCGGCTTCGATCCCCAACCGTTTCAGGTCCTGGTGAACCAGCCCGTGGGTGCCGCCGTAGAGCCCCTCCTGGACCATCATCCGGTCTCCCGTTCCCAGCACGGTGAGCAGCACGGCGGCGATGGCGGCCATGCCGCTGGCGGTGACCAGGGCCGCTTCGGCCTTCTCCAGGGCGGCCAGCTTGGCGTGCAACACCTCGTGGTTGGGGGTATTGTTGAGACGAATATACCGAAGCGCGGCATCCGTCGTGCAAGGATCAGGATAGGCGAAGGTGGCGCTCTGGAACACGGGCAGAATCACCGCCCCGCCCATGGGCGGGCGAGGTTCGCCGGCATGAACCAGAAGGGTGTCGAGGTCGTATAGGTAATCGGTGAGCTGCATTGCGGTACTCCAAACCTGCATTCCTGCTTTGCCGCCGGCTGCGCAGCCGGCGGCGTCATGCGTATCTGAAACCGTCCACCGGGTCGAGTCTTGCCGCTCGGCGAGACGGGTAAAGGGTCGCCAGGAAACAAATCAACAAGGCGAACCCAACGATCAGCGCCACGTCCGCCGGCTGCACATCCACCGGCAGCCGGGTAAACGGGTAGATCTTGGGGTCCAGGTGCACGAACGGGTAGCGCTGCAGCAGGGCGCACAGCCCGAAGCCGCCGGCAAGGCCGAGGAGGGTGCCGGTCAGCCCGATCCACATCCCCTTGAGGACGAAAATGCGGCCGATGCTGCGGTCGGTGGCCCCCATGGCCTTGAGGATGGCGATATCGCGGGTCTTTTCGGTGACCATCATGAAGAGGGTGCCGGAGATGTTCAGGGCGGCCACCAGAACGATGAGGGTCAGGATGATGAACATCACCGTCTTTTGGAGCTTCAGCGCACTGAACATGTTGTGGTAGAGCTGCATCCAGTCCTTGGCCCAGTACGGAAATCCCAGTTCGGCCGCGATGCGCTCCTTGACGGCGTCAGCGCGGTAGATGTCCGCCAGACGCACTGCGATGCCGGTGACCGCCCCCCCGGCACCCGTGAGTCGCTGGGCGTCGGCCAGATGCAGGTAGGCCAGGGAGTTGTCGAAGTCGTAGAGCCCCGTCTCGATGGTTCCCAACACCTTGAGACGCTCCATGGCCGGCACCCGGGCGGCATCTTTGCCCCTGACTGGGGGAGAGAGCAAAAAAATCTGATCCCCCGGCGCCACTGCCAGCTGCCGGGCCAACTCCCGGCCCAACACGATCCCCGGCGGACCTGGTGCGTCCTGGCGGCGGGCAAAATCCGCGGCCAGGGTTTCCAGGATCGCCGATGATAGGACCGTGGTGGTTTGCCCTTCCCGGTTCGGATCGATGCCGCGGATCACGCTGCCGGCGGTGGCCTTGGTCGAGCGCAGCAGCCCCTGGGCGTAGACAAAAGGGGCCGTGGCCACCACCTCGTCCAGAGCCTCGATCCGCTGGCCGATTTTTTCGTAATCTTGCAACGCCTCTCCGTAGCGCATCACGATCAGGTGAGCGCTGACGCTCAGCACCCGTTGCTGAAAATGGCGCTCGGCACCTGTCATCACCGCGGTCACGGTGATCAGGATCATCACTCCCACCGCGACGCCGGCCACCCCGAGCAGGGTGATGAGGGGAAAGACGGTCCGGCGCCGCTTGGACCTGAGGTAGCCACGGGCGATGAACGTTTCGTAGGCCATCACCGGCTCCTTAAGCCCTGAGCAAGGTGGCCGCCAATTCACGGCCGGCCGGGCGGGCCTCTTGCAAAAACTCAGGATGCTGGAGCACGTCGCCCTCGTGGTCGAGTTGACGGTAACACAAAATGGCGACAATACCAGGCATCGGGCAGCACTCCTCGCGATCGGTTCCTAACACGCCTTTTGGGCGGGTTGGCGCAGCGTTCCACAAGCGCGGGCGATTGTCAAATCCCCTGCCGCTCCGAGCCGGAGAACTTGCGTCCCACGGTGATCCGGGCTATGAGTGCTTGGTCATCGCGAGCGCCAACGCTCGATTACCCGGTAAAGGAGGTTTGCTTGTTCGGTTTGTTCGGTCCCCTTGTCAACACCCTGGCCATCGTGGCCGGCAGCCTGGTCGGTTTGGTGCTGCGCGGCGGGCTGCCCGAAGCCTACCGGCTTACCGTGATCCAGGCCATCGGCCTGGCCGTGGTGCTCATCGGCTTCAGGGGCGCCCTGGGATGCGACGATCTGCTGCTGGTGATCTTCAGCCTCGCCATCGGCGCCGCCCTTGGCACGGCCCTGAAAATCGAGGCCCGCCTGGAATCCCTGGGCCTGCGCATCGAGCGCCGCCTCGGCGGCAGCGACAACGACCTGGCGCGGGGCTTCGTCATGGCCAGCCTGGTCTTCTGCGTCGGCTCCATGGCCATCGTCGGCTCTCTCGAGAGCGGCCTGGCCGACAACCATCAGACCCTCCTGGCCAAGTCGGTGCTCGACGGAATTTCATCCATCGTCTTCGCCTCCAGCTTCGGCATCGGTGTCCTGTTTTCCGCCCTCCCGGTCCTCTTCTACGAGGGGGCCATCACCTTGAGCGCCAGCCTACTCAAACCGCTGCTCGTACCCGCGGTGGTGACCCAGATGTCGGCCGTGGGCGGGTTGTTGATCGTGGCCATCGGCCTGAATCTGCTCGACATCGCCAAACTGCGGGCGGGCAACATGCTGCCGGCGATCTTCCTGCCCCTCGGCTACTTTGTCTTCAAACAGATCATCGGCATGGCGTGAGATGCCGGCGGGCATAAGCAAAAAGGCCCCCCGGCAGTGGCTGCCGGGGGGCCTTGGGGCATGGCTGTATTCACTTGCCTGGCTTACAGTTTTTCAACGTTTCGAGCGGCTGGTCCCCGCTCGCCATCGACGATATCGAAGCTGACCCGGTCGCCCTCGGCGAGCGTTTTGAAGCCGGTGCCGTTAATGGCGCTGTAGTGAACAAAAATGTCACCCTTGCCGTCTTCTTGTTCGATAAACCCGTAACCTTTCTTGTCGCTGAACCATTTCACAATCCCATTGGCCATCTGACTACGCTCCTTTCATGGTGGGTCCTGCCGCCTCGATCCGACCGACCAGCCAGCCACCACGGCCGTCTCGGATCCCGTCAATCCCGTCCTTTATTTACGGCGGCAATTTATCTTATCCCATTTTGGTCGTCTTGACAAGCGAACGGACACCGTCCAGGCGGCTGAAATCCCAGGGGCATCGACCGTGCTGGCCCGGCTGCCGCCGGGATTTTTCGATACAGCTTTACAAAACCGGCCGCCTCTGCCATAAGGAAAACCTTTTGCACGCGTGCACGCGCCGATACCATGACCAACTCTCCCAGCATACGCGAAGCCTTCGAGGCCCGGGAGCGCAGCTTCATGTCGCCCCACGGCTGTCTGAGCAGCGCCTCGCGTGGCAGGCTCAAGCCGGAACGCGATTCGCTGATCCGCACGGCCTTTCAGCGCGACCGCGACCGGATCATGTACTCGAACGCCTTTCGGCGTCTCAAGCATAAGACCCAGGTGTTTCTGTCGCCCCTGGACGACCAGTACCGCACCCGGCTGACCCACACCCTCGAGGTGGCGCAGATCGCCCGTACCATCGCCCGGGCCATGCGCCTCAACGAGGACCTGGCCGAGGCGATCTCCCTGGGCCACGACCTCGGCCACCCCCCCTTCGGCCACAGCGGTGAAACCGCCCTGAAGGAAATTTTCTCGGCCGATTTTTCCCACAACGAACAGGGGGTGCGCATCGTTGATGCCCTGGAAAAAAACGGCCGGGGGCTCAACCTCACCTACGAGGTGCGCGACGGCATCCTGCGCCATTCCAAGGGCTACGGTCCGATCATCCCGGAAGATCCCGCCGAACTGCCCTGCACGGTGGAAGGGCAAATCGTGCGCGTGGCCGACATCATGGCTTACCTCAACCACGACCTGGATGACGCCATCCGCAGCGGCGTGATCCTCGCCGAGCAGGTCCCGGCGGTGTGTCGTCGCGTGCTGGGGGGCAGCCACAGCGACCGGGCCACTACCATGGTGCGCGACCTCGTCTTCTCCAGCCGCATCATCGACGGTCGTTTCACCCTGCAGATCAGCCAGGCGGTGGCCGAAGCCATGCACGAGCTGCGCATGTTTCTCTACGAAAACGTCTACCGGAGCCCGCGGGTCCACGGCGAGTTCATCAAGGCCAAAAAGATCATCAGCGAACTGTACTTTTTTTTCCTCGAGCACCCCCAGGCGCTGCGGCGGGAGCTCAACGCCATGGGCATGGCCGGCTGCTACGACAACGGTCAGCCGCCCGAACGAATCGTTTGCGACCTGATCGCCAGCATGACCGACCGCCATGCCCTTAACTTGTATGAAAAACTCTTTTTCCCCTCCCCGATGGTGTGAAATGGCGACGCCGGCTTCCGTTGTAACGCTCATCGACGCCGACCTTCGGCGGTCCTTCGGCGCCCGCCTCCACCACCTGTACGCCGACATGGACCAGGCTTATCGCCAGGTATCCGCAGCATGCGGGTTTATCTGCCACGGGTGCGACGACAACTGCTGCTGGAGCCGGTTCCATCATCACACCATCGTCGAGTACCTGGATCTTCAAAGCGGCCTAGCGTCGTTGACGCCGAACGAGCGGGAACAGATAAGCACCCGCGCCGTTGAAGCGGTAAAGGCTCCGGCGCAGCAGCGCCCCCCCTGCCCCCTGCTCGAAGACGGGCGCTGTCGACTGTATCGCCACCGCCCGATGATCTGCCGGCTGCACGGCCTCCCCCACCGGACAGAGCGGCCTGATGGAACGGTGCTCCAGGGCGACGGGTGCCCCGCTTTCCACGCCCGCTGCGGCCCGGCAAGGCTGCGACTCGACCGCACCCCCTTCTATCGCCGAATGGCTGCCCTGGAAACGCAACTGCGCGCTGAAATCGGTTTTTCCGCCCGCGTAAAGCTCACCGTGGCCGAGATGATCGTTGCCATGGGGCCCGAGGTCGACGAACCGTGAAGGCCATCGATGCCGATGGCGCCGAAGCCCTGCCCGGGCGGCGCCTGGAAGCCAACGAATCGTTCCACTTCGCCTGCCGGCCGGATCTGGCGTGTTTCAACCGCTGCTGCCGCAACCTGAACCTTTTTCTGTATCCCTACGATGTGCTGCGGCTCCGGCGGCGGCTCGGTGTCAGCGCCGAGCAGTTTCTCGATGACCATACCGACCTGGTACTGCGGCCGGGCCATCACTTTCCCGACGTGCTGCTGCGCATGACCGACAACAGCGAGCAGACCTGCCCCTTCGTGGCCGCCGAAGGCTGCACCGTCTACCCGGATCGGCCCTTCACCTGCCGCAGCTTTCCTCTAGAAAAAGGACTTGTCTTCGACGCCGCCGGATCCCGGCCCAAGCCGGCGTTCTTTTTCAATCCACCACCGTTTTGCCTCGGCCCCCGGCAGCCGCACCCCATCACGGCGCAGGATTGGTTCGCCGAGGCGGACACCGGCCGCTACGACCGGTTCACCGAACGCTGGGCCGTCATCCAGGATCGCTTCAGCCGGCGCAATCCCTGGGGCGCCGAAGGCCCCCAGGGACAGCGGGCCAAGATGGTCTTCATGGCCGCCTACAATCTGGACGCATTTCGCCGCTTTGTCTTCGAAAGCAGCTTTCTCAGACGCTTCAAGGTACCGCGGGAACAGCTGCGGCGCATGGAACGCAACGAGGAAGCCTTGCTGGAACTGGGGCTGGATTGGATTGAGCGGGTTCTCTGGGGCATTCAGAGCCCGGGCCTCCGGCCGCGCCGCTGAGATGCCGAACTCAGATTGGAGATTCGGAATCCGTCGCAGGCACATCCACTCCCGGCGGCATCGGCGCCACCGGACTGCCGCCCAACACAAACCCGCCGTCGAGGCGCAAGACGGCACCGGTCATGTAGGGGGCGTCGCGCAAAACGAACATCACCGCCTTGACCACGTCGGGAATCGTCCCGACGCGCCGCAGCAGCACCTGATCCACCAGGGCGCGGCGTGCCGCCTCGTCCAACAGCCCCCAGCCGCGGGTCGCCGGACCATGGCGCGTCTCCACCAGGCCGAGCATGATTTCGTTGACCCGCACCTCCGGCGCCCCCAGCCGCGCCCAGGTCTCGGTCAGGATGGCGATGGCCCGATTGGCCGCAGCATAGCCGTCGTTGAAGAGCAGGCTCGCCGGCCCGCTGCGGCCCACGAGGGCCGCCACCGACGAAAGATTGACCACGGCGGCATCGCCGGCGGCCTTGAGATGGGGCAAGGCCGCCTGAAACATCCAGTGCTTGGCGTCCAGCGTGGTGCGCTGCTCAAGGTTCCATTGGGCCGACACGTAGGGCCCGTGAACCACCGGCCACCCCCCCCTTTCGATGTTGTTGATCAGGATGTCGAGGCGTCCAAAGCGCGCCATCACTCGGTCCACCACCATGGCCGCCGCCTCGGCCCGGCGCAGGTCGGCCTGGACCAGCAGGTGGTCCACGCCGGCCGCCGCCAAATCCCGCCGCAAGGAGGGCAGCGCTTCCGGCCAGTCGAAATACGTCAGGGCCAGCCTGCAGCCCGCCTCGGCCAGGGCCAGGG
>DQXI01000118.1 GCA_011042305.1 Desulfobacteraceae bacterium
GCGGCCCGGGCCGCGGCGGCCAGCGCCTGGGAAACGCTTTCGTCGATGGGCTTGGGATAGTGGGCCAGTCCGCAGAGAAACACCCCGTCGGTGGCGAAATCCACCGGCCGCAGCTTCTGGTGGGCTTCCAGGAGCCATCCGTCGCCATCCACCGGCACCTTGAAAAACTGGGCCAGGGAACTGTCCCCGTTCGGCACGATGGCCGCCGCCAGGGCCAGCAGATCGGCCTCCACCGCCACCTTGCGCTCGAGGACGTGGTCGCGGAAGGTCACCTGCACCCGGTCGCCGCAGGATTCCACCTCTGGCGGGGACTCGGGATCATACTGGAAAAAGAGGACGCCCTTGGCCCGGGCCTCCCGGAAGACCTCCTCGCGCAGCCCGTAGGTGCGCATGTCACGGTAGAGCACATAGACGTTGGTCTCCGGACGGGCGGCCTTGATCGCCAAGGCGTTTCTCAATGCATGGGTGCAGCAGACCTTGGAGCAGTAGGGCCGCTCGGCGTTGCGCGACCCGACGCACTGGATAAACACCACGTCGCTGGCGCCGGCCAGGCGCTTGTCACCGGCGGCGATCAAATCATCGAGTTCCATCTGGGTCACCACGGCCGGATGCGCGCCGTAGAGGTACTCACGCGGCTTGGATTCCACCGCGCCGGTGGCCAGAATCGCCACCCCGTGGTCGACGGTTTCACTGTGGTCGCCGGCTGAAATCGTGGTCTTGAAGTTGCCCACAAACCCTTCGACGTCGGTGACGACGGCGTTGGTGTGGATGTGCACCAGGGGGTCGGCCGCCAGCTCGGCGATGAGCCCGGCCAGGCGCTCGCCCACCGGCTCCCCGCGCCAGGTGGCGCGCAAGCGCCGGCCGTTGCCGCCCAGGGCGTCCGTCTTTTCCACCAAGTGAACCGGGAATCCCTGGCGCGCCAGGGCCCGGGCCGCCGTCAGGCCGGCGATGCCGCCGCCCACCACCAGGGCGTTGCGGCTCATGGGCAGCTCGGTCTGCTCCAGGGGCTCCAGCAGGGCGGCCTTGGCCACGGCCATGGCCACCAGATCCTTGGCCTTGCGCGTGGCGGCGTCCGGATCGTTGGCGTGGACCCAGGAGTCGTGGTTGCGGATGTTGGCCATCTCGAAGAGGTAGCGGTTGAGCCCGGCGCTGGCCAGGGTGGCCTGAAACAACGGTTCGTGGGTCCGGGGCGTGCAGGCGGCCACCACCACCCGGTTGAGCCCTTCGCGGCGGATCACCTCGGCCATCTTGTCCTGGGTGTCCTGGGAGCAGGTGAACAGGTTTTCCTCCACGTAGGCCACATGGGGCAGGGTGCGGGCAAACTCGGCCACCTCGGGCACCCGCACCACCCCGCCGATATTGATGCCGCAGTTGCACACGAAGACCCCGATACGCGGCGCCTGACCGCACACCTCGGTCTCCGGCGGCAGGTCCACCGTACGGGTCTGGGTGTACCGGGAGGCGGACAGCGATTCGGTGGCCGCCGCCGCCGCCGCGCTGGCTTCCATCACCGAGTGGGGGATGTCCTTGGGGCCGGTAAAAGCCCCGCAGGCGAAAATCCCCGGTTTTCCGGTGGCCACCGGGGCGAAGCTGTCGGTGGCGGCAAAGTGATCGGCGTTGAGGGGAACACCGAGCTTTTCGGCCAGGGCCACCGCCTCGGGAGCGATTTCAAGCCCGGTGGAAAGCACCACGATATCGAAGGTCTCCTCTTCGATGGCGCCGCTCGGGCGGGCGTAGCGCAAGGTGAGATCGTCGCCGTGCTGGGGCGGGGCCACCGAGTGCACCCGGGCGCGCTCGAAGCGGATGCCGCTCTCTTTGGCGTTCTCCAGGTAGCGGTCGAAGTCCTTGCCCTGGGTGCGCATGTCCATATAGAAAATGGCGCACTCCAGGTCGCCGCTGCTGTGGTCGCGGGCCATCACGGCCTGCTTGACGGCGTACATGCAACACACCGACGAACAGTAGCCGTGATCGCAGCGGTTGATGTCCCGGGAGCCGACGCACTGGATCCAGGCGATCTTTTTCGGCGCCGTGCCCGCCTTGGCCGCCGAGGGCTTGACCAGGTGGCCGCCGAAAGGCCCGGTGGCCGAAAGGATGCGCTCGAATTCCACCGCGGTCACCACGTTGGGAGTCTGGCCGTAACTGTAGGTGCCCAGGCGGCCGGGATCGAAGCTGCGAAACCCCGGAGCCAGGATCACCGACCCCACCCCCACGGTGCGCATCTTCTCGGTGTCCTCGAAGTTGATGGCCCCCGACGGACAGACCTTGGCGCAGGATCCGCAGCGCCCCTTTTGCAGATAGATGCAGTAGCGGGGATCGATGGCGTACTTCAGGGGCACCGCCTGGCTGTAGGGCACGTAGATCGCTTTGCGCTTGTTGAGCCCCGCGTTGTACTCGTCCTCGACCTTCTTGGGACACTTGGCGGCGCATTGGCCGCAGGCGATGCACTTGTCCGTGTCCACGTAGCGAGGATGCTGGCGCACCCGCACCTGGAAATCACCCGGGGCGCCTTGGATGGATTCGACTTCCGCCAGGGTTATCAGCTCGATGTTGTTGTGCCGGCCGACCTCGACCAGTTTGGGGGCCAGGATTCACATCGAGCAGTCGTTGGTGGGGAAGGTCTTGTCCAGTTGGGCCATCACGCCGCCGATGGACGGCGAGCGCTCCACCAGGTAAACGAAAAATCCCGCATCTGCCATGTCCAGGGCCGCCTGCATGCCGGCGATGCCGCCGCCGGCCACCAGGACCGCCCCCTTGGGTTGGGTTGCGTTGGAAATCGTCATGTCGAACTCCACGGTTGGCGTTGAAATCGATCCGCGCTGGAAACCAGCGGCCCGTCGCTTACCAGGCTTCGCGCTCCAGACGCTTGTAGATGAACATGAGCTGCTTTTGCGTCAGTTCGCCGATATGGGCGTTGATCCAGCCCAGGTCGCCGGAGGCGATGGCCGCCTTGGCCTCGTCGGACAGCTCGTAGTCGGCCAGGGCCTCCGATCCGTGCTCCATCAGGGCGTTCCAGAAGGCCTCGTCTTCGCTGGTGCGGTTGAGCACCCGCATCACCTCGCGCTTTTCGATCAGCGCCCGTGACGCGTCGTCCGTCGCCGGAGCATCCACCGGGGCGGTGCGGTTCTTTTTGCCCTTGAGGGTCTTTTCCACCGCCGAGCGAATCTGCTCGTCGGTAAACGGCTTGGCCAGGTAGTCCGAAGCGCCGTAGCGCATCGCCTCCACCGCCGTGTCCACCGTCGAATAGCCGGTGATCACGATGACGAAGGTTTCCGGCTTTTCCGCCTTGACCTTCTTGATCACCTCCATACCGTCGATGTCCGGCAGGCGCAGGTCCGCCACCAGCAGGTCGTACGGCTGACTGTGGAGCTGCTCCAGGGCACCGTTGCCCGTATCGGCGATCTCGACCCGGTAGCCGTCCTCGGAGAGAATCATCTTCAAGCCTTCGGCCACCACGTTCTCGTCTTCCATCAAAAGGATCCGCACGTCCTGTGCCTCGTCTCTATCTGCCGTTTGGGCTTGTGCGTTCATTTGCTCCTCCTTGCATATAAATGATGTTGGGAAAGGTTGACTGCAATCAAGCGCTGCCTTTTCCCAAAAGCAAAGGGTGTGCCGAGATGAGACGCCGCCGCAATAAAATAATATTTATAATTAATTCAAAAAGTTATAATTTTTCCGGGCTGAGCCTGAAAACCCTCGCCGCCCTCTATACTGTATAAAGGATCATACAGGCAAGAGGCGAAAATCGCCAAAACCGATAAAATCCCAAATTATTTCAAAATGTATAAAAAATAATACGCCTGAAATCCCCGCGGTTGGGGCGGCAAAGGGGGGGCGGACTAGACCTGATCGCCGCTGATGCCGTGCTTGCGCATCAGGGCATGGAAGTTGGGCCGCTGCATGCCGACCTTGGCCGCCGCCCGGCTGATGTTGCCCTTGGTTTCCTGGAGCGCCTTGAGAATGAAAGCTTTTTCGATTTGGCCAAAGGTTTCTTCAAGGAGCTGCTGCTTGGCGGCCTTGAGCTCGGCGAGGGATTTGGGAACGGTGGGGGCTGCAGTGCCGGGCCGGGACTGGAGATTGTCGAGCAGATAGACAATATCCAGGAAGCGCCGGTCGGATAAGATCACGAGGCGCTCGACGACATTTTTGAGCTGGCGTACGTTGCCCGGCCAGTCCTGATTGACCAGCAGATTCATCGCCTCGTCGGTGAACCCGTCGATGCGCTTGCTCGTTTTCTTGTTAAAAAGCTTCAAAAAATAGCTGGCCAGGCGCGGAATGTCGTCCCGCCGCTCGCGCAGCGGTGGAATGAAGATGGGAAAAACGCTGAGCCGGTAAAAGAGGTCTTCGCGAAAGGCGCCCGCGCTCACCATGGCCTTCAGGTCCCGGTTGGAGGCGGCGATGATGCGGGCGTTGGTTTTTTGCATGGCCGTGGCGCCGACCCGCTTGAATTCCCCCGACTCCATCACCCGCAAGAGCTTGCCCTGGATCTCCAGACTCAAGCCGGAGATTTCGTCCAGAAAGAGGGTGCCGGCACTGGCCACTTCGAAGATGCCCGGCTTGTCCTTGACCGCCCCGGAGAAAGCCCCCCGGACGTGCCCGAAGAGCTCGCTCTCCAGCACCCCGGGGGCCAGGGTGCTGCAGTCCAGGGCGACAAACTGGTGCGCCGCCCGCTGGCTGTGGGCATGGATCGCCCGGGCGAAGAGCTCCTTGCCGGTGCCGCTCTCACCGTAGATGAGCACGGTGCTGTCAGTGGGCGCCACCTTTTTGATCTGCTCGAAGATATTCAAGATGGCCGGATTCTCACCGATGATATTGTCGAAGCGGAACGGTTCGGTAAGCTGGCGCCGCATGGAGAGGTTTTCCATCACCAGCCGGCGGTTTTCCATCACCCGCTCCATGGCAATGTTCAACTCGTCGTCACTGAAAGGCTTGGACAAAAAATCGAAGGCTCCCCCCTTCATGGCCGCAATGGCGTTGCTGACGGTGGAATATCCCGTCATGACGACGACATATACGTTTGGATTGCGGCCGTGGATCGCTTCCAGGATCTCCATTCCGTCTGCATCGGGAAGCTTGAGATCCAGCAGTACCACGTCGAAGCGGCCCTGGAAAAAGGCGTCCAACCCGGCGCATCCGCTCACATGGGTCTCGACCCGGTGGCCGGCGTCGCTGAGCACCAGCCGGCATCCGTCGCAGATGACCGGTTCGTCGTCGATAACCAGAATGTTAAGGGGTTCCATGCATAGCTCCTCTATCGGACGGCTCGGCGCCGGAAGCGCCGTCGACCGGCAGTTCAATGGTGAAACGGGTTCCGCCGCCCATCCTGCTCGCCACCTTGATATGGCCGTTGTGGTTGCGCACGATGCCGTAGCTCACCGCCAGGCCCAGACCGGTACCGGTGTTCTTGTTGGAATAAAACGGCTCGAAAAGCCGGGTGGCGTCCATGGGCGCGATGCCGCAGCCGTCGTCGGTGATTTCCACAATTTCCATCCGACGGCAGGGGTCCATACGCGTTTCAATGACAATGTGGCCATTTTTGTCGATGGCCTGGGCCGCGTTGAGCAGCAGGTTGACGAAGACCTGCTCCATCTGGTTGCCATCGAGAAGAATGTTTTCCATGTCCTGGGCAAGGCGCTTTTCCACCTTGATGTGGCGCAACATCAATTCGTTGTCCACGAGGCTGAGCGCCTTCTCGATGATCTCGTTGATCCTGGTCGGGCATTTCTTGGGGGTCTTGTGCCGCGAAAACTCGAGTAGCTCCTGGATAATCCCCTTGCAGCGGCTCGTTTCCCGCACGATGATCTCCAGGCCTTGACGAAACGGACTGTCCGGTTCCGTCTTCTTGAGCATGTTGGAGCCGTAAAGCAGGATACCCGCCAGGGGGTTGTTGATCTCGTGGGCAATGCCGGCGGCCATGCGCCCGAGGGCAGAGAGTTTCTCCGTCTGCAGGATCAAACGATCGTAATGGTTGCGCTGCGTTTCGATGAGTCGGGCCTTGTTGAGGGCGCAAGCGCACTGCTCGCCCAGGGAGACGACAAAGTCGAGTTCAGCCTGTTCGAAATCATGGGCCTCGGACAGGTAGGCTCGGATCAGGCCCAACAGCTCCTCATCGTGGTAAAGGGGCACATCCAGGAGCATGCGCACCCCCTCATCCCAGACCTGCTGGGGTGAATCGGTTCGCGGTGCGGCCCAGATGTCACGGAAGATGCGCACCTTCTCGCCCCCCCTGAGGTCATCCAGGATTTGCCGGCAGGACACCGGCGGCTTGTTGAGGAAGCGTTCGGCGATGCCACAGGCCGCGGCCACCTCGAATTCACCGGTCTCCGGGTTGCGCACCCGCATCAAGCAGCCTTTGGCGTGGAGGAGCTCGGCGGTTTTGGTCACGGCCAGCCGAATGACCTCGTCGACGCTGCTGGTGGAGTGCACCAAGCGGCTGATATCGCGAAAGACAAGGTAATACCCCCTGTAGTCGATGGAATGCGTCATCTTTCAGCCCTCTATTGGCCCTCTGCGCCCCGTCCGCCGCACCCGTCTCCCTTATTCCAGCACGGCTTGCTTTTTTAAAAATTGTAAAATAGCCGGCCGGCCGGTTCCAGGCAAGGAATTTGTCCCTGGCCCCCGGGCGGGAAAATACGTTTGACACCCTGAACGCCGTTCGATATAGCGAACCATACCCGATTGCTTTTTGGCCTTTTCCCGGCTTTTGCGCCATTTTCGCCATCTGCGGCAGGAGGAAACCATGACTTCCCTTTCCCAAGTGTCTTACGATCCGTCCTGGGGGCTGAGACCCACTCCGCCAATCGATCCAATGACCACCTACGACATGTTCGCCCGCAGCGCCCGCCACCATCCGCAAAAGCCGGCCCTGATCTTTTTGGATCGTTCCATCTCCTACCGCGCCCTGGACGAGCAGGTGGGCCGCTTTGCCGCGGCCCTGGCAAACCTGGGAGTAAAACAGGGGGACCGCATCGCCACCATTTTGCCCCAGTCGCCGGCCTTCGTGACCCTCTACCTGGCCGCCGCCACCATGGGCCTGGTGCTCATTCCCTTGGACCCCCGGGACACCCCCGAGGAGATGCAGGCCCTGTGCGACCGGGCGCGGCCCAAACTGCTCGTGGGGTTGGCCTATCCGGAGCCTTTTCGAGAAAAGACCGAAGCGTTGGTCGCGCGATATACTTTTTCTCATGTTTACGGGTACTTCGGAAATCTTTCAGCTCCCGGCGCCCAGCCTTTCGAGCAATTGCTCCAGGGCTCACCGGATCCGGTGCCCGAACGCTTTCACCCCAAGCCGGACGATCCGCTGATCGTTATCTTCACCAGCGGCACCACCGGCAAGCCCAAGGGCGCCGTGATCAGCCACAAAAATTCCTGGGCCATCGCCAAGGCGACGGTGGAATCCGGCGGCATCGACCATACCGACCGCACCATCATCAACATGCCCACCAGCCACGTGGCCGGCACCCACGACCTTATCGCCCACCAGCTCTACGCCGGCTCAACGGCGGTGCTCTGCCCCAAGTTCGACCCCAAGGAAATGCTCGAAATTATCCAGACCCACCGTATCACCGTCACCGGCGGTGTGCCCACCATGTTCCGGCTGATGTTCAAGAACTGCAATCTGGCCGACTACGACACGTCATCGGTGGCCAAGCTCATCGTTTCCGGCGAGCCCCAGACCCCGGAATTCCTGGAGCGCCTGCATGCGGCCTTCCCCAAGGCCACGATTTTCGCCAGCTTCGGCATGAGCGAAACCGCCGGCTTTTTTACCTTCACCAGACCGGATGACGACTTTCAGACCATCATCGAGACCGAAGGCCCGCCCGCGCTGGATTTCCAGATGCGGGTCTTGCGGCCGGACAACACCTGGGCCGCCCCGGGAGAGGTGGGAGAGCTGCTTATCCGAGGCGACAGCGTGATTTCTGGGTACATGGATGAAAAAGATGACGAAGGCGCGTTTTATCAAGGCTGGTTTCGCACCGGCGATCTCGGCTTCCTGGACGAGCGCAACTATCTGCATTATGTCGGCCGCTGCAAGGAGATGTACAAAAGCGGCGGGTACAATGTCTATCCGCTGGAAATCGAAATCTATCTGAACGCCTATCCGGGTGTGAACACGTCGGCGGTGGTCTCCGGCCCGCATCCCATCTGGGGAGAGACCGGCTACGCCTTCGTGGTGCCGGAAGAAGGCGCCGCCATCAGTGCCGAAGAAATCAAGGCCTACTGTAAAAAAGGCTTGGCCGATTACAAACAGCCCAGCCGGATCATCGTCACCACCGATGTGCCGCGCTCGTCCATCGGCAAAGTCGCCAAGAAGGAGTTGCAACAGTCGCTGCAAAACTACATCTGATGCAGCCAGTGTATCTTGCACAACGACAAAGGAGAAAAAACATGACGGAAATCAAGGCCCCCATGCCGGGAACGATCATCGAGGTACTTGTCGAGCCGGGGCAACGTGTTGCTGAAAACCAGGAGCTGTTGATCCTGGAATCGATGAAGATGGAAAACCCGATCTGCGCAAGGGATCCGGGAACCGTGCAGGAGTTGCGGGTCAAGCCCGGCAAGAAAGTCCTGGCCCAGCAGGTGCTGCTGGTCATGCAATGATGCCGGCGGGACGCTTCAGGTCGCCGGCGGAATTCTCTTCTTCTCGGCGGCGATATAGACCATGAGCATGTCCCGCACCATCTTGCCGATGCGCTTCATGTGGGCCCGCACCTGTTCGTCATCACGGCCCGGATACTTGCGAAAGGAGATCAGGATCCCGCTCAGGGCGGAAAAGAAGGTGTGAGAAAGCAGGCGGACGTCGCCGGCATAGCTCATCTGGGCAAAAATCCGGTCGAAGATGCCCAACAGCCGGCGGGCCACTTCATTGAGCCGTGCCGACGACGCGGGGCCGATCTGCCCGAAGAGGAAAAAGTGGGTGATCATGCGCCAATGGGCTTCGTGGTCGATGTAAAAATCAAGGTAGCGGTTCATGAACCGCTCGATATCGATGTCCCCTTCCTCTGCCAGCATCTGCTCCAGCTCGTCGATCAGGGCGCCGGTGTCGCGGACCATCGCTTCGACGAAGAGCGTTTCCTGGTTGGGGAAATAAGTGTAGATCGTCGAGGCGGCGATGCCGGCCTCCTCGGCGATTTCGCGCATGCTGGTGCGGTCGTAGGTCTTGGTGCCAAAGACCCTCTGGGCGGCATCGATGATCAGGTCCCGCCGAACCTGCCGCTCCTGCTCCTTGAGTTTGGTCAGGGTGTTTTTTTTGGGCATCCGGTCACTCGACATTCCGGCCGGATCGGTCTTGGCAAAAACCAGCGGCGCGGAAAACATTTGAACGAGCAAAGGTTTTGAACGTCGAACAAGAATCACTATAGCGAACGCTGCACGTCGGGCACAAGGTTTTTTGCCTGCGCGCCGTCTTGTGCAGTCCAATTTGTTGAAGGGAAAAACCGATGGCCTTTGAAGAACTTTTGGATCAGTTGGCACAGAAAAAAGCCAAGGCCCTGGAGATGGGGGGCCCTGAAAAAGTGGCCAAGCAACATGCCGCCGGCAAGCTGACGGCCCGCGAACGCCTCCAGCGGCTCCTGGACCCGGATTCGTTTCTCGAATTCGGCCAGTTGGCGACTTCCGACATGCCGGGCATGCAGGAGCGCACCCCGGCCGACGGCCTGATTTGCGGCTACGGCCGCATCGACGGACGCCGCGTCGGGGTAATCGCCAACGATTTCACTGTCCTGGCGTCCACCAACGCCCGCATCAATCTGAAAAAAATGCTCCAGTTCAAGACCCGGGTCAAAGCAGACCAAGTGCCTTTCATATGGCTCGGGGAAGCCGGCGGGGCCCGCATGCCCGACTGCCAGGGGGCGCGCAACGTCTGTACCTTGGGCGGCGGCGGCACCCACACCCTCTACCCCGAGTACACCCACTTCCGGGAGATGCCCTTTATCATGGCCGCCATGGGAGAATGCTACGGGGTGCCGGACTTCGAGGCCATGCTGGCCGACTGCGTCATCCAGGTCAAGGGCAGCGCCCTGTCGGTGTCCGGGCCCCGGGCCCTGAGCCGGGCCATCGGCCAGAGCTTCACCGGCGAGGAGATGGGCGGCTGGCGAATCCACGACGAGATCACCGGCATCGCCGACCGGGTGGCCGAAGACGAAGAGGACTGCTTCGCCCAGATCCGCACCTTCCTCGGCTACATGCCCCAGAACCATCACCAGCGCCCGCCGCGCCGGCCGGTTCCCGAAGGATCGGGAAAGAATATGGCCCGGATCCTCGATTTCCTGCCCGAGCGGCGTAACCGCAGCTACGACATGCATCGGATTATCGCCTGCATGGTCGACGGCGGCGAGATCTTCGAACTCAAGCCCAACTTCGGCAAGATGCTCATCACCTGCCTGGCCCGCATCGACGGCGAGGTGGTGGGGTTCGTCGCCAACAATCCGATCCACAACGTCGGGGCCATGGACACCGACGGCCTGGAGAAGCACACCAGCTTCCTGTGTCTCTGCGATTCGTTCAACATCCCCATCATCTTCCTGCACGACACCCCGGGCCACATGGTGGGCCTGGAGGCGGAAAAAAAGCGGGTAGGCGCCAAGGTGGTCAACAACCTCCAGGCCTTGTGCCAGGTGACGGTGCCCAAGATCGCCATCGTGATCCGCAAGTCCTACGGCCAAGCGGCGGTGAACATGTGCGGCCCCGGGGCCGGCCCGGACTACTTCGTGGCCTGGCCTACGGCGGAACTCGGCTTCATGGAACCGACCATCGCCGCCGACGTGGTCTTCGGCAACCTCTCCGAGAAGGAGCGCCAGGACATGATGGCCCTGATGGTGGCCGACTCCTCACCCTACCCGGCCGCCGAAGGGTATTTCATCCAGGACATCATCGATCCGCGCGAGACACGCGACTATCTGATCCGGGTGCTGTCGATTATCCGCGACAGCCGCAGCGGCGGCATCGGCGAGCACCGCTTGGCCAACTGGCCCACCAAGTTCTAATGGGGTGAAATTTCTTCCTTGAGCAGGCAGCAGGCGATGCGGTGCAGCGGTTTGCCATCGGCGTCGTATTCGATGTTGGCCGGCTGGACCAGCCGGTTCATCACGCAGCCTTCGGGGATATCCAGGCTGAACAGGTCTGTCTCGTTGATCCGGCCGGTGGGCGTAAGCCGATTTTCTTCGATGGTGAAGGCGTGCAGCGGGAAGTCCTCGCACAGCGGACAGCGGTAGACCCGGCCGTTGGGAAAGATGAAGAAGTTTTCTGCCACCCGGCCGGCGCATTCGAAGGGTTCTTCTATATTGAGATACACCTTGGGCCAGGTGACGGTGATCCCCTGCGCGGCCACCGCCCGGGCCACCGGGGCCACGGCGGCAAGCCAATCGGCCCTGGAAACCTGGAGCCGTTCCTGGTTGCCGGCCCGCTCGGCCGACTTGCCCCGGATGCCGATCACCTGGATGAAAAACCGTTCTACGCCCAGCTCGGCCAGCAACGGCGGCATACGCCCCAGGGCCTCGATATTGTCGCTGCTCACGGTGTAGATCAGGCTGGCCCTAAACCCCCGCCGGCGGGCGGCCCGGATTCCGGCGGTGCAGTGGGCGAAGCTCCCCTTGCCGCGGATGGGATCGTTGACCGCCGGCTCCGGACCGTCGAGGCTGAAGCTGAAAAAATCGACTTCTTTGGGCGTGACCTGATTCAGGATGTCGTGGAAGAGGTAGCCGTTGGTATCCACGGTCACCGACGCATATCCCAGGCGCCGGGCGGCGCGGATCGCCCCGGCCAGATCCGGGTGCAGGGTCGGCTCACCGCCCAAAAAGATCACGTTGGCCTTCGAGGTGCGCTCGGCAAACAAGGCCAGCCAGGCTTCGATGGTGGCCAGGGGCAGATCAGCGGCGCCGTGCTGGAGCGGGTTGATGTAACAATGCCGGCATTTCAGGTTGCAGCGGGTGAGGATGTGAAAAAAGACGTTGGTGGCATCCCTGGAAAATTCAACGGTGCGGGCGGTCGAGGCCATGGGAGCGGCTCTGCGCCGAGGGCGCGGTAAGGGTTCAGGTCAATTTTTTGCCTTGTCTAAATCGCGTGTTGGCTACCATGGAACCGCGGGGCAAATCAACCGCCGCCCCTTGAAAAGAAATCCGGAAACTGAAAAAATAATACGTCACTGGAGGCCGCTTTGCCGAACCGGACAGCCATCGTCATCGACGCCCACGCCCACTGCGGGATCATCGACCGCGGCACGGCCCAGTCGTGGGACGACTACCGGACCCATCTGGCCGGCACTCCCATCCGGGGTGCCGCCCTGTTTTCTCCGGTCCAGGAGATCTACGACCGCTACGATCCCGAATTCGTCGACACCCCGGACTGGCAGCGCCGGCGCCGGGAAAGCAACGCCTACCTGCTGTCCCTGGATTCGCCGGGATTTGCCGTCCATCCATACTTTTTCATCTGGAACGACTTCGCGGTGGACCAGCTCCAACCCGCCCATTGCGGCATCAAGTGGCACCGGCACAGCGACGAGCCGCCGTACCACTACGACACCCCCGCGTGCCGGGCCGCCCTGACCGAGATCCGACGCCGCCGTCTGCCGGTGGTGTTGGAGGAGGAGTTTTCCCACACGGTACGCTTCATCCGGGAGCTGGCCGAAGGGATCACCGTCATCATCCCCCACCTGGGAATGCTCAACGGCGGCTTCGGCCGCATCGCCAACGAAGGCTTATGGGACCTGGAGCAGGTCTGGGCCGACACCGCCCTGGCCTCCGCCGGCGACATCCTTGCCTACCTTCGCCGCTACGGGCACGAGCGGCTGTTGTTCGGCTCCGACTTTCCTTTCGGCCACCCGGCGGCCGAGCTGGCCAAAGTGCAACGATTAGGGCTGACGCCCGAAACCACCGCGGCAGTGCTGGGCGACAATTTCAGACGCCTGCAAGCGCAGGTCATCCGAGACGGATCACGGTGATCCCATGCCATTAAAACCCGCCAACGAGAACCATCCCGATCCCGGCGCCCAGGAACGGGCCATCCGCGTCTCCGCCGACCTGCTCGACGAGCTTCGCAGTTATTGCGACCGCAACGGCATTCGGTTTCTGGCCTTTGTGGAGGAAGCGTTGGAAAAGGCCACCTACGTCGATCAAATCGAAACCTTGCTCCATGACGGCGCCACGCTGCTGGAAAAGCTCGAAGCCGAACGCCGCCGCGGGGTGGCCCTCGGTTTCAGCCTCGGCGTGCTGGCCGCCACCCTGGCCCTCCAGGGCATCCTGGAACCCGGCCGGCACCTGACCCCCGAGGCTGTCGGCCAATTCCTGATGTCCCGGCCGGTCAGCGGCGAACAGCTAAAACTCTTCGATTAACGCCTACGGTACCTTCTTCATTCTCGACCGCATCCGAATTTGA
>DQXI01000237.1 GCA_011042305.1 Desulfobacteraceae bacterium
CAGGGTCAGTACCCGCAGGGTGAGCTTGCGCGCCTCGCGCTCGGCGAACTCGCCGGTTGCGGCGCCGGCCTTGGCGATGGCGGCGGTGATTTTGGTGGAATCGAACTCGACGATACGGCCGTCACGCTTTTTGATCTGCTCGAACACGGCGTTCTCCTGTGGGCAAAAAGTCGGCCGTCGCTGAAACCAGCCATGGCTTCAATTGGCGCTTCGACGGCCATATCAGTGATGGGAATGGTTCCGGGTGCAGGCCTGGAAAAACGGTATCCAGGGCAAAAACGAAGGGCTCGAGACGATGAGCCGAACCCATGAATAAGAACGACTAGCACAACATGTTGTGCTAGTCAATCAAAAATGTCTATATGTTGGTAATAACAGCCTTTTTCCAAACGTGCCGCAAAAGGGGACAACCGGTCTTCGAGGCACGAAGGCGGGGATCGATCCGTGACTGGGTCAGGGGAGGTCGTTCGGATGCGCCTTGAAGAAAGTTCGTTGTACGGCAAGGTGATAATTCCCTGGTACGATTCCGACGGGGTGATGATTGCCGTGATGGTTGCCATGGTGCCGGTGCTCTTGTTCGCCGTGGTGGGCCTCATCGTTTCCTTCGAGGCGCCTGCCCACCGGAGCGCCGCTTGGGTGCCGGCCGTCCTGGCGGCGGGGAGCCTGTTCGTGCTGGTCAGTTTGTCGGTGCGTCTCTTCAGGCGTCGCCGCTTCCGACGCCGACCGTCATGAAGCCGTTCCTTGTCGGCGGGAGGCCTCGAAGGTCGGCAGCAGTCGTTCAATGAAGCAGTGCACGATCTTGGCGGTCAGCCCCCAGATCACCACGTCGCGGTAGGGGTAGACCAGCTCCCGCAGATCCGGCAGCCGGCCTCGGTAGCGGCGCTCGAGGTGGATGGCGACGAGCAGCGGCAGGGGGATTTCCAGGACCCGGGCGATCTCGGCGGCTTCATAGCGCACCGGTCCGGTTCCGTCCCAGATGCCGACAAAGGCTTCCACCTCGCGCATGGCGATGGTCTGGAAACGCCCCAGGGAGCCGAGCATGTCCACCTGGGCCGGCGGGATGCCCAGCTCCTCCTCGAGCTCCCGCAGGGCTGTCGCCATGGCCGAGGGGTCCTCCGCGTCCTGGTGCCCGCCGGGCAAGGCGACCTGGTTGCGCCAGGGATAGCCCTCGGTATCGGTTTTCTGGATGGCCAGCAGGTGGGGGTCTCCTTTTTCGAAAATCAACAGGCTGACGCTGGCCGGCTGAAATCCCGGGGTGGGCGAAGGTGCCGTGCAGGGGGCGGCCACAACCGATTTCAAGACCCGGGGGTCGAGGGAGATTTCCATGCCCTCCTCCGTATGCCGGCACCGGCCGGCAAACATCGCAGCCTGTTCGCCTCCTGAACGGCTCACGTCACGCCCAGCGCCCCGCTGATCCAGTGCAGCCGATTGGTGAGCAGCAGCAGGCCGATGAAGATCAGGAGGATGCCGGCGGCCATGTTGAGGTAGCGGATGGCCGGGGCTGCCTTGCGCACGAAGACCAGCAGCAGGTTGATGAATACCGACAAGGTCAGAAACGGGATGGCCAGCCCGGCGGCGTAAAGCGACAGCAGCAAGATTCCCTGGCCGACGGTTTCCTGGTTGCCGGCCACGATCAGAATCGAGCCGAGTAACGGTCCGATGCACGGGCTCCAGCCGGCGCCGAAGGCCATGCCCACCAGGAAAGTGCCCAGCAGGTGCATCGGCTTGCGGTTCAAGTGGACGCGTTTTTCAAAGTCGAGCCACCCGATACGCCAGATGCCCGTCAGATGGATTCCAAAAATGACGATGAGTGCCCCGCCCACGATCCGGATCGTGTCCCGGTAGGCAAAAGCCAGGGACCCAAACAGGGAGGCCGAGGCGCCCAGGAGAATGAAAACCAGGGAGAATCCCAGCACGTAGGCCAGGGTGGCCCGCACCACCGCGCCGCGCAGGCCGGGACGCCGTGCGCCGGTGAGCTCCTCCAGGGAAAAGCCGGTGATGAAGGTAAAATAGGCCGGCACCAAGGGCAGAATGCACGGCGAGAAAAAGCTCAACAGGCCAGCCGCCAGGGCGGCGCCATAGGAAATGCCTTCGATGGGCATGGGATTTTACCTGGGATCCGCGGGGGTCAGCGCAAGCCGCCGTTGGCGAAATTCTGGATGCAGATCTCGCCCAGTTCCTTGGATCTTGTCGTGGCGGCCTCCACCGCGTTGATCAGGGTGGTGCGCAGCCCGCCCTTTTCCAGCGTGTGGATGCCGGCGATGGCCGTACCGCCCGGAGAGGTGACTCGGTCCTTGAGCTGCCCGGGGTGCTCCCTGGATTCGAGGAGCAGTTTGGCGGCCCCCAGGACGGTCTGGGCGGAAAGAAACAGCGCGTCCTGGCGGGCCAGGCCCATCTTGACCCCGGCGTCGGCCAGAGCGTCAACGATCATGAAGATGTAGGCCGGACCACTTCCCGAAAGGCCGGTAATGGCGTCCATGAGGTAGTTTTCGCCGATGAAGACCGTCTTGCCCACCGCATCAAAGATAGCCATGGCCACCTTGACATCCTCGTGACTGGCGTTGTCCCCGCCGGCCACGGCGGTGGCGCTTTCTCCGACAAAAGCGCAGATGTTGGGCATGACCCGAATTAGTCGCAGCTTCTTTTCCAGGCACGATTCAATGGCCGCCAAGGGCACGCCGGCGGCAATGGAAATCACCAGCTTGCTCATGTCCAGTTCATCGGCGGTTTCCCGAAGCACCTTGGCCAAGATCTGCGGCTTGACGGCGTAGACCACGATATCGGCGGCCCGCACGGCCGCGATGTTGTCCGCCATGGTTTTCACACCGTACTTGGCGCCGATGGCATCCAGCTTGACCGGGTTGGCGTCGGTGCAGATGATCTGCTCGGGCCGCGCCGAGCCGTTGCCGAGCAGGCCGCTGACCAGCGCCTCGCCCATGTTGCCGGTGCCGATGAAGGCGATGGTTTTGTCCGTGAGCATTCCGATTCTTCCCCCCGTGGATAACTGCCCGTATGAATTATGGGACCTGAATGAGGAAGGTTAGAAGAAGACCCGGCACCGGTCAAGTGAAAAGGTGGCGGCGGAAAGGTTCTCGGCGGTGGCCGACGGGTCGACCCGGCTCAGGTCCGGCGGATGACTGGCGCCGGCTCTACTTGAGGGCCTCCTCCTGGCAGGTCAGGTCACGGTAAGGGGAAAAGGCCGCCAAGATCATCTGGTCGTCGCTGGTAATGCTTCCGGTCGCCAGGCGGGCCACCACCTCGCCGATGCCGGGGCCGAGCATGAAGCCCTGCCCGCACATGCCGGTGGCATGGATCAGGCCGCCAATCTCGCGGTTGGCGCCCACCAGGGGGGATCCGTCGCTGGTCATGGGGTAGGTGCCGCGCCACACGCGGCGCACGCGAATGTTTTTGAGCCGCGGCATCAGATCGATCATCCGGCTGCAGCACTGGGGCAAAAAGACCGACGTCGAGCGGGTGTCGGTGCCAAGGATGGGCGGATCGGGGGTGATGCAAAAGACGATCTGACCGTGGCGGTTCTGGTAAAAATAATAGTTTTTGGAGCCCGGGGCCGGCCTCAGGTCGACGACCATGGCCGGGCAGAACATTGCCACCGGCTCGGTGATTCCCGCCTCGTGGGATTCGGGCATCACCGGTATTGCGCAGCCGGTGGAGCGGGCCAATTCACCGGAGAAGGCGCCGGCGGCGTCGATGACCACCGGGGCCCGATATTCGCCCTGGTCGGTGACCGCCCCCACGACCCGATCCGCCTCCACCATCAGCCGGGACACCTTTTCCTTGAAGCGAAATACTACCCCTAGGGCACAGGCCCGGCGGTAAAAGGCGTTAATGGCCAGAAGCGGCGAGGCGGAGCCGTCGTCCGGCGCGATGGTGCCGCCGCGAAGGTCGATACGGTTGATCCCCGGCACGGCCGCGGCTATTTCCTCCGGCCCGACCCAGGCGATGTTGAGCCCGTACTGCTGCTGGACGGGCAGGTACCCCTTGAGCACCGTCTCCTCGGTTTCACGGTAGACGGGAAAGATGTAGCCGCCTTTTTGCCATTCGATGTCGTCGCCGTAAGTTTCCTGCCACGTGGAAAAAATTTGCAGGGAACGCTCGCAGGCGACGATCTTGGCGGGGGCGGAGTGGGTGGCCCGGATGCCGCCGATGGCGTGCTTGTTGTCCCCCTGGCCGGGGCTGGGGCGCATGTCCAGCACCAGGGTGCGTAGCCCGGCCGCCCCCAGGGCCAGGGCTGTGGGAACGCCGATGCTGCCGGCACCGACGACGATGGCATCGTAGTTTTTCATTGGCATTCACCTCCCTCGACGCCCGCCAGGGTTCCCATGGGCACCTCGACGAACAGGGGGCGATCCACCCGATCGGTCACTTCCCCCGCATCGATGCCCTCCTCCTGAAAGATGCGCCAGATCATGGGGCGGCAAGTCTTGGAGCCACAGGCGCCCATCCCGGCGCGGGTCAACGCCTTGAGCTGGTTGATGTCGCGAACCCCGGCGCGGATGACCGCCCGGATCTCGCCGGCGGTGACCCGTTCACAGCGGCATACCACCGCCTCATCGGGCAGCGGGGCGTTCTCATAGACGAAGGGCGGCTCGAGGGCAGGTTCCTGGAGCCGGATTCCCGCCGCCCGCTTGGCGATGGCCCTGTGCAGGCGTACCTGGACGAGAAGTGTGCCCGGATAGTCCTTTTTGGTGCGGATCCTGGTCACGGGAAAGCTTCCCAGCACTTCGCCCTCGCGATCGGTGACCGCCACCATCTGGCCCACCTCCACCCGTTCCCGCCAGACCTCGTAAGGCAGGGTCACCAGGGGATGGTCCGGATCCTTGCGGTAGTCGACCAGGGTGATGGCCAACCCGGGGCAGACCGCAACGCAAGCCAGGCAGCCGGTGCACTCCTTGCTGTCGTCACGGTAGGGCAGGCCGGTGAGAAGGTCGCTTTCGGTATGGATGGCCTCGATGGGGCAGACCGAGGTGCACGGGTTGCACGGGACTTCCTGGATGCAGTGAAAAACCGGGAAAACCCCGGTTTCCGCCTCGGGCGGGTGTTCGGACACGGTTTTGCCCGGCTTGGATTTCAGGATGGCCGCCTTGGTTTCCCAGTCGGCGGGCATTTCCCCGAGATCCACCCCCAGGGAACGGGCGATCTTGAAACCCTCGATGCGGCCGGCGAACATGGCCGCCGAGGCTTCGGCGATTTCCCGGGCGTCGCCGGCAGTAAAGACGTCCATCCCGAACTGCCGGGCCTTGACGGCGAATTCGTTTACCTCGGAGAGCCCCACCGCCACCAGCACCGTATCGACGGCGTAGGTGCGGTGGGTGCCGGGGACCACCTGCCACTTTTCATCCAGCCGGGCGATGGTGGCTGATTCCACCCGCTGGTCCCCCTCGGCCGCCACGATGGTATGGCCGGTGAAAATCGGCACTCCCAGGCGGCGCAGCTTGTCGGCGTGCACCTTGTATCCGCCCACTTCGGGCAAGGCCTCGATGAGGGCCGCCACTTCGATGCCGGCCTGGATGGCGTGGTAGCCGGCGATGAGCCCCACGTTACCGCCGCCCACGATCAGCACGCGCTCGCTGGAGCGCACCAGGTCCCGGTTGACCAGGGTCTGGAAGGCGCCGGCGCCGTAGACCCCGGGCAGGGTATTGCCGGGAAAAGAGAGCATCTTTTCCCGGGCGCCGGTGGCGATCATCAGTTTCTTGGGGCGGATGAGACGGTAGCGGTTGCCGGTCACCGCGCCGACCACCTGGTCGGCAAAGACCCCCACGGCGGTGGTGTTGAGCCAGACCTTCACCGAAGGCAGGGCTTCCACTTCCTCGGCCAGCCGCTCGCCGATGCGGAAGCCGCGGGTGCCGGCATGGGAATCGGCCACCGAACCGAAAAACTTGTGGGTCTGGAGCACCAGCTTGCCCCCGAGCCGGTCCTTGTCGTCGATCAGGAGGGTGGGGATGCTGCACTTGCCCAGCTCGATGGCGGCGGAAAGGCCGGCGGGGCCGGCGCCGATGACCAGCACGTCGATGTCGATGGTGTCGATGGGCTGCCGGGAGACCGGCGCATCATCGGCGGGCAGTTGGGGCAGCCCCTCGACGCTCTCGACCTGCATGCCTGCGCACAGGGGGGTCATGCAGCCCTTCACCGGCCGGCCGTCAGCTATTACCAGGCACTGGCTGCACTGCCCGTTGGCGCAGAAGATCCCCTGGGGACTGCCGTCCTTGGGGTGGTGGCCGAAGACCTGGATGCCGTTGGCCACCAGGGCCGAGGTGATCGGCTCGCCGGCGTATCCTTGCAGCGGCTGTCCGTTCCAAGTGAAAGACACCGCCTGCCGGTCCGGCACGGCGAGGACCGGGTGGCGGTGGATTCGATGTTCACTCATTACAGCCTCCTGTGGTGCAGGCCCGAGGCTGAGGGCCGCACAGGCCGAAAGGGTGCTTTATCCAGGCACATCGCCTGCCTTCCCGTTGGAGGAAGCAGGGCAAACCGAAACAAAGGGTTAAACCATTTACCCCCATCGGTGCGGCTTGTCAAAATATTTTTTGGAATGGATCGGCGTGAGAAAAATTCAGGATGCGTTGTAACCATTAGTTTTAAATAACAAAAAATATTCCAATACGGATGGGGCGACCGTTGCGGATTAAATGCCAACGGTCGCCTGTTGTCGCTATTGGTCAGAATTTTTCCGATTCTCTTGACTTATTTTTCGTGTTTCGATATAAATGGTTTAACCATTTAATCCGTGTCGAGGTCCGTCGTTGAACAAAGAAGCCCTTGCTTTTCACGAGGCATCGCGTAATCGCATCTTTCAAGATGTGGTCAACCAGATCCAGGACGCCATCCTCGACGGGCGCCTGAAGACCGGCGACGTGTTGCCCCCGGAGCGGGAGCTCAAGCAGATGTTCAACACCAGCCGCGGCACGCTGCGCGAAGCGCTGCGAGTGCTTGAAGAGCGGGGGCTGCTGGAGATCCGCCTCGGTGTAAGGGGCGGGGCGGTGGTCCGGGCCATCAGCAGCCGCCAGGCCTCGGAATCCCTGGCCCTGTTGGTGCGTTCGCGCAAGGTGGCCCTCAAGCACCTGGCCGAGTTTCGCGAGGGGATGGAGGGCAACGTGGCCTCCCTGGCCGCCCAGCGCGCCGGCGCCGAAGATATCGAGACCTTGCAGGCACTGGTGGACGAGGCCGGCCGGCACATGGCCGAGGGACGGCGCGACGCGTTTCTCGAGGCCGACAAGCGCTTCCACCTCGCCCTGTCGGCCATCACCGGCAACCCGGTGTATATTTTCGTATTTCATTCGATTCACGACAACATTCACCGCTACTACGATCACTACCTGTCCATGGACGGACGCGAGCTGGGCGAGAATTTGCAGGACCTGAGAGACATCCTGCGCGCCGTGGCGAACCGGCGGCCGGACGAGGCCAGGGTGATGGCCCAGAGTCACGTGCACCGCTTCCATCGTTACATGGAAGCACGCCAAGCCCGAGAACCACAGCCAGATACCCCATCGGGAGGGACACCATGACCGAACTGCATCTCAAATCAACCAAAGTCTACCCGTACCGGCGTCCGTCCATCGACAAGGGATACGCCAACCAGAGCCTGCATATCGACGTCGGCAGCGACGACATCGAGACCCGGCCGGTGGACGAGCGCATGAAGGCGGTGTTCGTCGGAGGCAAGGGATTCGACCTGTGGCTCCTCTGGCAGGCGGTCTCCGAGAAAACGCGCTGGGATTCCCCGGAAAACGCCATTTGCATCTCCTCGGGCCCCATGGGGGGCACGCCTGCGTATCCCGGCTCGGGCAAGAGCATCGTGACCACCATTTCACCTCTGACCGGAATCCCCATCGACTCCAACGTGGGCGGCTATTTCGGCCCCTACCTGAAGTTTGCCGGCTTCGACGCCCTCTGTGTCACCGGCCAGGCCCAGGGTGAAAAGGTGGTCTTCATCGACGGCGTCGAGGAGAAGATCGAGATTTTCGAGGCCGGCGGGCTGGCCGAAGACGCCTACGCCCTTTCGGCGGCCCTCACCGATCATTTCGGTCAGGGCAAGCCGGTGGACATCTCGGTGGTTTCCACCGGGGCCGGTGCCCGTCATACCCGCTGGGGCTGCCTGAATTTTTCCTGGTACGACACCAAGCGCCGGCGGGTGCGTTACAAGCAGGCCGGCCGCGGCGGGATCGGGACGGTTTTCGCCCAAAAGGGGATCAAGGCCCTGGTGGTTCGCTGGAACCAGGTTTCGCTGGAGACCAACGCCCCGGCGGACAAGAAGGCCCTGCGGGCGGTGGCCAAGCTGCATTCCAAGGAAATCGTCGCCCTGGACCCCAAGCAAAACCGCATGGCCAAGGTCGGCACGACCCACATAGTGCCGATCATGAACGCCCACGACTGTCTGCCGGTTCACAATTTCCGCTACGGCAGCCACCCGGGAGGCAACAACCTGGGCGAGGAAACCTACGAGCACATCTTCGACCCCGGCTTCGACGGCTGCTGGCGCGGCTGCACGGTGGCCTGCAGCCACGGGGTGCGCGATTTCGTGCCCATGACCGGCCCCTACCAGGGGCAGCGGGTGTTTGTCGACGGCCCCGAGTACGAGACCATCGCCGGCTGCGGCTCCAACCTGGGAATTTTCGATCCGTACACGGTACTGGAACTCAATTTCTACTGCGATGCCTACGGGCTGGACACCATCTCGGTGGGCACGGGGATCGCCTTTGTCATGGAGTGCTACGAGGCCGGCATCATCGACAGCGGTCACACCGAGGGGCTGGAGCTGCATTTCGGCAACCGCCTGGCGGCCCTGGAACTGCTGCACCAGATGGCCCGGGGCGAAGGCTTCGGCCGCATCGTCGGCCAGGGGATCCGGCGCATGAAACAGATCTTTGCCGAACGCTTCGGCGCCGATGCGGCGATGATGGCCGACATCGGCATGGAGTCCAAGGGGCTGGAGTTCTCCGAGTACATGACCAAGGAGTCGCTGGCCCAGCAAGGCGGCTACGGCTTGGCGCTCAAGGGGCCCCAGCACGACGAGGCCTGGCTGATCTTCCTGGACATGGTGCACAACTTCATGCCCACCTTCGACCAGAAGGCCGAGGCCCTGCACTGGTTTCCCATGTTCCGTACCTGGTTTTCCCTCTGCGGCCTGTGCAAACTGCCTTGGAACGACATCGTGCCCGAGGACAACCGGGAAAACCCGGAGCCGGCCAAGGTGGTCAAGCACGTGCAGTGGTACGCCGAATACTTCTCGGCCGTCACCGGCCGCCGGGTCGGCCCCGACGACCTGATTACCATGAGCGAGAAAGTCTACAACTTTCAGCGCATCTTCAACCTGCGCATGGGCGGGGGCCGGCGTGTGGACGACGCCATTCCCTACCGGGCCATGGGGCCGGTGACCGAGGACGAGTATCTCTCGCGCCAGGAGCGCTACGACAAGCAGTTGGTGGAGGTCTGGCAAGAGCCCATCGATGGGCTGTCCACCGCCGAGAAAGTGGCCCTGCTGCGCCGGCACCGGGAGGCGCAGTACGAAAAGCTCAAGGATGCCGTCTACCAGCGGCGCGGCTGGACGGCCGACGGGATTCCGACCCTGGCCACGGTGCGGCGCCTGGGAATCGATTTCCCCGAGGTGGCGGCGGTGCTCCAGCAGCACGGCGTGACCGAATAAAGCTCAAATTTGAAATCCCGGATTGAAGGCGAACCTGAGCATTTGAAATTTCGGATTATTATGGTGCGCGTCGGCGATCGGTTGGAAATTCCCTGGTACTCGGGCATGACGGTGGGCGAGCTTCTCGACCGGGTGCCCGAGGGCCGCGAGTGCGCCGCGGTGCGGGTCAACGGCCGCATCGTGGCCCGGCCCAACTTTCACCACACTCCGGTTCCCGAGGGTGCCCAGGTTCACCTGGTGCCGATGATCGCCGGCGGCTAACCGACGGGGCTAGCTTGAGTCGCTGGGGAAAATAGGTTAGAAAACAGGTGTTCTCCCCAGCTTCCGTTTACCTTCAGACAAAGCGACTACGGGCATGTTCATTTTGGCCAATTTCATCGCCGCCATCGCCACCATCATCCATTACGTGCTGACCTTTTATATGTGGATCGTCATCGCCCGCGCCGTGCTCTCCTGGGTCAACCCCGATCCGTACAACCCCATCGTCCGGTTCATCTACAACGTCACCGAACCGGTGCTCGGTTGGGTGCGGCGCAAGGTGCCGCTGACTTTCGGAGCGGTGGACTTTTCGCCGATCATCGTTTTCCTGGCGATCATCTTTCTGCAGCAGTTTCTCGTGGGCAGCCTTCAGGGACTGGCACTTTCCCTGAGGTGAGTGCCGCTGCCTCGATGACATCTCCATGGTTGGGCAGGGAGGAGGCGGATGGCCAAGATCGACGCGTTTTTCAAGCTGATGAACGACCAGGGGGCTTCGGACTTGCACCTGGTGGCCGGTCAGCCGCCGGTGCTGCGCATCACCGGGGACCTGGAGCGTGTCAAGTACAAGGTGCTCGACGACGATACTCTGCGGGCCATGCTCTACGAGATTGCCCCGGAGGACAAGGTCAAGGTCTTCGAAGAGACCGGTGACGTCGATTTCGGCTACGAGATCCCGGGCCTGGCCCGCTACCGGGCCAACTTCTTCCGGCAAAAATACGGCGTGGGCGCCGTCTTTCGCCAGATTCCCAGCAAGATCCTCACCACCGAGCAACTCGGTCTGCCCCCGGTGATCGCCAAGCTGGCCAACCTGCCCCGGGGGCTGGTGCTGGTGACCGGCCCCACCGGCAGCGGCAAGTCCACCACCCTGGCGGCCATCATCGATCAGGCCAACCGGACCCGCAAGGACCACATTCTGACCATCGAAGATCCCATCGAGTTCGTCCACGAAAGCCGGGGCTGCGTGGTCAACCACCGCGAGGTGGGGCTGCACACCCGCAGCTTCAGCGCGGCCCTGCGCGGGGCCCTGCGCGAGGACCCGGACATCATCCTCGTGGGCGAGATGCGGGACCTGGAAACCATCAGCCTGGCCATTGAGGCCGCCTCCACGGGGCATCTCGTCTTCGGGACCCTGCACACCTCCAGCGCCGCCAAGACGGTGGACCGGGTGATCGAAGTCTTTCCGTCCAGCGAGCAGCCCCAGATCCGCTCGACCCTTTCCGACGGCCTGCGGGCCGTGGTGGCCCAGGTGCTCTTCAAGCGCATCGACGTGAAGGGACGCTGCGCGGCCCTGGAGATCCTCATCGGCACGCCGGCGGTGCGCAACCTGATCCGCGAGGGCAAGACCCACCAGATCCCCTCGATGATCCAGACCGGCAAGCGCTACGGGATGCAACTGCTCGACGACGCCATCATGGATCTGCTCAACAAGGGGTGGATCGGCGCCGACGAGGCCTACATGAAGGCCAACGACAAGGCCCGGTTCCGGCCGCTGTTGCGAAATCCACCCACCGATTTCACCGAAGCCTGATGCCGCCGGCGGGAGGTGCGCCATGCGCAAGCAGGAAATCGAACACATCATGGCCCGGATGCTCGATTCCCACGACAACGTGTCTGACCTGAACATCACCGTGGGCAAGCCGTTCCAGGTGGAAAGCGCCGGCCAACTGCTGCCGGTGGCCCTCGAGCCGCCCTTCGAGGAGCTCTCGCCGTTTCAGACCGAGATCTTCGCCCTCAACCTGATCAACGGCAACCGCCGCCTCATCGACATCCTGCTGGCGGAAGGCTCCTGCGACCTGTCCTATGAGCTGCCGGGCAAGGCCCGCTTCCGGGTCAACGTTTTCTCCCGCCAAGGGCACTACTCGGTGGTCCTGCGCCGGCTGGAAACCAAGATCCCCACCATCGAGGATCTGGGGCTGCCCAAGGCCTTCGAGAAAATCGCCGAGGAAAAAAACGGCATCGTCCTGGTCACCGGTGCTACCGGCAGCGGCAAATCCACCTCCCTGGCCGCCGTGCTCAACCGCATCAACGACACCAAGTCGGTGCATGTCGTCACCCTGGAGGACCCGGTGGAGTACCAGCACCCGCACAAGCTGGCGACTTTCAACCAGCGGGAGCTGGGCAATGATTTCGACACCTTTGCCAACGGCCTGCGGGCGGCCCTGCGCCAGGCGCCCAAGGTGATTCTGGTGGGCGAGATGCGCGACCGGGAGACGGTGGAAATCGGCCTGACTGCCGCGGAAACCGGCCACCTGGTGCTTACCACGCTGCACACGGTGGACGCCGGCCAGACCATCAACCGCATCCTGGGCATGTTTGCCACCGATGAGGAAAACCAGATCCGCATCCGCCTGGCCGATACGGTCCGCTGGATCGTCTGCCAGCGGCTGCTGCCCAAGGTGGGCGGAGGACGGGTGGCCGCTTTCGAAATCCTTGGCGCGAATTTGCGCGTCAAGGACACGATCCTCAATGGCGAGTCCGAGGGCAAGACCTTCTACGAGATCATCGAACAGGGGGCGGCCTTCGGCATGACGACCTTCGACAAATACATCGTGGGGCTCTACGAGAAGGGGCTGATCACCGAGGAGACGGCCCTGGCCTACGCCTCACGGGTGGGGGTCACCCGGCGGGGGATCGACCGGGTCAAGAGCCAGCGCGGCGAGGCCACCACCGACATCGAGAACCTTGCCGTGGATTTCGAATACGGCACGAAGGGTCGGCCGGGATCCTGAAGGCCGGGCCGGGAGAAAGCCGATGGATATCGTCTGCCACCACTGCCAGGCCAGATTCAAGCTGCCCGATGAAAAGGTTCCAGTGGGCAAGGCGTTCACCGTGACTTGTCCCCGCTGCAAGAAAAAGCTGACCCGGGCGGCTGAGGCGCCTCCCGCCCCGACTTCTCCCGCCTCTCTGATGGAGGAAGTGGCCGCCGGGACTTACGACGCCAGTGAACGCCCCTTTGATTTTCTTGAAGAGGGGGCCAGAACGGCCATCGTCTGCGAAAGCGATCCGGAATACCAAGTAAAGATCCTCGAAGCCCTCGAAGCGCTTGGGTTCTATGTCACCCAGGCCCCTTCGGCGCGCGACGTGCTCAAGCGGATGCGTTTTCACTCTTTCGACTTGGTGGTCATCAACGAGCACTTCGATGCCTCGGACCCCGACCGCAACAGCGTGCTGCGCTACCTGGAACGGATGCCCATGGCCACCCGGCGCAGCCTTTTCGTGGCGCTGATCACCAAGCGCTTTCGCACCATGGACAACATGGCGGCCTTCAACAAGAGCGTCAACCTGGTGGTCAACGTCACCAACCTCGATGTCCTGGGCAAGATCCTCAAGCGCGGCATTTCGGACCACCAGAATTTTTACCGGCCTTTCAAGGAGGGGCTGGTGCGCATCG
>DQXI01000076.1 GCA_011042305.1 Desulfobacteraceae bacterium
ACCGCCCAGGAATCCCTGCGCCTGCTGCGCGAAGCCGCCGCGGCCTACGATGCGGCCCGCTCCCTTGAGCCCTGAACGCCCATGTCCGCCAAGGCCGTCATGACCGGCGGCGCCGCGGCGCCGATGGAAGCCCGCCGGCTCCTGATCCGGGGCATCGTTCAGGGGGTCGGGTTCAGGCCCTTTGTCTACCAGTTGGCCCGGCGCCTGGGGCTGGCGGGGGAGGTGGCCAACACAAGCGAGGGGGTTGTGGTTCATCTCGAAGGAGAGCGGGCGGCCCTGGATGCCTTCGCCGTGGCCCTGCACCGTGAAAAGCCTCCCTTGGCGCGGATCACCGGCATCGAAACGGAAACGGCCGAGGTGCGCCGCGTGGCGGATTTCAACATCCGGACCAGCCGACGCAGCGGTTCCCGGGCCACCTTGATCAGCCCGGACATGGCCGTCTGCCACCGCTGCCTGGCCGAGCTGTTCGACCCGGCCGACCGCCGCTTCGGCTACCCGTTCATCAACTGCACCCACTGCGGGCCGCGCTACACCATCATCGACGATGTCCCCTACGACCGGCCCCATACCAGCATGCGCCACTTCACCATGTGCCCGGAGTGCCAGGCGGAGTACGATGACCCGGCGGACCGGCGCTTTCACGCCCAGCCCAACGCCTGCCCGGTCTGCGGGCCACAGGTGACGCTCTGTACCGCTGACGGTCGGCCCGTGGCAGTGAAAGAGCCCATCGCCGAAACGGCGATACGCCTCAAGTCCGGCCGGATCGCGGCGGTCAAGGGACTGGGCGGTTTCCATCTCGCCGTGGACGCCCTCAACCCCGAGGCCGTGCAGCGGCTGCGGCGGCGCAAGCGGCGCGAGGAGAAGCCGTTCGCCCTCATGGTGCCGGACTTGGCGGCGGCCCGGCGCCTCGTCCTCCTGGATCCGGCGACCGAAGAGCTGCTGGCCAGTCCCCGGTGCCCCATCGTTCTCGCCCCCCGGCGTCCCGGCAACCCCGTGGCGCCCGAAGTGGCCCCGCACAACCGCTACTTCGGGATTCTGCTTCCCTACACGCCCCTGCACCACCTGCTGCTGCGCCAGGGGTTCCAGGCCCTGGTGATGACCAGCGGCAACCTCAGCGACGAGCCGATCTGCATCGACAATGCCGAGGCCCTGGCGCGGCTGGGGGGGGTCGCCGACGATTTTTTGATCCACGACCGGGACATCTACCTGCGCAGCGACGATTCCATCGTGCGCCGGGCCGCCGGGGCCACGCGTTTCATCCGCCGCTCCCGGGGCTACGTGCCCGAGCCCATCGCCCTGCGGGACCGCCTGCCGCCGGTGCTGGCCTGCGGGGCCGGGCTGAAGAACACCGTCTGCCTCACCCGGGGCGCCGAAGCCTTTGTCAGCCAGCACATCGGGGACCTGGAAAACCTGGCGGCCTACCGGTTTCTGGAGAAGACCGTGGCCCACCTGGAGCGGATTCTCGACGTTCCGCCGCAAATCGTGGCCCACGACCTGCATCCCGACTACCTCAGCACCCGCTACGCCCTGGGCCGCCAAAACGCGCGGCGCATCGCCGTGCAGCACCACCACGCCCACATCGTTTCCGTCCTGGCGGAACACGGTCTTCATGGCCCGGTGATCGGCCTGGCCCTCGACGGCACCGGCTACGGCAGCGACGGGGCCGTCTGGGGCGGCGAGGTCCTCGTGGCCGAAGCCGGCCGCTTCACCCGGGCCGCCCACTTGGCCTACGTGCCCATGCCGGGCGGGGCGGCGGCCATCCGGGAGCCCTGGCGCATGGCGGCCGCGCACCTCGACGACGCCTTCGGCGACGGCTGGCGGCGCCTGGACCTGCCGCTGTTTGAAGCGGTGCCCGTCGAAAGGCTCGAGCTGGCGGCCAAGATGGCCCGCAGCGGGGTCAACGCGCCGCCCACCTCCAGCCTGGGCCGGCTTTTCGATGCCGTGGCGGCCCTCTGCGGCTTGAGGGCCCGGGTCCACTACGAGGGCCAAGCCGCCATGGAACTGGAGATGGCCGTCGACCCGGCGGCCGAGGAGTGCTACCCGTACCGGGTCGCGCCGGGCGAACCGCTCACCGTGGCCACGGCTCCCATGATTCGCGCCGTGGCCGCCGACCTGGAGGCGGGGGTGCCGGCGTCGGTGGTGGCCGGACGGTTTCACCGCACGCTGGTCGCGCTGTTTGTGGACCTTTGCCGCCGGGTGCGCCGGCGAACCGGCCTTGAACAGGTGGCCCTGTCCGGCGGGGTGTTTCAGAATGTCATCCTCCTGGAAGGGATGATACAGGCCCTCAAAGGCGAGGGGTTCCAGGTCTATAGCCCAGAGCAGGTGCCGGCCAACGACGGCGGCATCAGCCTGGGACAGGCCGTGGCCGCCGCCGCCATGGCGGAGGTGTGAATTTTTGAACTGCCCGGGAAGCCGTTCACAAAATGTTCCATTGGTCTTATCCGCCGGATCGGATTCAGTAGAAAGAGCGCCATGGCCTTGAAACACGCCCAGGAATACCGCGATGCCGACATCGCCCGGCAACTGGCGGCGCGGATCCGCGCCCGCAGCTGCCGCCCGGTGCGGCTGATGGAAGTCTGCGGCACCCATACGGTGAGCATCTTCCGCAGCGGGCTGCGATCGCTGCTGCCCGAGACCGTCACCTTGATTTCGGGGCCGGGCTGCCCGGTCTGCGTCACCGACCAGGCCGACATCGACGCCTTCGTGGCCCTGGCCCGCCAGCCGGGGGTGATCGCGGCCACCTTCGGGGACCTGATGCGGGTGCCGGGCACCGAGAGCAGCCTCCAGCGGGAGCGGGCCGCCGGCCGGGATGTGCGGATCGTCTACTCCGCCTTCGACTCCCTGAAGCTGGCCCGGGAGAACCCGGACCGGCAGGTGGTCTTTTTCGGCGTGGGCTTCGAGACCACCGCCCCCACCGTGGCGGCCACCGTCATGGCCGCCGCCGAGGCGGGCCTGGAGAATTTTTCCGTCTGGTCCGCCCACAAGACCGTGCCGGCGGCTCTGGAGGCCTTGATGGGGATGCCGGAAGTGGCCATCGACGCCTTTTTGCTCCCCGGCCACGTTTCGGTGATCATCGGCACCGAGGCATACCGCTCCTTCTTCCGGCGCCACCGGGTGCCCTGCGTGGTGGCCGGCTTCGAGCCGGCCGACCTGCTGGCGGCCATCGCCGTGATCATCGACCAGGTGGAATCCGGGACGCCCGCCCTGGCCAACGCCTATCCGCGTGCCGTGGCCGCCGACGGCAACCCCAAGGCCCGGGCGGTGATGAGCCGGGTGTTCGCCCCGGTGGACGCTCCCTGGCGCGGGTTGGGGATCATCGGCGGCAGCGGCCTGGACCTGGCCCCGGAGTTCGCCCGTTTCGATGCCAGGCGCCGGTTCACCCTGGATTTGCCTGTTGCGGTGGAACCCAAGGGGTGCGCCTGCGGCCAGATTCTCACCGGCGCCAGGCGTCCCCCCGACTGCCCGCTGTTCGGCAGCCGCTGTACCCCCATGGACCCGGTGGGCCCATGCATGGTTTCCAGCGAGGGAACCTGCGCCGCCTACTACCGCTACGCCCGCGGTGGCGGCCATGATTGATCCACCCGGGCAAGGTGATCTTCAGCCGCCGCAGGGCCCACAGCGGGCACGGAGGAATAAAATACTTCTCTCTGTGTCCGCCGGGGTGATTTTCGGCTTTTTACGAACTTGTTATGATTGACGTTGCCAGAGGTTCAAAGGACTCCCATGACGCTTGAGACGATTCTTCTTGATCACGGTGCCGGCGGCAAACTCGCCCATCGCCTCACCACCGAAGTGATGCTCCCGATCCTGGGCAACCCGATCCTCGACGGCCTTCACGATGGGGCCGTCTTCGACCTGCCCGCCGGCCGGGTGGCGTTTTCCACCGACACCTACACCGTCACGCCGCTCTTTTTCCCCGGCGGCAGCATCGGGGACCTGGCGGTCAACGGCACGGTCAACGACGTGGCCATGTGCGGGGCGCGGCCGATTTTTTTGAGCCTGGCGCTGGTGATCGAAGAGGGCCTGGCGGTGGCCGACCTGGAAAGAATTCTCAACGATGTGGCCGCTGCGGCCCGGCGGGCCCAGGTGGCCGTGGTGACCGGAGACACCAAGGTGGTGCCCCGGGGGGCGGCGGACAAGATCTTCATCAACACCGCCGGCGTCGGGGTGGTGGCCGAAGGGGTGAACATCGGCGGGCACCGGGCCCGGCCCGGGGACAAGGTGCTGCTCAGCGGCACCATCGCCGACCACGGCATGACCATCATGACCCAGCGCGCCGACCTGGGGCTGGCGCTGGAGATGCAGAGCGATTCGGCGCCCCTCAACCGCATGGTGCAGCGGATGCTGGCGGCCGCCGAGGGTATCCACGTGCTGCGCGATCCCACCCGGGGCGGGCTGGGAACGGCCTTGTGCGAGATTGCCCTGCAGAGCCGGGTGGCCATCCGCATCGACGAGTCGGCCGTGCCGATTCAACCGGCGGTGGCCGGGGCCTGCGAGCTGCTCGGCTTCGATCCCCTCTACGTGGCCAACGAGGGAAAACTCATCGCGGCGGTGGCCCCCGAGGACGAGGCGGCGGTGCTGGCCGCCATGCGGGCCGACGAGCACGGCCGGGCGGCGTGCACCATCGGCGAGGTGACTACCGGTCCGCCGGGGCAGGTCACCCTGACGACGGCCATCGGCGGTGAGCGCATCGTGGACATGCTTGCCGGCGAGCAGTTGCCCCGGATCTGCTGACACTTAACCACCAACCCCCAACGGATTCCCCGAATGCGGTTTCACCTGTCCAGTTTCCAGTTTCCAGTTTCCAGCTTCCGTTTCGTCCTCGGGGCGGCTTTCGGCCTGGGAATTCTCCTCGGCACCGTCGGCTGCGACCATATGCGCCAGACCCGGCTGGCCGGCCGGACCATGGGCACTACCTACCACGTCACCGTGGTGCACGGGTGGCTGGATCGCCCCCGGGGCCTGGAGACTCGCGTGGCCCAGCGGCTGGAAACCGTCAACCAGCGTTTTTCCACCTATCTTACCGACAGCGAAATCAACCGCTTCAACCGCTGGCCGGCCGGCGGCCAGCCGTTCAGGGCCTCGGCGGAATTCTACCATCTGCTGGAAACCGCGGCCCGGATATACCATCTCAGCGGGGGGGCCTGGGACGGCACGGTGCGGCCCCTGGTGGACCTTTGGGGGTTCGGGCCGGCGCCGGTGCGGGGCACGGTTCCGGCGGCCGAGGAGATCGCCGCCCTCAAGAACGCCGTCGGTTTTGCAAACATCACGTTGGGGCCGGAATTGACCATCGCCAAGAGCCGCGACGACATCGCCCTCGACCTGGCTTCCATCGCCAAGGGATACGGGGTGGATGCCGTTGCCGAACTGATCCGGTCCCATGGCTACCGGGATTTCTTGGTGGAGATCGGCGGCGAGGTGGCGGCCTCGGGCAACCGTCCCGGCGGCGGGCCGTGGAAGGTGGGGATCAACACCCCCTCGGCCGACGCCCCGGCCGCGGCGGTCTACGGCATCGTTTCCCTCTCGGAGGGGGCCATGGCCACCAGCGGCGACTACCGCAACTTTTTTGAACGCGACGGACGCCGCTACGCCCACATCATCGATCCTCGCACCGGCTACCCGGTGGCCAACGGCGTGATCAGCGCCACGGTGCTGGCGCCCGACTGCACCCTGGCCGACGGGTTGGCCACGGCCCTGTGCGTCATGGGGCCGGCGCCGGGGCTGGCGCTGGTGGAAACCCTGCCGGGGGTCGAGGCCTTGATCTTGACGACCCGGGAAGGCGGCGGGATCCGGGAACACCGCTCCGGCGGGTTTGATTTCACAGTTCCTCGCTGAGAGCCTTCGCCGTTTTTGGCCGCCGCCTGATGACCGCTTAAATCGCCCGTGCCTTGACAACCTTCGGGCGGTTGCCTAATTTGACCGGTCTTGGTATATCGCACGATTCTTACAGGAGATTCGTATGTCGGCCGGCGCCGTGCACCTCGTGAGCCTTGGCTGCGCCCGCAACCAGGTGGACAGTGAAACCATGCTCGGTCGCCTTTCGGCTGCCGGCTGGCGGATTGTCGACGACCCGGCCGCCGCCGATGCCATCGTGGTCAACACCTGCAGTTTCATTCGGCCGGCGATGGATGAATCCATCGACACGATTCTCGGGCTGGCCGAATTCAAGCAAAAGGGCCGCTGCCGGCGCCTGGTAGTGGTGGGGTGCCTGCCCGAGCGCTTTGGCGAGGAAATCGTTGCGGCCCTGCCCGAGGTGGACCGCTTTCTGGGCACCGGGGCTTTCCATCGTATCGTGGCGGCAGTCGCCGATGCGGGGCCTCCCGGGGCGGTCTGCCAACTGCCGGACCCGGATCTTCTCTCTCCGGCCGCTGGCCTTCCGCGTTGGCGCCCCTCCTCCCCTTCGGCCTATCTGAAGATCGCCGAGGGGTGCGACCGGCATTGCACCTACTGCATCATCCCCAAGCTGAGGGGCCGTCAGAAAAGCGTGCCGATGGAGATCTTGGTGGACGAGGCCCGGCGCCTGGCCGCCGAAGGGGTGCGCGAGCTGGTGCTGGTGGCCCAGGAGACCACCGCCTACGGCGTCGACTTCACTCCCCCGGGCCACCTGAGCGACCTGCTGCGGCGGCTGCACGCCGCGGTTCCCCAGGTGTGGCTGCGGGTGCTCTACGGCCACCCCGAGAGCATCGACGATCGCACCATCGCCGCCGTGGCCGAGCTGCCGGGGGTCTGCGCCTATTTCGACCTGCCGGTTCAGCACGCCAGCGACCGGATCCTGCGGCGCATGGGGCGCCGGCAGACCGGAGCGGAGTTGAGGGCCTTGATGGGGCAGATCCGCCGCCGGGTCCCCGACGCCGTGCTGCGTACCACCGTCATCGTGGGATTTCCCGGCGAGACCGAGGCCGACTTTCGAACCCTGGTGGATTTCGTTGGCGAGGTGCGCTTTGATCACCTCGGGGCTTTCGTTTACTCCGACCACCTGGACCTGCCCTCCCATCGCCTGGACGGCCATGTGGCGCCGGCCACGGCCCGGCGTCGGCGCGACCGCTTGATGCGCCTGCAGAGGGACATCTCGCGGGCCGCCCAGGAGCGCTACCGGGGCCGTGTCTGCGAGGTGCTCATCGAAGCGGCGCCGGAGCCCGGCCTCTACGAAGGCCGCACGCGTTTCCAGGCCCCCGAGGTGGATGGGATCACCTATGTGAGCGGCGAGGGAGTCGTGGTGGGCCGGGTCTGTCCGGTGGCCATCCAAGACAGCCTCGAGTACGACCTGATGGGAGTTCCGGCATGAGCGAAGCCGACCTCAAGCGGCGGATCCTGGCTGAAGTCCAGGGCGAACTGGCGGCCATCGAGCAGGCCATAGAAGCCAACCTGGCCCCCCACGTGGAACTGGCGCGGGAGATCGCCGGTCATCTCCTGTTCGCCGGCGGCAAGCGGCTCCGGCCCCTGTTGATGGTGCTGTGCAGCCGGCTCTGCGGCTACCGGGGAGGCTACGAAACGACCTTTTCCACCATTTTCGAGTACATTCATGCCGCCACTCTGCTGCATGACGACGTGATCGATGGCGGCAGGCTGCGGCGCGGGCGTCCGGCGGCCCACCGCATCTGGGATCCGCCGGCGGTGGTGCTCACCGGTGATTTCCTGTTGGCCCGGGCCTTGTCCATTGCTGCCCGTGCCGGCCGGTTGCGCATCCTGGAGGTGGTGGCCAACGTCACCGAGGAGATGACCCAGGGGGAAATCTTGCAGCTCCAACGCAAGGGGGATCTCGACCTGACCCGGGACGAGTACCTGCGCATCATCCGCTGCAAGACGGCCGTTCTCTTCGAAGGCGCCTGCCGCGTCAGTGCCCTGCTGGCCGACGCCCCGGCCGGGGCGGAAGAGGCCCTCGGTCGCTACGGCCACCACCTGGGCCTGGCGTTCCAGATGGCCGACGACCTGCTCGATTACACCGAGGACAGCGCGGCCCTGGGCAAGTTGCCGGGCGCCGACCTGCGCGAAGGCAAGCTCACCCTGCCGGTGATCCACGCCCTGGCCCGGGCTTCCGAGGCAGATCGACGAACGATGGTGGGCATCATCGAACAGCCCGATTTTTCCGCCGAAACCTTCGCCGGCCTCGTTTCCCTGCTCCATCGCTACGACGGCATAGACCACACCCGGCGCCAGGCGGCGATGGAAGTGTCCAGGGCCAAGGCGTCCCTGGACTTTTTCCCGGCGTCTAAAATCCGCAGTATTTTGATGGATATCGCCGACTATGCCTTGATCCGCAAATCATGATTCAAGGGGGGCAAGCGTTACCAAGCCTCCAAGGGCGTAAGGAAGGAAAATGGGGACAAAGCAACGGGCCCTTTGGGCCTGGGGGGTACTGCTGGTCATCGGCGTTGCGGCAGCGGTGCATGCGGCGGCAGAAGCCGTCGTCACCGCCGACGGTGAGGCGGCCATCGACGCCGGCGGGCCGGTGGAGGCACGCCAGCGGGCCATCGAGGCGGCGTGTGCCGCGGCGGTGGCCCGGGCGGCCAAGACGAGGGCCGGCGGGGACAACGCTTTTGCCGCTTCGGTTCAGGGGGGCTCCCATGCCTTCGTCCGCCACTACAAGATGCTCTCGGAGACGAGGGAGGGGGACCGCTACCGGGTGCGTATCGAGTGCGCCGTGGCCTTCGATGCGCTCGAGGCCATGCCGGGGGCTTGGCCGCCGGCGCCGGAGGAGACCGGTGGGCGGCAGGGACCGTTGGTGACGGTTGACGGGGCCCTGGAGACCGTTACCCTGGCGGTCAAGGGGGTGCAGCCCCTGGCGCGATTTGTCCGCTTTCGCAGCGCATTGGCCGCAATGCCGGGGGTCGAGGCGGTGCAGACCGCTGAGGTGTCCGGCGTCGAAGCCACCTTGCAGGTGACGGTTCGCGGCGGCGCCGGGGCGCTGGTCGCGGCCTTGCGAGGCCAGCGGTTGGACGACGTCGAGGTCCAGGTGCTCGATACCGTGCACGGGCGCATCATGCTGGAGCTGACCGGCGGCCATTTGCCTTGACACGGCGGCACGGCGGGTGCTAAAGAAGCTGGCCCATACAGGCACGTAGCTCAGTGGGAGAGCACTACCCTGACACGGTAGGGGTCGGCAGTTCAATCCTGCCCGTGCCTACCAAAATGAAATCAACAGGTTGGGGGCGATCCGAGGCGGGTCGCCCCCTGCTGTTTGGGGGGCATGCCGGCTGCGGCACAGTGGCGCCGCCCCCCTGGCTGAGGGAACAATCCTGGTGATCAGGTGATCCCAGGGTTTCAAGGAAACCGTGGCCCGCCTGCCTTGACCTGGCGCAAAAGCGCATGGTAGGTTGACGACGCCCGGTTTAAGCTGAACCCAACAGCACCCCGTGCCCGTTTGCCTGGCGATCTTCCCGGGGGCCTGCCTCCTGGAGGCCACCCATTGTCGTCTGTGGTGCGTGAGCCCTTATCGCACCGTTATCAGCGGCGTGGTCAAGACGGCCGGCATGGTGGCGGCCGTCTTCGCCGTGGATCCGCCCCCGACGGCCGGCTACCTGCTGTTGATTTTCCTCTATCCCATCGCGTTGTTTTTCATCGTTCTTGCCAGGCTGTTGTTGAAGTGAGGAAACCGTGGCAGCCGGACCGATCCGGGCGGAGAGAGCCAGCTATGGGAAACAAACCGGACCGATCATGGCGCGACCGGGTGTTGCCACCTGAAAAGGTCATGGCACGCCTCGAACCGGGCATGACGATCTTCATCGGCACCGGCGTGGCCGAACCGCGCACCCTGGTGCAGCACCTGATGGCCTCGGACGCCGACAACCTCCAGGATCTCGAACTGATTCAACTGGTGAGCCTGGGGGACGCCATCCGCGTGGAATCGATCCAGAACCAGAAGTTCCGCCTCAAGACCTTTTTTTCGGGCTGGGTGGCCAGCGACGCCATCACCGCCGGCCGGGTGGACCTGATCCCCAGCCGTTTCTCCCGTATCCCCCGGCTCATCGGTACCGGGCGCATCGGGGTGGACGTGGTCTTTCTGCAGGTGTCGCCGCCGGACGAGGCCGGCTACTGCAGCCTGGGGGTGGCGGTGGACGCCGGCCGCCAAGCCATGGCCCGGGCCCAAATGGTGGTGGGGGAGATCAACCCGGCCATGCCCATGACCTTCGGCGACACCCTGGTGCACATCGACGAGTTCGACCTCCTGGTGGCGGCGACGCACCCCCCTTTTCTCTTCGATCGCTGGCCGGAGGATCCGGTTTTCGACCGGGTGGCGGCCAACGTGGCCACGGTGATCGAGGACGGCAGCTGCCTGGGATTTTCCATCGGCCCTCTCTACGAGGCCCTGGCGCGGCACCTGTCCCGGCGGCGTCACCTGGGGATCCACTCGCCCTTTTTCACCGATGCGCTGATGGAGCTGATCCAAAGCGGCGCCGTGACCAACCGGCGCAAGGGAATTTTCCTCGGCAAGAGCATCGCTTCCTACGCCTTTGGCACCCGGGTGCTCATGGACTGGTTGGATCGTAACCCGCTGGTGGAGTTCCAGGGGATCGACCAGGTGTTCGATCCGCGCCAGGTGGGGCGCAACCCCAATTTCACCGCCGTGTTCCCGGCGCGCAAGGTGGACCTGCACGGCCGCATCGCCCTCCACGTGGGCAAGGGCAACGTGGTGGGGCGGCCGGGGGAGGTGATGGATTTTTTCAACGGCGCCGAGCTGTCCGCCGGCGGCCGGGTGATCTTCGCCCTGCCGAGCCGCAACCTCCGCGGAGAGCCCAACATCCGGGTCTCGGTGGAGGCGTTGCCCAACCAGGTGTCCCTTTGCGAGGCGGTGGACATGGTGGTCACCGAATGCGGGGTGGCGCCGTTGTCCGGACGCACCGTGCGCGAGCGGGCCCAGGCCCTCATCGACGTCGCCCACCCGGAGGATCGCGCCGAACTGGTGACCCGGGCCAAGGCCGCCAAGATCCTCTACCAGGACCAGATTTACCTGGCCGAAAGCGCCCATCTCTACCCGGCTGAGATCGCCACCGAGCACACCTTCAAGGGAAAACTGCGCGTGCGTTTTCGCGCCATCCGGCCATCGGACGAGGAGGAGATGCGGCGGCTCTTCTATCGGTTTTCCGACCAGGCGGTCTACTATCGGTACTTCGCGCCTCTGAAAACCATGCCCCACAGCCGCATGCAGCAGTATGTCAACATCGATTACCGCAAGGCCCTCTCGGTGGTGGCGCTGGTGGGCCCCCGCGGCCAGGGGCGGATCATCGCCGAGGCGCGCTACGTGCTCGACCCCGAGCGGGCCTGGGCCGACGTGGCCTTCGTGGTCGACGGCGACTACGAGGGGCTGGGCATCGCCACCTACATGTACCGCATGTTGATCCGCCTGGCCCGCCAGCGCGGGGTGCGCGGTTTCACCGCCGACGTGCTTGCCTCCAACAAGGCCATGATGAAGGTCTTCGAAAAAGGCGGGGTCCCGGTGCAGGCGCACCTTGAACAGGGAGTGTATGCCCTGAAAATTCCCCTTGCGGAGGCAGGGGAATGATCCTGCAGAGCGCCTTGGGCGTGGTGGCCTTTTGTGCGCTGGCCTGGGCCATGAGTGAGAACCGGTCCAAGGTGAAGCCGCGGGTGGTGCTCGTGGGCCTGGGGATCCAGGCGGTGCTGGCCCTGGTGCTGCTCAAGATGCCGTTTTGCCGTGATCTTTTCATGGTCTTGAACCGCGTGGTGGCCGCCCTGCAGGAGGCCACCGGCGCCGGAACGTCCTTCGTGTTCGGCTATCTGGGCGGCGGGGAGTTGCCCTTCGAGGAGACGTATCCCGGGGCCGGCTTCGTGCTCGCCTTCCAGTCCCTGCCCCTGGTGATGGTGGTCAGCGCCCTGTCCGCCCTCTTGTTCTACTGGCGTATTTTGCCCCTGTTGGTGCGTCTTTTCGCCGGGGCGCTGCAAAAAACCATGGGCATCGGCGGCGCCGAGGGGGTGGGGGTGGCGGCCAACGTCTTCGTCGGGATGGTGGAAGCCCCTCTGCTGGTGCGCCCCTACCTGGCCCGCATGACCCGCAGCGAGCTGTTCAGCCTGATGACCAGCGGCATGGCCACCATCGCCGGAACGGTAATGGTGATTTACGCCTCCCTGCTCTCCGAGGTGCTCCCCGACGCCATGGGCCATATTCTCACCGCGTCGATCATCAGCGTGCCGGCGGCGGTGATGGTCGCCAAAATCATGGTGCCCGAGACGCGGCCGGTGACGCCCGGCACCGTCTCGGATCCCGAGCCGGCCACGTCGGCGATGGATGCCGTGACCCGGGGAACCCTCCAGGGGGTTGAACTGCTGATCAACATCGTGGCCATGCTGGTGGTTTTGGTGGCCCTGGTCCATTTGTTCAACCTGTTTTTGCAGTGGCTGCCCGCCGTGGGCGGCGAGACCCTGAGTCTCCAGCGCCTTCTTGGCTGGCTCTTGGCGCCGGCGGCCTGGCTGATGGGGGTGCCCTGGTCCGAGGCCCCCAGCGCCGGGGCCCTCATGGGCACCAAGACGATCCTGAACGAGTTTATCGCCTACATGAACCTGAGCCGTCTGGAGCCGGGCGTTTTGAGCCCACGGGCCACCTTGATCATGACCTATGCCATGTGCGGGTTCGCCAATCCCGGCAGCCTGGGGATCATGATCGGCGGACTGGGCACCATGGCACCGGGCCGCCGCCGGGAGATCGTGGCCCTGGGGCTGCGCTCCATCGTCGGCGGCACCCTGGCCACCTGCCTTACCGGCTGCATCGTGGGGCTGTTGATTTTTTAATCTCCAGACTGGCCGTATCGTCGAGGAACCGATCCCATGCCACGAATCGTTTTCGTTTGCACCGGCAACATCTGTCGCAGCCCCATGGCCGAGGGGATTCTCAGGGCCAGGTGGCGGGAGGCTGGACGCACCGGCCTGGTGGTCTCTTCCATGGGGACCCACGGATTGGACCATTTCCCCGCCGAGCCCCTGGCACGGCAGGTATGCCGGGAAAACGGGGTGGACATCGAGGCCCATCGCAGCCGCTCCCTGGTGGGCGACGAGCTGCGCACCGCCGACCTGGTGCTGTGCATGGAGCCGGCCCAGCGCCGTTTTGTCCAGACCTTTTTCCCCTGGATCAAGGAGCGCATCGGCCTGCTGGCGGCCTGGCCTGAAAAGGGACGCGGTGACAGCGTCATCGCCGATCCCATGGGCGCCGACGTCTCGGTTTTCCGCGAGGTGTTTGGTCGGATCGACAACCACCTGGAGCGGATCCTGCCGAAGCTGTTGGCGCTTTCC
>DQXI01000040.1 GCA_011042305.1 Desulfobacteraceae bacterium
AACTTTGTCCGAAACCTGTTCCGAGAGATGAAAAGAAACAAGATTGCGTGCAACGTGGAGACAAACGAGGAGGCAAACCTCCAGGCGTGAGGACATCGATATCGTATTCTTTCAATGTCCCCGGGAGATCCTGGACGGTCAACAGGCGGTCAACCCCCTGGAGCTGGACCAATCGCGGGGGGGCGTCTGTCGCGCATGGATGCCGTGCAGCGGCGGGCCATGTCCCGGGCCGCCGCCGCAAGTCTTCAAGGGCGAAGATGGGCTTCCAGGCCGAGCTTCCTGTTTGCGGTCAGTAGCGCCGATCGGCGTACTCGACCCACCCGCCGGCCTCGATCAGCGCCCGGTCGAAGGGGGCCAGGGTGAAGGGAACCTGCTCGGCGAGGCCGTCGGCGGTGAAGTTCAGGCGCATGCGCTGCAAGTCCACGGCGACATGGGTGGAGTGGGCGCCGAAGCGCTCGAAGAGCCGGTCGATGGCCTCCGGGGGCAGGGTGAGGGCCATCAGGCCGCAGTTGAACATGTTTTGCCGGAAGATGCGGGCGAAGCTTTCGGCGATGACCAGGTGAATGTCGTTAACCTCCAGGGCCCAGGGAGCGTGCTCGCGGCTGGAACCGCAGCCGAAGTTGGCCCGGGTGACGATGGCGCCCACCCCGGCCAGGTCCCGGGCCGCGTCGAATTCCTCCAGCGCCAGGTCTTCCAGCAGGTAGGGTTTCAGGGCCGTTTTGGTCATCTCGGTGAGGTAGCGCGCCGGAATGATCTCGTCGGTATTGATGTCGTCGCGGTCGAGAAACAGGACCTTGCCGCCGAAGTTTCGCATGATTTGCCTTTCCGTTTCGTTGCCTGTTTTTACCCAAAACCGCCTTGAGCGCATTTGGGTAAAATCCCCGCCTTGCCCCACCCTGACCACTGACTAATGACCAAGCTCTCCGGCACTGGTCAGCCGCCCGGTGAGGGCCGTGGCCGCCGCGGTGGCCGGGCTGACCAAGTGCACCATGCCGCCCTTGCCCATGCGACCGGGAAAGTTGCGGTTGGTGGTGGAGGCGCACACCTCGCCCTCGGCCAGCACCCCGTTGCTCATGCCCAGGCACGCCCCGCAGGTGGGGTTGGTGACGCAGAAGCCGGCCGTCATGAAAACCTCGATCAGTCCCTCGGCCAGGGCCTGGCGATAGACCCCGGGGGTGGCCGGCGAGAGGATGGCGCGGACCGCAGGATGAATCCGGCGGCCGCGCAGAACGGCCGCGGCGGCGCGCAAATCCTCGATGCGGCCGTTGGTGCAAGAGCCGATGTACACCTGGTCCACGGCCACGTCGCCCATCTCCCGCACCGGGCGCACCTGGTCGGGCTTGTAGCCGAAGGTGGCCAGCGGTTCGAGGCCGGAGACGTCGAAGGACAGGGTGTCGGCGTAGACGGCGTCCGGGTCGGGCCACCAGCGCTTGAATGCCTCCAGGGCTGCCTGGCGGTCGGCATAATCGCTTTCGATGAACGGCCAGAGGTAGTCCACTGTGATCCGGTCCGGACGGCAGATACCGCAGGTGCCGCCGGCCTCGATGGCCATGTTGCACAGGGTCATGCGCGCTTCCATGCTCATGGCGTCCACTACCGGACCGTGGAACTCGATGACCCGGTCGGTGGCCCCGTTGACCCCCAGGCGGCCGATGATCGACAGGATCACGTCCTTGGCGAAGACGCCCTCGGGCAGGCGGCCGGTGATCTCGATGCAGATGGTCTCGGGGCTGCGAAAGGCGCAGACCCCCTTGAGAATCCCCACCTCCAGGTCCGTGGTGCCCACCCCGGCGGCAAAGGCCCCGAAAGCCCCGTGGGTGCAGGTGTGGCTGTCGCCCATGATGATGGTGTCGCCCGGGCGCACGAACCCCTTTTCGGGAAACAGGGCGTGGCAGACGCCGTTGCGGCCGATGTCGAAGAAATCGGCGATGCCGTGGCGCCGGGCCCAGTCGCGCAGCACCTTTCCCTGGGCCGCCGTCTTGCTGTCCTTGGCCGGGGTGACGTGGTCGATCACCGCCTTGATGCGCCCCGGATCGAAGACCCGGTCCTTGCCCCGGGCCGCTAGGTCGTTGATGGCGATGGGGGTGGTGATTTCGTGGCAGAAGACGGCGTCCAGGCGGATGGCCTCGATGCCCTCGGCCGGCCGGTCGATGCGGTGGGCGTCGAAGATTTTTTCGGCAATGGTCAGGCCCATGGGGTTTCCTGTGTTGGTTGTATTTACCAAAAAGAATTACGATCAGTCCGTGTCGGTGCGCAGCACGGAGAGAAAGGCCGACTGGGGGATTTCCACCTTGCCCACCATCTTCATCCGCTTCTTGCCCTTCTTTTGTTTTTCCAGCAGTTTGCGCTTGCGGGTGATGTCGCCGCCGTAGCACTTGGCCGTCACGTCCTTGCGAAAGGGCGAGACGGTGGTGCGGGCGATGATGGTGGCGCCGATGGCCCCCTGGATGGCGATCTTGAACATCTGGCGCGGGATTTCCTCCTTCAGGCGCTCGCAGGCGTGGCGGGCCCGCTCCACCGCCCGGTCCCGGTGGGCCAACTGGCTCAGGGCGTCCACCCGCTCGCCGTTGATGAGGATGTCCACCTTGACCAGGTCGGTCTCACGGTAGTCGATGATCTCGTAGTCGAAGGACCCGTAGCCCTGGGTGATGGACTTGAGCCGGTCGTAGAAATCGTAGATCACCTCGGCCAGGGGCAGCTCGAAGATCATCTCCAGGCGGTTGCTCGTCAGGTACTGGTAGTTCCTGTTGATCCCGCGCCGGTCCAGGCACAGCTTCATGATGGCGCCCATGTAGCGGTCCGGGGTGATGATGGCGGCGCGGATGAACGGTTCCCGGGTGCGCGCGATCTGGGCCGGGTCCGGGTAGAGGGCCGGGTTGTCGATGACCATCGTCTCGCCGTCGGTCAGGTCCACTTCGTAGCGCACAGAGGGGGCGGTGAGAATCAACGACAGGTCGTATTCGCGCTCCAGGCGCTCCTGGACCACCTCCAGGTGCAGCAGGCCGAGAAAGCCGCAGCGGAAGCCGAAACCCAGGGCCACCGAGCTGTCCTTTTCGTAGATGAGGCTGGCGTCGTTGAGTTTGAGCTTCTCCAGGCCGGTGGCCAGTTCCTCGTAGTCGTCGGTGGACACCGGGTAGATGGAGGAAAACACCACCGGCTTGGCTTCCTTGAACCCGGGCAAGGGGCGGTCGCAGGGATGCCGATCCAAGGTGATGGTGTCGCCGCAGCGCGTGTCGCTTACTGTCTTGATACCGGCGATGAGATAGCCCACCTCGCCGGCGCTCAACTCGGGTCGCGGCTTGCGCACGATCTGGAAGATGCCCACCTCTTCCACCTTGTAGACGGCCCCGTTGGACATGAAGCGGATGACATCCCCGGCGCGCAGGCGGCCATCGAACACCCGAAAGTGCACCACCGTGCCGCGGAAGGGGTCGTAGTGGGAATCGAAGATCAGCGATTTCAGGGGCTGGTCCGGGTCGCCCGCCGGCGGGGGGAGCTTGGTGACCACCGCTTCCAGGATCTCCTCGATGCCGATGCCCTCCTTGGCCGAGGCGAGGAGCGCGCTGTCCGGATCCAGTCCCAGGTCGTCGGCGATCTGCTGGCGCACCCGGTCGATATCCGCCGAGGGCAGGTCGATCTTGTTGATCACCGGGATGATTTCCAGGTCGTGCTCCAGGGCCAGATAGAGGTTGGCCAGGGTCTGGGCTTCAACTCCCTGGCTGGCGTCGATGAGCAGCAGGGCGCCTTCGCAGGACTTCAGCGCCCGGGACACTTCGTAGGTAAAGTCCACGTGGCCCGGGGTGTCGATGAGATTGAGCCGATATTCCTTGCCGTCGGCGGCCCGGTAGGGCAGGCAGACGGTTTGGCTCTTGATGGTGATGCCCCGCTCGCGTTCGATATCCATCGAGTCGAGGATCTGGTCCTTGAAATCCCGCGCCTCAATGATCCCGGTGTGCTGGATCATCCGGTCCGAGAGGGTCGACTTGCCGTGGTCAATGTGGGCGATGATGCTAAAATTACGAATAAATTTCATAAATCAGGGACGCCTGGCAGCACATCGCCCACCGCTTCCTGGACTTTCCATGGACCGCCGTTTGAGGTTGAGGTTTTCATCGGGAAGTTGACTTTTTCCGCTTTTCGTACTATTTCTATGCTAAAAAATAATTTTTATATATAAAACAGAACCTTCTATCAAATTTCACGCCAGGGTGTCAAGTCTGAAGGTCAGCCAACTCTGAAGGACAACTTAGAACAATAGGGGCGTTTTTTCGTTCAAATGGACAATGAAGCCGAACAAGGCGGTAACGGGGGAGCGCGCTCCGTTCTCATCGTAGATGACGACGATGCCATTCGTGAGGCGATGCACGAATTCATCGACCGTTTCGGCTTCGTGGTGCATTCGGCGGTCACCGCCGAGGAGGCCCTGGAAAAGCTGAGCGCCACGGCCGTGGACGTGGTGATCACCGACATCATCCTGCCGGGCAAGGACGGGCTGGAACTCACCGACGAGATCAGCCACCACTACGACTGCGCCGTCATCGTGATGACCGGCTACAGCGGCAACTACTCCTACGAGGACGCGATCCACAAGGGCGCCAACGACTTCGTCTTCAAGCCGGTACGCTTCGAGGAGCTTCTGCTGCGGCTCCGGCGGGTGCTGCGGGAGCGCGACCTGGCCCGAGAGCGGGACCGGATCGTCAAGGAGCTGGAAACCCTGGCCATCACCGATGGGTTGACCCAGCTTTACAACTCGCGTCATTTCTACTGTCAACTGGAAGTGGAGGCGGGCCGCTGCGTGCGCTACAACCAGGCGCTCGCCTTGCTGCTGATGGACATCGATCATTTCAAGAACTTCAACGACGCCTATGGCCACCTGGAAGGCGACAAGGCGCTGGTACGTCTGGGCCAGGTGATCAAGAGCTGCCTGCGCCAGATCGACTCTGCCTACCGCTACGGCGGCGAGGAGTTTACCGTCCTTTTGCCGGAAACCCGCACCGAAGAGGCCAGCATCGTGGCCTACCGCATCAGGGACGCCGTCAAGTCGCAGGCGTTTTATCCGCAGCCGGGCGGTCCTGTCGTCAATCTCACCATCAGCATCGGCGTGGCCGAGTATTTGCCGCCGGAAGACATCGCCTCCTTCGTGCAGCGCGCTGACAAGGCCATGTACGCCTCCAAGCAGAATGGCCGCGACCGGGTATCCATCCTGGCGGCCTAAGTATCCATCGATTTTCTCATGATCTGCTTCGGTTTTCTCGACAACCCCGGCGACGAGGATATTGACCAGATGATCCGCCTCTACCGGGCGGCCGGGTGGTGGGGCAGGGGGACTGACGATGCGGCCCTGGTGAAACGCATCGTGGCCGGCAGCCACTGCGTGGCGGTGGCGCGGTGCGAGGGGCGGATTGTCGCCATGGGCCGGGCCATCAGCGACCGCGCCAGCGACGCCTGGATCCAGGATGTCACCGTCGATCCGGCCCTGCGCCACCGGGGCATCGGCTCCGGGATCGTGCGGCGCCTCGTCGCCCGCCTGGAGGCCGACGGGATGAGTTGGATCGGCCTGGTGGCTGAAAATGGAAGCTCCCCGATGTATGAACCGCTGGGCTTTGTTGCCATGAAAAAGGCCCAGCCGATGGTCCGGATCAAGAAATGAATCTCCAGCCACTAACCTTTGACCACTACGACCGGCTCAAGCCGTTTTTCGTCGACCAGCGCCATCGCCTCGGCACCTACTGCCTGACGTCCATCATCGCCTGGCAGACCTGCTTTTACCAGCCCCAGTTTGCCGTGGATGCCGACGGCTGGCTGGTGGTGGCGGCCGAGTTTTTCAAGAGCCGCGAAAAACGCCACCTTTTGCTGCCGATCCGGCCCGGATTCGAGCCCGAACCGGACCGGCTCCAGCGCTTGGCCCTGGACACCGGCTTCGACTGCTACTGGTTTGTGCCCGAGGCCTATCTCAAGGCCCGCCCGGCGGAGGTGGAGCGCTATTTTACCGTCAGTGAACAGGACGGTTTTCACGACTACATCTATCGGCGCAGCGACCTGGCGGAGCTGGCCGGCCGCAGCTACCACAAAAAGCGCAACCTCATCCGGCAGTTCGTCGATGAATACGTGCAGCCCGGCCGGGTCGAGGTGGCACCGATTCTGGCCGCCGACGTGCCCGCGTGCCTCGATTTCCTGGAGCAGTGGTGCCAGGAGCGCGACTGCGGAGTTGAAGAGGAGGAAGACGACCTAGCCTGCGAGAAGATCGCGGCCATCAACGCCCTGGAGAACCTGGCGCGTACCGATGCCCGGGGGCTGCTGATCCGCGTGGACGGCACCGTCAGCGCCTTTGCCGTGGGCGACCGCCTCACGGCGGACATGGGGGTGCTGATGTTCGAAAAGGCCTTCACCGGCATCAAGGGACTTTACCAGTACCTGGACCGGACCTGCGCCCGTCGCCTTTTCGACGGGATGGTCTTCATCAACAAGGAATGCGACATGGGCCTCCCCGGCCTGCGCCAGGCCAAGCAATCCTACCACCCGGTGGCCATTTCCAAGAGCTACATGCTGACGCTACGCTGAAAACCAAGCGCGAAAATTCCAGGGAAGCAGATTCCAGAAAATCGTCACATTAATCAATCCGGTTTTTTGCGTTATTCCTGCAGACGCAGGAACCCCAGCGGCCCACGGGTCTTCGCCCGAAACGAATTCTACCGCTCGTACACTACCTGAAGGTACAAATCGCCCCGATGCCCGTCTGGGGTCCAGCGGCCCAGCCCCCTGAGGCGCAGGCGGCTACCCTCGCTGATCCCCGGCGGCACGGTGACGCGCAGCAGGCGCTTGTGAAAGCCCCACGGTACGTTGACCAGCTTGGTGGCGCCCCGGCGGGCCTCCAGCTCGGTGATGCGCACGGTGCCGTAGAGGTTGGGGTCATCGGGTTCTCCAGCGGGCCGGATTACCTGGAGCCGCTCGGTGTGGCGCTTGGCGGTAAGCGGCTTGACGCGCCGGCTCAGCCCGCTGGCCGGCAGGCGGTCCGAAAGCCTGACAAGCAGCATCCCGGCCACGAAGCCGCCGATGTGGGCCCACCAGGCGATGGCGCTCTGGCCGCCGCCGGTGGCGTTGAGCACCTGGAGCAGAAACCAGACACCGATGAAGACGAAGGCCGGGATCTCGAAGAACAGCGGAATGAAAACGATGGGCACCAGGGTGAGGACCCGGGCGGATGGAAATAGCAGGAAATAGCCGCCCATGACCCCGGCGATGGCCCCGCTGGCGCCCACGGTGGGAATATTGCTCATCGGGTTGGAGAGCATGTGCGTCAGTCCGGAGACCAGGCCGCAGAGCAGGTAGAAGGCCAGAAAGCGAAAAGGCCCCAGGTGGTCTTCGACGTTGTCGCCGAAGATGTACAGGGACCACATGTTACCCAGCAGGTGGAGAAACCCGCCGTGCAGGAACATGAAGGAAAGCAGGGCAAACACCTGCTGGCCGAAGGAGAAGTGGGCCGCGATGCGCTCCACCGTGTAGCGTGCCGGCACCAGGCCGTAGAAGTAGTTGAAGCGCAGGATCGCCTCGCCCTGGGTCAGTTGCACCAGGAACACCACCACGTTGACGGCGATCAGGGCTCGGGTCACCACCGCTACGCTACCGGCGGTCTGGGTGTCGCGGATCGGAATCATGGAACGCGCTTCTTGGCCATGGCCTATGGGGACCTTCTGCTCGGTTTGGGGCGACCTAGCGCCGCGCTGTCGGGAAGGCCAGTGGAGGTTTCAGGTTTCAGCGCTGTCGCCGACCCCGCTCGGCGACGAGGGATCCCGTCTCACCTTGCTCATTGGCCAGACACCCGCATGCTCAAATCCACCGCCCGGGCCTGGTGGGTCAGGGCGCCGGCGGAAATCAGGTCCACGCCGGTGTCGGCCAGGGGCCGCAGGCTGTCGCGGCGCACCCGGCCGGAGACTTCCACCAGGGCGCGTCCGGCGATGCGCTGCACGGCCTGGCGGATCTGCGCCAAGTCCATGTTGTCGAGCATAATGACGTCGGCGCCGGCGTCCAGGGCTTCCTCCACCTGGTCCAGGTCGGCCGTTTCCACCTCGATTTTGACCAGGTGCGAAATCCGGTGGCGCAAGGCGGTCACGGCCGGGGCGATGCCGCCGCAGGCGGCGATGTGGTTGTCCTTGATCAGGACGCCGTCGTAGAGCCCCATGCGGTGGTTGGCGGCGCCGCCGACCCGCACGGCGTATTTTTCCAGCACGCGCCAGCCCGGGGTGGTCTTGCGGGTGTCCACCAGGCGGGCCGTACCGGTGCCCAGGGCTTCTACCCAGGTGCGCACGTGGGTGGCGATTCCCGAGAGGCGTTGAAGAAAGTTCAGGGCGGTGCGCTCACCGTGCAGCAGGCTCTTGAGCGGTCCTTTCAACCGCATCACCGTGCGTCCGGCGTCAACATGGTCGCCGTCGCGGCAGTCGCTGCGGCAGGCCACCCGGTCGTCGATACGGGTGAACACGCGCCGGACGATGTCCAGGCCGCAGAGGACCAGATCCTCCTTGGCCACGATCTCGGCCCAGCCCGGCTTGTCGTCTCCCAGCAGGGCGTCGGTGGTCAGGTCCCCGGATCCCAGATCCTCGTCCAGGGCCAGTTCGATAAGACGATCGACGGTGTTCAAAGCGTTGCCTCTCTCAGCGCATCTCCCGGATCCGCGCCAGGTTAGCCTCGATTTTTTGCTGCTTGTCCGCCAGGGCGGAGTGCTTTTCCCGCACCCCTTCGACCACCTCGCCCGGGGCCTTGGCGAGAAAATCCTGGTTGTTGAGCTTCTTGGACAGAGACCCCATGTCCTTGGCGATCTTGGCCAGCTCCCTGGTCAGCCGCTCGGTTTCCTTGTCCAGGTCGATGATGCCCTCAAGGGAGACATACACCGCAGCGCCGTCCACGATGGCGGTGGCTGCCCCGCTGGGCCTGGCTCCCGGGGGGGACACGGTGAGCGCCTTGAGGCGCGACAGTTGACTAATCAAGGCTTGTTCGTTCTCGAGCAGGGCGCGCGTGTCGGGGTCGGACGCCTGGACCTGGGCGGCCAGCGCCAGGCCGGGGGCGATGTTCATCTCGCCACGGATGTTGCGGATGCCGGTGATGACCCCCATCACCAGGGCCATGGCATTCTCGGCGCCGGGGTCCACTGCCGCCTCGAGGTCCTGGCCGGGCCACCGGGCCTGCATCAGCAGGCCTTCGCTGCCCGGCAGGTGGTTCCAGATCTCCTCGGTGACAAAGGGGACGAAGGGATGCAGCAGGATCAGCGCATCGTGGAGCACCCGCCAGAGCACCTGGCGGGCCGTCTTTCGGCGCACCGGCTCGGCGTCGTTGTACAGGTCGGCCTTGCTGGCCTCCAGGAACCAGTCGCAGAACTCGTGCCAGAGGAAATTGTACACGCTGCCGGCCGCCTCGTTGAAGCGGTAGTCGTCCAGGGCCGCGGTGACCTCCCGGCTGACCCGGGCCAGGCGGGAGAGGATCCAGCGCTCGGGCAGGCTCGTTTGGCCTTCGATACGCGGATAGGGCTGATCCAGGTGCAGCAGGGCGAAGCGGGCCGCGTTCCAGAGCTTGTTGATGAAGTTGCGGTAGCCTTCCACCCGCTTGAGCGACATCTTGATGTCGCGCCCCTGGGCGGCGAAGGCGGCCAGGGTGAAGCGGAAGGCGTCGGTGCCGTATTCGTCGATGACGGTGAGCGGGTCGATGACGTTGCCCTTTGACTTGCTCATCTTCTTGCCGTTTTCGTCGCGCACCAGGGCGTGGACGTACACGTCGCGGAAGGGCACGTCGTGCATGAAGTGCAGGCCCATCATCATCATGCGCGCCACCCAGAAAAACAGGATGTCGAAACCGGTCACCAGCACGCTGGTGGGATAGAAGGTCCTGAGCAGGTCGGTGCGCTCGGGCCATCCCATGGTGGAAAAGGGCCAGAGGGCCGAGGAGAACCAGGTGTCCAGCACGTCGGTCTCCTGGTCCAGTTCGCTCCCGCCGCACTGGGGGCAGGCCTGGGGCGCCTGCATGGCCACGGTCAGCTTGCCGCAGCCGCGGCAGGTCCAGGCCGGGATCTGGTGGCCCCACCAGATCTGGCGCGAGATGCACCAGTCGCGGATGTTGTACATCCACTCGTAGTAGGTCTTGGCCCAGGCCTCGGGGATGATGCGGGTGAGGCCCTCTTCCACGGCCCGGATGGCCGGCTCGGCCAGGGGCTTGGCGCGCACGAACCACTGGAGCGACAGGTTCGGTTCCACCGCGGTCTTGCAGCGGTAGCAGTGGCCCACGCTGTGGCGCAGGGGCGCCACCTTGACCAAGAGGCCACGGGCCTTGAGGTCTTCGAGCACCCGGGTGCGGCATTCGAAGCGGTCCAGGCCGGCGTAAGGGCCGGCGGCCTCGGTCATGCGGCCGTCGTCACCGATCACCTTGATGCGCTCCAGGCCGTGCTTGCGCCCCAGCTCGAAGTCGTTGGGGTCGTGGGCCGGGGTCACCTTGAGCCCGCCGGTACCGAATTCGCGGTCCACGTAGCTGTCGCGGATAACGGGAATCTCGCGCTCCATCAGCGGCAGAATCACCGTTTCGGCGGGCAGGCCGGCGTAGCGCTCGTCTTCGGGATGCACCGCCACGGCGGTGTCGCCCAGCATGGTTTCGGGACGGGTGGTGGCCACCACGATCCCGTCCTCGCGGCCCGGGAAAGGATAGCGGATGTGGTAGAGGTGGCCGTCCACCTCCTCGTGTTCGACTTCCAGGTCGGCCAGGGCGGTATGGCAGCGCGGGCACCAGTTGATGATGTACTGGCCGCGGTAAATCAACCCCTCCTGATACAACTCCACGAACACCTTGCGTACGGCCAGCGACAGGCCTTCGTCCATGGTGAAGCGCTCGCGCTGCCAGTCGCATGAGGCGCCCAGGCGCTTGAGCTGGTTGATGATGGCGCTGCCGTAGCGCTGGCGCCACTGCCAGACGGCCTCGATGAATTTTTCTCGGCCCAGTTGGTGGCGGTCCAGACCCTGGGCGGCCAGGTCGCGCTCCACCACGTTCTGGGTGGCGATGCCGGCATGGTCGGTGCCGGGCATCCACAGCACGTTGTCGCCGCAGAGGCGCCGGTAGCGGCAGAGGATGTCCTGCAGGGTGTTGTTCAGGGCGTGGCCCATGTGCAGCACGCCGGTGACGTTGGGCGGCGGAATGACAATGCTGAAGGCCGGCTGGTCGCTCTTGTCGGCGGCTCCGAAGGCCTGGGCATCCTCCCAGGCCGCGTACCATCGCGATTCGACGTTTTTCGGGTCGTACCCCTTTTCCAGTGTGGGGTGTTGGGTATCGGTCATCTGCAGATCAGCTCCTGAAATGGCAATCCGGCACTGGGCCGGCCGCAGAAACAACGATCGGGGATCATGCGGTCCAAAAATCCCCGATCCGTGGAGAAATGTCGTCCTGCCCGGCAGTCGAACCCCCGGGCTTTTCTCGTCTCTTTACGCCTCTCCGTCTCCCAGCAATGTCGAGCGGATCTCCTCGATCTCGCGCTTGACTACCCGCTCCACCGTTTCCACCAGGATCCCTTCGATTTTTTCGGCGTAGATTTTTTCGATGACGCGTTCCAGGACCGCTTCGATTCTCTCCGGCGGCAGGGCTGACGCCACCCGGGTCTCGAGATCAGGTTCATGGGCCGGCAGGTCCTGGCGGTCGCCAATTGCCGGCTGGCGATCCAATGGGGCCGATTGGGCGGTGGGATCGGCGGCCGGCGGGATTTCGAGGCCGAGCGAGTCGACGAAGTCATCCGTGCGCCCGGTCGGATCCTCCGCCTCGTCGAGGATGATGGCGTCGTCGAGGAGATCGATGGGAATGCGTTCATCTTCGAGATCCAGCGGCGCCTCCTCCGGTTGCCGGGCCAACGGCGCCGTGGCAGGGGCTTGGGCGGGCGGGAGGCCCGCCAGGTCGCCGCCGGCGGTGTTGACCCGATCGGTCAATTCGATGATGGGAGCATCGTCTTCGAAAGGCGACGGAATCGGATCCGTCAGGTCGATCACCCCATTGTCTGGAGGACTCTGCCCTTGATTGCGAGGCGCTTTTGGGGCATTCATCGTGACAAGCCTCCGGTTTTTTGTTCCGGATGTGGTGTAACTACTGCCAAACACTAAAATTTTTCGGAATTTAGCATGCGCCCGAACCACTGTCAAGCCATATGGCGCCAAAAAGGGGCCGGGAAGGCCGACGGCCGATGAGACGTTTCCTGCTCGCGGCCGATGCCGCCCCGGGGGCTGTTGTGCCGCTTTCGGGCGGGGATTCCCGCCACCTGGTGCAGGTGTTGCGCCTGAAGGTCGGCGATGCGGTGCAGCTGTCCGACGGGCAGGGAATGGAGTACGAAGGGCGCGTGGCGGTCATCGGGCCGGACGGGGTCCAGGTAAAAGTGGGGCGGGCGAGGCCCACGGCGGCCGAATCGCCCCTTGAATTGATGCTGCTGCAAGGGTTTCTCAAGGAGGGCAAGATGGACCTCCTGGTGCGGCAGCTCACCGAGCTGGGGCTGTCGCGCTTTGTGCCGGTGATGGCACGTCGCAGCGTGGCCCGGCCCGATGCCCGGCGAATGGAGGGGCGGCTGGAACGCTGGCGCAAGATCGCCGCCGAAGCGCTTAAGCAGTGTCGCCGGGGGCGGATTCCCGTCATCGAGGCTGCCTGCGATCTCGAGGCGGCCCTGGCGGCGGCCGGCGCCTGCGACCTGAAGATCGTCTTCTGGGAGGCGGCCCGCAGGCCATTGCACCACATCCTGGCAGAGGCTGCGCCGGCGGTGCATTCCGCCGCCTTGTTGCTGGGGCCCGAGGGAGGGCTGGATGAAGCGGAGGTGGCCGTCGCCGAGCGGGCCGGTTTTGCCGTGGCCAGCCTCGGCCCGCGCATCCTGAGGGCGGAGACCGCCGCTCTGGCCGCCTGCGCTCTGGTCCAGCACCGGCTGGGAGACCTGGGCTGACACCATCGGCCCATTTTGGACTTGACATCCGCATCGGCTTTGTCTAATTGAACCCTTTCATTTGATCGCCTTGATCGCCTTGATCGCCTTGAGCGCCGGTTCGCCGAGGTAGCTCAGTCGGTAGAGCAGGGGACTGAAAATCCCCGTGTCGGCAGTTCGATTCTGTCCCTCGGCACCAAGTAAAATCAGGGGTTTACGGGGAAACTCGTAAGCCCCTATTTTATTTCCTCGCCGGTTTGTCCCACTTCTGTCCCA
>DQXI01000001.1 GCA_011042305.1 Desulfobacteraceae bacterium
ACGGGGCTGCGCGCCACAAGTCCCGATGAGGTGGAGGCGGTGCTGCAAAAGGGCATCGAGACCCCGGGCCCGGTGATCATGGACTTCGTGGTGGAGCGGGAGGAAAGCGTCTATCCCATGGTGCCGGCGGGCGCGCCGATCACCGAGATGCTGCTGGTGTAACCAAGGCGGGGAAACTGTCGAGATTCAGCTTTTGAACATTGCCAGACCCGTCGGAGCGGTCCGAATTCACAACCAGACATACGAGACGGAATCACATGACTACCGAACGACACATCTTCACCATGCTGGTGGACAACGAACCTGGAGTGCTTTCCCGCGTGGTGGGCCTGTTTTCCGGCCGCGGGTTCAACATCGAGAGCCTCTGCGTGGCGGAAACCATCGATCCGAAAATTTCGCGCATTACCCTGACCACCCTGGCCAACCCGCCGGTGGTGGAGCAGATCGAAAAACAGCTCAACAAGCTGGTCAACGTCATCAAGGTGCGCGACTTGAGCGGGGACGACGCCGTCAAACGGGAGATGGCCCTGATCTGTGTTCAGGCCAAGCCGGAGCACCGGGCCGAGATCCTGCGCATCGTGGACATCTTCCGTTGCAAGGTGGTGGACGTGGGCCTGGAGCACTACATCATTGAGGTCACGGGCACCGAGGGCAAGCTGGCGGCCCTGATCAACCTGCTGCGGCCCATGGGTATCCAGAAGATTGCCCGTGCCGGCACCGTGGCTCTGCTGCGCGAGCCGAACTGATGAAGTTGGATGCTTGAAACTTGAAACTTGGGCTTGGCTGTGTGGCGGCCCGGCCCACCCCATTTGTACCTAAAAAGAGCTAAGGAGAAAACAGAATGGCTCAAATCGACTTTGGCGGCGTTGTGGAAGAGGTGATCACCGCGGAGGAGTTTCCCCTGCAAAAGGCCCGCGAGGTGCTGGCCGACGAGACGGTGGCGGTGCTCGGCTACGGGGTCCAGGGGCCGGGGCAGGCGCTGAACCTGCGCGACAATGGGATACGGGTCATCGTGGGCCAGCGTGAAGGCGGGGCTTCCTGGCAGCGGGCCGTGGACGACGGCTTTGTCCCCGGCGAGACCCTGTTTCCCATCGAAGAGGCGGCCCGCCGCGGCACCGTGGTGCAGTACCTGCTCTCGGACGCCGGCCAGATGGCGATGTGGCCGAAGATCGCCGCCTGCCTCAACCCGGGGGATGCCCTGTATTTTTCCCACGGCTTTTCCATCGTTTACCGGGACCAGACCCAGATCGTGCCGCCGGAAAATGTCGATGTCATCCTCGTGGCGCCCAAGGGATCGGGTCGCACGGTGCGCACCAATTTTCTTGAGGGCAGCGGCATCAATTCGAGCTTCGCCGTCCACCAGGACGCCACCGGCCGGGCCCGGGAACGTACCATCGCGCTGGGCATCGCCATCGGCTCCGGCTACCTCTTTCCCACCACCTTTGAAAAAGAGGTCCACAGCGATCTGACCGGCGAGCGCGGCGTGCTGATGGGCTGCTTGGCCGGGGTGATGGAGGCCCAGTACAACCTGCTGCGGCGCAACGGCCACAGCCCCAGCGAGGCCTTCAACGAGACCGTCGAGGAGCTGACCCAGAGCCTGATCCGCCTGGTGGCGGAAAACGGCATGGACTGGATGTACGCCAACTGCAGCACCACGGCCCAGCGCGGTGCGTTGGACTGGGCGCCGAAGTTTCGCGATGCGGTGGCGCCGGTGTTCGAGGACCTCTACCGCAAGGTGGTGGACGGCAGCGAGACGCGCCGGGTCCTGGACGTCAACAGCGCTCCCGACTACCGGTCCAGGCTAGAGCAGGAGCTGAAACAAATCCACGACAGCGAGATGTGGCGGGCCGGCGCTGCTGTGCGCGCCCTGCGGCCGGAGAACCGGCGCGTTTAAGGAGAAACGCCCATGGAACCACCGGTATGGCTCTACGACACGACCCTGCGCGACGGCACCCAGGGGGAGAACGTCAACTTCTCCGCCAGCGAGAAGCTCCAGATCGCCAAGCGTCTGGATGATGCCGGGATTCACTACATCGAGGGCGGCTGGCCGGGATCAAACCCGCGGGACATGCAGTTTTTCGAGCTGGCCCGTCAGGAAACCTTCGCCAAGGCACGCATCGTCGCCTTCGGCGCCACCCGCCGCCCCGGGGTCCGGCCCGAAGAGGATGCCAACCTCCAGGCGCTCATCGCCAGCGGAACGCCGGCGGTGGCCATTTTTGGTAAGAGCTGGGATCTTCACGTGGATTCGGTCATGGATATTGCGCGCGAAGAGAACCTGGCCATGATCCGCGAGTCGGTGGCCTTTCTCAAGGCCCGGGGCCGGGAGACGATCTACGATGCCGAGCATTTTTTCGACGGTTTCCGCGACAACCCGGACTATGCCTTGCAAACCCTGGCCACCGCCGCCGAAGGCGGGGCCGACGCCCTGGTGCTCTGCGACACCAACGGCGGCAGCCTGCCCTCGGATATCCGGACGGCCGTGGCGGCCGTGAAGCGCTTTTTTGCAAGCCGGTTACCGGTGAAGCTTGGCATCCACACCCACAACGACTGCGGCCTGGCCGTGGCCAACACTATCGAGGCGGTGGGCGCCGGCGCCACCATGGTCCAGGGAACCATCAACGGTTACGGGGAGCGCTGCGGCAATGCCGATCTGACCTCCGTCATCCCGATCTTGTGCCTCAAGATGAACCTGCCGGCAGTCTCCGATGACGATTTGCGCAAGCTCAAGAAGCTGTCGCGTTTTGTCAGCGAGACGGCCAACCTCGTGCCCCAGAGCAACCGTCCCTTCGTGGGCCAGAGCGCCTTCGCCCACAAGGGCGGCATCCACGTGCATGCCATCATGAAGGAGCCCAGGGCCTACGAGCACACCGACCCGCAGCGGGTGGGCAACCGGCGCCGGGTGCTGGTGTCGGATATGTCCGGTCGCAGCAACGTGACCTACAAGGCCCGGGAGCTGGGCATCGATCTGGACGGCGAGGGGGACCAACGCAACCGCCTGGTCACGCGCATCAAGGAGATGGAGCAGGCCGGTTACCAGTTTGATGCCGCCGACGGATCGTTGAAGATCCTGATGGAAAAGTTCACCCGCCAGTTTACGCCCCATTTCGAACTCGAGGCGTTTCGGGTGTCCATCGAAAAGGATCAGGACCGCCCGTGCGCGGCCCACGCCACCATCAAGATCAAGGTGGACGGCCAGGAGGAGATCACCGCTGCCGAAGGCCACGGTCCGGTCAGTGCCCTGGACAACGCTTTGCGCAAGGCCTTGGACAAGTTCTATCCCCAGGTGCGGACCATGCGCCTGGTGGATTTCAAGGTGCGTGTCATCGACGGCCGGGAGGGAACGGCGGCCCGGGTGCGGGTGCTCATCGAGTCCCGCGACCAGGACGACGTGTGGCAGACCATCGGGGTGAGCGAAGACATCATCGAGGCCAGTTGGCAGGCCCTGGCGGACAGCTTCCAGTACAAGCTGGCCAAGGCGGTCAACGGCAACGGTGCAAAGACGGCTGTTGTTTGAGCAAAGGCGGAGCGCCCCGGTGAAATCGACAACCTTCGGATAGGCAGGGAAGCACCATATGATGCCAAGAGGAGCCATCAACGCCGCAGCACCGCGCCGCCCCGGGCGTCGCGGTCTGCGGCCCATGCTCGATCGGACGCAGCGTTGACTGGATGATCCCCATTGTTTTTTGAAGATCCGTTTTTGTTTTAAGAGGAGACCCCATGAACGACCGTCTGATCATTTTCGACACCACCTTGCGCGACGGCGAGCAGTCACCGGGCGCCAGCATGAACACCGCCGAAAAATTGCGTCTGGCCACCCAGCTGGAAAAACTGGGTGTCGATGTCATCGAAGCCGGATTTCCCGCCGCCTCGGAGGGCGACTTCGACGCGGTGAGCCGCATCGCTGCCAAGCTGGAAACCACCCGGGTAGCCGGGTTGGCGCGGGCCTCGCGCAGCGACATCGACCGGGCCTGGCAGGCGGTGCGCCACGCCCGGCACCCGCGGATCCACACCTTCATCGCCACCAGCGACATCCACATGCAGTACAAGCTCAAGATGAACCGCGATGAGGTGATCGTCGCCGCCGCCGATGCCGTTGCCCATGCCCGCAGCCTCACCGACGACGTGGAGTTTTCCGCCGAGGACGGCTCGCGCAGCGACCGCGACTTTCTCTGCAAGGTTTTCGAGGCGGCCATCGAGGCCGGGGCCACCACAGTGAACCTGCCCGACACGGTGGGCTACGCCGTGCCGGATGAATTCGCCGACCTGGTGCGTTACGTGATGGCCCATACCCCCAACATGGGCAAAGCGGTGCTCAGTGTCCACTGCCACAACGACCTGGGCCTGGCCACGGCCAACACCTTGGCGGCCATCGGGGCCGGGGCCCGGCAGGCGGAGGTGACCATCAACGGCATCGGCGAGCGGGCCGGCAATACCAGCCTGGAAGAAGTGGTCATGGCGCTGCACACCCGGCACAACTGGCTGCCGCTGGACTGCGGCATCCGCACGGTGGAGATCCATCCCACCAGCCGGCTGGTGAGCATGCTCACCGGGATCGTGATTCAGCCCAACAAGGCCATCGTGGGGGCCAACGCCTTCGCCCACGAGGCGGGGATCCACCAGGACGGGGTGCTGAAAAACCCCATGACTTACGAGATCATGCGGCCCGAGACGGTGGGTTTGAATCGCAATGCGCTTGTGCTGGGCAAGCACTCGGGCCGTCACGCCCTGCGCGATCGGCTCAAGTCGTTGGGCTACGATCTGTCTGACGAGGAGCTGAGCCTGGTCTTCACGCGCTTTAAGGAGCTGGCGGACAAGAAGAAGAACGTGGTGGACGAGGACCTGGAAGTGATCGTGACCGAGGGGATTTTGCGCACCGCGGAGATCTTCTCCCTCGAATACCTCCACGTCACCGCCGGCACCACCGTCATGCCCATGGCCAGCGTCAAGCTGAACGTCAACGGGCGCGAACGGCGGGGGGCGGCCTACGGCAACGGGCCCATCGATGCGGCCTACAACTGCATTGCCGGTCTCACCGAGACCGACAGCGAGCTGCTGCGTTTTACCATCAGCGCCCTGACCGGCGGCACCGACGCCCAGGGCGAGGTGACGGTGCGCCTGCGCGAAAACGGCCTGGTGGCCCTGGGCAAGGGCGCCGACCCGGACATCATCACCGCCGCGGCCAAGGCGTACATCAACGGGCTCAACCGCCTGGAGTACCTCAAGGCCCACCCGGCCACGGCCAGCGGGGTGTGAGATCAACGAAACGAGGCCCGGCGTGCCAATGGCAAGTTCCGGGCCTCGTTTTTCCGAGCTTTAAACGTCCAGACTCAGGCGTCGGCCCCTAATGACCGCATTTGCCCGCCGCCTGGCAGGTGGCGCAGGCGCCGGCGTTGGGATCGATGGCAGCGGTGATTTCGAATCCGTCGGCGCCGTAGTCGATCCGCACTGGCTGGGCTTTTTGCAGGAAATCCGCGTTGATGACCCAGGTTACCCCGTCGAGTTCATAGACGGCATCGCCGGCGCGCTTCTGGTCCAAGGCAAGGGCAAAACGTTTGCAGTCCTCCTGGGTGGAGACGTAAACCCGGATCGGCTGGATCTCGCGGCCGTTGAAAAACGCCGCCGCCTTGCTTCTGGCTTCCTGGCTGACAGCGAACATGATCCTCTCCGCCATGTCCTCTTCCATTCGAAATTTTGAGATAAGCCGGTTTGCGCAGAGATCCCTCGCTGCGCTCGGGATGACAGTTCGGGTTTCTTGCGAACCCATCAAGCCCTGAATTCATGTAATTCCGGTCGGGGGCCTTGTCAATTGTCTTGCGGGGGGGCAAGCGCTTGTGGCGCGGCCGGCGAGACGGCAGAGAGGCCCGGCGGCATCGCCAGACGTTTCATTTCGAGCAAATCGTGCTAACATGCCACCATCTGAAGCCACCAATCCTTAGCTTTTCGGTTGGCGGGCAAGCCCTCACACCAGCAGCGAACACTATCGCCCATGACTTCCTGGTTCCAGCATCGCTTACGCCGCCTGCACCCCACCAACCTGCTGCTGTTCAGCTTTCTGGCCACCATCGCGGTGGGAACCCTGCTGCTGATGCTGCCGGCGGCCGCTGGCAGCGGTCGGCTGGCCTTCATCGACGCCCTGTTCACCGCCACTTCGGCGGTTTGCGTGACCGGCTTGATCGTGGTGGACACCGGCAGCTATTTTTCCGCCTTCGGCCAAGGGGTGATCCTCTTTTTGATCCAGATCGGCGGGCTGGGAATCATGACCATCTCCGTGGCGCTGTTTCAAATTATTGGCAAAAAAGTGGTCTTCCAGCAACGCATGGCCATGCAGGAAGTTTTCAGTGCCGCGCCCCGCGCTGATATCTACGCCATTTTGCGTTCGGTGATCGTTTTTACGGTGATCATCGAAACCGTCGGCGCCCTGGCCCTGTTTCTCCACTGGCAGGGCGCTTATCCGGCCGGTGAGGCAGCCAAGCTCGCCGTGTTTCACGCCGTGTCAGCCTTTTGCAACGCCGGTTTTTCCCTCTTTACCGACAGTCTGGTTGGTTTCCGGGCCTCGGGGATCGTGAATGCCACCGTCGGCAGCCTCATCGTCCTCGGTGGCATCGGGTTCCCGGTGGTCTACGAGATCTACCGCCACGCTACCGGCTCGGACAAGGGCAGGGTTTCCATTCAGACCAAGGCCGTGCTGGCTGCCAGCGCGGCGCTGGTCGGCCTGGGAGCCCTGGTGATCCTGGTTTCCGAAAAGACCACGGTGGCTTCCATGGGCATCGGCGAGCGGCTGCTCACGGCGTTTTTCCAATCCGTGACCTGTCGCACCGCCGGGTTCAACACCATCGACATCGCTTCGTTCAACACGGCCACCCTGCTGTTCATGATGTTTTTGATGCTGGTGGGCGCTTCGCCGGGATCCTGCGGCGGCGGCATCAAGACCACGACCCTGGTGGTGTTGGGCGGTTTTTCCTGGAGCCGTCTGATGCGCCGCAAGTGCGTCAACCTTTTTGGCAAGACCCTTCCCGGCGAGACCGTTACCAAGAGCGTATCGGTGCTGGTGTTCTCCCTGGCCACCATCGGCGTGGCGGTATTCGTGATCCTGTTCGCCGATCCCGAGCATGGGGCGCGCATTGGCGGAAACCGACAGTTCTTGAGCTATCTGTTCGAGACGGTTTCGGCCTTCGCCACGGTGGGGCTGTCCATGGGGGCCACCGGTGTGTTGACGCCGGTGGGCAAGCTGACGATCATCGTGCTGATGATCATCGGCCGGGTCGGGGTGCCGGCCTTTACCTATATTATCGCCGGGGCCGCCTCTACCAAGGGGATCCAGTACGCGGAAGAGAACCTGATGATCGGATAGAATGGAGAGAAGATGAAAAAATTCGTCGTGATCGGCGCCGGCAGCTTCGGCTACTATGTGGCCAAGGCGTTGTTTGAAGCCAAAAACGAGGTGATCGCCATCGATCGCAACAAGGAGCGGGTCCAGGCCGTCGAGCCCCATTGTACCAGTGCCATCGTGGCCGATATGACCGATGCCGAAATGTTGAAAAGTTTTGGGCTGGAAGAGATGGATGCCGTGATCGTGAGTACCGGGGCCAACATCAAGCCGAGTATTCTGATCTGCTTCCACCTGCAGCGGATGGGGGTCAAACGAATTATCGCCAAGGCGGAAGACGACGACCACGGCCAGATTTTGGAACAGCTGGGGGCCAGCGAGATCATCCGGCCGGGCAAGGACATGGCCAAGCGCCTGGCCATGCGCCTGACCCAGCCCAACATCTTGGAATTTCTTCCCCTGCAGGAGGATTACACCATTGCCCAGATCGATCCGCCGCGCTCGTTCATCGGCCAGCCCCTCAAGGACCTGGACCTGCGTAAGCGCTACGAAATCAACATCATCGCCGTCAAGGAGCTGGTGCCGGAGCGCTTTTTGATGGTCCCCGGCGCCGACTTCGTGGTTAAGGACAGCGATATCCTGGTGATTATCGGCAGGACGGCCGATATCGAAAAGATCAAGGAATTGAAATAATCGTCAGGAAAGGTCCCCGGCAACCGACAGACTGCGGTCGAATGTCTTGCGCAGGGAAAACTCGGCCTGTTTGCCGTCGTTCCACTGGGCCACCGGGCGCAGGTAGCCCACCACCCGGCTGTAGACCTCGCAGGCCTGGAAGTTGCGCAGCACCGGGTCCTTGCGGTGGCAGGCATCACACTTGAGAAAAAACCGCCCTTCTGTCGGTTCGTACACGGCCCCGCCGGAGATATGAATTCCGTCGGATTGGGGGGTGGCGGTGACTTCGACTTTGGCCTGGCAATCGTGGCATCGGCCGGACCAGGAGAGGGTCGGCTGGTCCGGATGGGCTTCGAAAAGATCGCAAAGGCGCTGGGCGCTCATCAGGTGCATGAAACCTGCCTCCTTGTGAAAAACGGTTTGGCATTTGAGAAAAATTGCCGGCAGGCATGGGGCGTCACGCCTGCCGGATTCATTGGAGTACTATATAGCCCTACATATAGTGTGTCAACCAGGAAAACTATCCATATCCAGTAGCCATCCCCGGGATCCGGTCAATCGTCGATCAGGGTGTATTCCGGGATGCCATAGAGTTTGCGGATGCAGTAGCTCAGGGTGTCGGGAAGGTAGCGGCCCCAGAGCTTGATGGGAATTTCGTCGATTTCCGTTACCGGGCTCAGCCCCACGGCCAGCAGGTACTCGATGATGTAGCCGATGTTGGCCGGAATGTTGCCGAAAAGCGATTCCTCTTGTCGCTGCCTGAAGATGCGGGCCTCGTGCATGCTGCGGCCGATTTCCGATTCCAGCAGCTCTTCGTAGGTGGTCAGGATCAAATCCAGGCCAAGCTCCGAGGCGCCGTTGTGGATGAAAGCCTCGAAGTCCGATGTGCCGTCGCCGGAGGGAAGCCCTCGGCGGCGGCAGGTTTGCCGGTGCGCAGAGGCGGCAAAGGCCCTGATGATCGCATCGGCTTGGATCTGCAGGCCGATGTTGTAGTGAACGGCATTGTAGACACCTTGGTGGATCTCCTTTTCCAGGATGCGTACTCCCGGCATCTTTGCCAGGGCGGCTTCCAGGCCATCCGGGCCGAACCCCCAGTCGATGATCTTGGCGCCGACCACATCGCGGATTTTCATCTCCAGGCGGGGAAGCCTGAGGCCGCCGTCGCGGATGGTGGCCATCAGGGCCTCCTCGGCCTTGCGCTGGATCTCGGCGGGGAGGGTGTCCCGGGGCGGCGGTGCTTCGGCAGCCTCGTGCAAGAGCCTTTCAGACTGCTGCCTGAGACGTTTTCGCATGTGCAAGGCCGCATAGCGGCTTGCTTTTTCCGCGATCCGCCTGGTGCGCTTGAAGCGGCAGATGCTCAACACACGTCCGGCAGGATCGTGAAACAGGTATCCGGCCATGGGCGAGCCCACGTAGTAGTACTCTGGCAGTCGCCGGTAGTCGGCGACCAGCTCCGCAGCCCGCGGGGAGGGGCTGTGGCAGGTGGCGGTGATGAAGTCCTTCAGGCCTTTTTTGCAGTAGAGGGCCAGGGTGCGGATCTTGGCGTTGTTGAGCCGCCGGGTCAACCCCTGAACGAAGTCGACCAGGGTATGCCAGGCGATAAAGCCGTCGTAGGTGATGATCCGGGTGATCTGCAGGGCATCGTCCGGCGCCAGTTGGTTCGAAAGCCATCTTTCGGTGATCTGAAGCAGTTGATGTCGATGCGTGTAGGCAGAGATATACATGATCTTCCTGGCGGCTGGCGAAAAGCGTTTCTTGAAAATCTCGGCAGCAAAGAGGTCAAGATTCTCATAGTCGAGCCGTTGCGGGGTGTCAAACCGTTGCTGGCGATGGTTCGGTCGTCATCGCTGTATTTTGACACCCGGGGCCGGTTCGGTTATCTTGCCCAATGTTGTTTTTCACCTTTTCCCGGGAGCTACGAAATGGAAAGCAACGCTGCGCGTTGGATCATCAATGTGGTCGCCTTCATCCTTTTCGCCCTGATGGTGATCACCGGGGCTGCCGCCTGGCTGTTGCCCCACGGCGGGGGGCCTGCCAGCGCGGTTTACGGCCTGCGCCAGGCGCTGCGTGCCGTACATCAGGTCGGAGCGCTGTTGTTTTCCCTCACCATCGTGATTCACCTGCTCTTGCATGCCCGCTACATCCGGCAGAATCTGAAAAAGTCCGCCTTGATCAAGGACCGTTGACCGAATCACGTTGATTCACTTGATCCCCTTGGCCATCCTGGGGCACTGCTGATGGTGGCCGGTGTCCGCATGGTTCTGGCGTTGGCTCGGCGGGACAGTGTGCGGGCAGTACTGACAGTGGCATCATTGCCGCGCTGTTGATGCATTTTGGCCAGCCCCGCACGGGGCGACCGGAATGATTTCTCTCTGATAAGAAAGGAAGGGGATCACTTTTTGACCGGGCCTTGCGGCGGCGAGGCTGAAAGTTGACAAACGACGGCGCTTGTGCTCCGATGTCCTCGAATTTGGCCTTCCGCGTCAAGCGCTTTCCAATTCTACCAAATTCTAAAAATCTAGATTCAAACGCGCCTGCCCCGGGTGGAGTGCGCAGAAAGCGAGTTTTCCATGGCGTCAAAACGTGAAGGCGGCATCGATTTTTCCATCAATCCCGATGCGCTTTACCGCGAGGAGAGCTTTACCGACCTGCAATCCGGGGCGGTGCGGCGGCTGGTGCCGGTGCATGCTGACGGCAGCGCTGACCAGGGACGCACCCCGATTTTCATCGGGACGGCCCAGGTGCTAACCCCCGACGGCCCCCTGCCGATTCAGGCAGTTCTGGCCGCCAACAACCTCAAGGAGGCCGTGGAGGCCTTTCCCGGCGCCATGCAGGCCGCCCTTGAAGAGATGGTCAACGAGCTGGAAAAAATGCAGCGTGAACGTTCAAACTCCTCCGAGGACAAGTCACGCATTGCGATTCCGGGGAGAGATTTTTAGGGCTTTACCGTGGCAACGATAGGGGCCATTGTCGCCGACGCCTGTTTGGACGGCATTCTGGTCGGCATCATTGTCGGGCTGGGGTTCTACAACCTGGCCCTTTTCATCTTCGTGCGCGAGCACGGCTACCTCTACTTCGCCCTCTACAGCCTTTGCGCGGGGCTGTACATCCTCAGCGTCGGCGAGCGGCTGGGCTGTCTGCTCTGGCCGTCTTACCCCCGGTGGGACAGCCTGTTTTCCTGGCTCCTCGTGCTGGCCACGGTGACGTTGTTCGCCCGTTTCACCCAGCAGTTTCTCGGTACGGCCGAAAACCTTCCCTGGGGCCATCGCTGGCTCCAGGTGATGATGGTTTTGCTTTGCGCCGGTCCACTTATCGGCGCACCGTTCATCGGCCTGGAGTTGCGTCGTGCCGGCTTTGTCTGGAATACCGTCATCTCTTTGACCGTTTTCGTTTCCGCTATCATCATGGCGGTGATCTGCCTGCTGCGCGGTTTTCGACCCGCCCGGGCCTACCTGGCGGGCAACAGCTTTTTCTGTGCCGGCGTCTGCCTGTACGGTTTTGGGATTCTGGGACTCGTTCCCTGGCATCCATGGCTGAGAAACACCGCGGTGATCGGGATCGTCTTCCAGGTGATGTTCTTTTCCCTCGGCATTGCCGACCGCATGGCCAGGCTACGCCGGCGCCTGGCGGAGGAAGAAATCGAGCGCATTCGTTTTCAGCAGGAACTGGTGGCCGCCAACAACCGGGAGCTGGCCGAGCGGGTCGAAGCCCAAACGGCGGAACTGAGGCGCGAAAAGGAAGAAACGGAGCGGCTTCTCTACAACATCCTGCCGCGGGCGGTGGCCACAGAGCTGCGCACCACCGGCCGCAACACCCCCCGTCGCCATGAAGAGGTGAGTGTCCTCTTTGCCGACCTGGTGGATTTTACCGTCACGGTGGGCACCATTCCGCCACGGAAGCTGGTGGACGAACTCAACGCCATTTTCAGTGCTTTCGATGACATCGTGGCGCGTCACGGCCTGGAGAAGATCAAGACGATCGGCGATGCCTACTTCGCGGTGGCCGGACTTCCTGAGCCCTTGCCCCGCCACGCCGTCGCCTGCGTGCGCTGCGCCCTGGAAATGACCGCTTTCATCGAGGAGCGCAATCGCCATTCGGCCCTCAAATGGCCCATGCGCATCGGGATCCACAGCGGCGGGGTGGTGGCCGGCGTGGTGGGCAAGTCCAAGTTCACCTACGACATCTGGGGGGATGCAGTGAATATCGCCGCCCGCATCGAAAGTGCGGCCGAACCGGGGCGCGTCAACCTGTCGGCTTACACCTACGACCTGGTGCGGCACGACTTCGACTGCCAATACCGCGGCAAGATCGAGATCAAGGGCAAGGGGCGCATCGACATGTACCATGTGCTGGGCCCCGCCAGGAAGTCCGCGGTGGCCCAATTTTAGCCACATCGGTCTTGACAGCCGGCGTGCAATGGGCTAGCTTGCACACAAAATATTGAGGTGCAAAAGGTATGCGCGCGGAAGACTGCATTTTTTTTCAATTGGGAAGGGCCAACCGGGCCGGCACCCGCTTCTTGAACCGCCGAGTGGCCGACCTGGGGATCACCGCGGTCCAAGCCATGGCCCTGTTTTTTCTTGCCGAGGCCGACGACGTAACCTCGGTTCACCTCGGCAAACGTCTGCAGTTGGACAGCGCCACTCTGACGGGCCTGCTCGACCGGCTGACGGCCGCTGGTCTTGCCGGTCGCCGGGCCGACCCGTCGGACCGGCGCGCTGTCCGGATCCTGCTTACCGAGGCCGGCCGGGCCAAGGTCAAACGGATCAAGACCCTGGTCGCCGACGCCAGCCGTGAATTTCTGGCCGCCTTGACCCCTGAAGAGAGGTTGATCCTCAAATCCCTGCTGAAAAAAATCCGATGAATACCAATGCCTTCAAGCGGTTGGTCAATTCTGGAGGCGATTTATACCCATACCGCCCACGGCGGCAAATACCGACCTGAATTTGTGGTGGAGATCTGCAATAGCAAGGGAGAGGTGGTGGCGCGGGTGGGGAAAAACGCTCTGCGTACGCCGCAAGGATCAACCCGGCACAGGCTGACCACCGCCTTCCAGGTAGAGCCTGAACGCCTCAAGACTGTCCGGGGTAATTTGGTCCACCGGCAAATCGCGTTTGATGGCACCCAGGGACATGAAGCGGCCCGAGACGATCTCCTCGGGCTGC